>CP124756.1:3934705-4277058 GCA_029972225.1 Candidatus Thiothrix putei
GATCATTCCCAACGCCCCCAAGGTAAACGCCAACGTGGTTAACGGCATTCGTTTGCCCACCCCGTTCATTTGACTGACGCGATGAATCCCCAAGGTTTCCGCGTAATTACCGGCGGCAAAGAACAAGGTGATTTTCATAATGCCTTGGTGTACCAAATGCACAATACCGCCCACGGTTGCCAACGGCCCTAGGATTGCCGTTCCCAACACAATGTAAGACACCTGACTCACCGTCGAATACGCCAAGCGTTTTTTCAACTCGTCCTGAAACAATGCCAAGGTCGAGCCGTACACAATCGTGAACGCCGCCACTATTCCTAACGGCACTAATACGCCCAAGACAGCGGCAAATTCCACCCCATACACATCGTAAACCACACGCACAATCCCAAATGCCCCCGCTTTCACCACCGCCACCGCGTGCAACAAAGCACTGACCGGCGCAGGTGCAACCATTGCTTTAGGCAACCAACCGTGAAATGGCACCAAGGCGGCTTTGACCCCCAAACCCACGATCATCAGCAAGAAAATCCAACGCAAAGCGCTGTGCGTTTCCGCAGGCAAGCCATCCAGAATCCCCCCCTGCACGAACGTCAACGGCCCGGCAATCGACTTCAACCACACCACTGCCACCAGCAACAGCAAACCACCGGTGAAGGTGTAAGCCAAATACAAACGCGCGGCTTTGCGAGCTTCATGCGAGCCTTTGTGCGCCACCAAAGGGTAAGTCGCCAAGGTCAAAAACTCGTAAAACATCACAAACGTCACCAGATTGCCCGCCAACGCCAAGCCCACGGTTGCCGATACGCACAAGCTAAAAAACCCAAAGAAGCGGCTGCGGTGCGGGGAATGCTCCAGATACCCAATTGCATAAACCGTTGTCACCAACCACAGCAGGGCGGATAAGGTCACAAACAACATCGACAGCGCATCGGCGTGCAATAGCAATTCCAAATTGGGCGCAATCACCCAACGCACTTCGTACACCTGCCCGTGATACACCCCCCACAGCAAGACCCCAACCAATGCCAGCTTCACCACTGCCGCCAGCAAATTCAAGGTAGTACGCAAGCGATGGCTGCTTTCTTGCACAAAGAAAATCACCAATCCGACGCTAAACGAACTCAGCACAATCCACAGCGGTAAATTCTCCCCCAGCGCGTCGGTGAGAACATTCAATAACTCGTTCATAGCCCTGCCTCCGTGCCAGTGTGCGCCAACCATGACCACAGACTCATAGCGCCTAAGCCCAGCCCAAAGGTTGCCAGCAATGCCAACGCCAAGGCAGGTATTTCCTGCGTAGCCGCCACGACTGGGCGCTTAACCGCTGGCAAATGCCCGAAAGCGTGCCCCAACAAACGGAACACATAAGCCGTTGCCAATAACGACCCCGCCACCAAGACTAGCACCCACCACCATTGCCCCGTCTTAAACGCCGCATCCAACAAATACCACTTACCCAGAAACGCCCCACTCGGCGGCAAGCCCACCAAGGCAATGCCCGCCAACGCAATCACAAACGTGGTCAATGGCAAAGCTTGCGTCGTCCCACTCAATTCGCGGATACGGTCATGCCCGGCGTATTGCAGCAAAATCCCCGCTGCCAAAAACAACGCCGATTTCGCAAACGCATGAGACAGTGCAAACAACACCATTGCCCCAAACAACCAGTGCCGTGCTTCGCCTTCCAACACCATCAACAACGGGAAAAACATCACCAAATAGCCCAATTGCGCCACACTGGAATACGCCGCCAATAATTTCAGGCGTTCTGCCCGCAACGCTGACCAAGACCCCCACAACACCGCCATTGCACCCAATGCGCCCAAAACATTCGCCAGCACCGGTGTCGTCAACGGTGCAAACACGTCAAACCACAGCCGTACCACCAAATAAAACGCTGCTTTCACCACCAACGCCGACAATGCCGCACTCACCGGCGCGGGCGCATTAGAATGCGCCGGAGGCAACCAGAAATGCAGCGGGAATAACGCCATTTTCAACGCCAACCCTGCCAACATCAGCAACAACGCTGCCCAGCCCAAGGGGTTAACTTGCAATGCCTCGGCAATTTGCAATGCGTTCAGTGTGCCATACGCGGCATACAGCAAGGTGATAGCCATTAGATACAGCATCGACCCCAATAGCCCCACCACCAGATAGCGCAAGGCTGCCCGCAATGCCGCCGGTTTCCCCCCTAAGGCGGCGAGTGCGGACGCTGAAATGCCCAACAATTCCAAGGTGACATATACATTGAACAAATCACCCGCCAAAAACAATGCATTCAACGCCGTGGCTAACAACAACCACAACGGCCAAAACAATTCGTGCTGACGCGGTGCCCGAAAATAGTGCCGCGCATACACACTGCACCCCAATACCACCAGACTGCTCATCAGCACCATGACTGCCGCCAAGCCGTCCGCGTACAAACTGATACCCAGACCGATTTCCCAGCCACCCAGCGCCAGCTCTTGCACCCCAGCGTGTTGCACCACCCACAACAGCCAGACCGCACACCCCGCCGTTAACGCGCTGCTAACCCAACCAATCGTTGTCGCGTGTTGCCGCCACACCGTTGCCAGCAATGCCCCCAGCAACGGCAGGCTAATCACCCAAACGGCACTTGCGGCTTCATTCATCGGTTGCATCCTCCAAACGGCGGATAATCACCAATGCCAGCGCCGTTGCACTGACAGCCACCACAATGCCGGTCAACACCAAGGCATGAGGCACAGGGTCTGGGGGCAGATTTTCACCGCGATACGCCACCGCGATCAGTGTCAGAAACACCCCCGCACCCATCACATTCAAGCTAATAATTTTGCGCACATAATGGGCATGTAGCCATGTTCCCCACACACCAATAGCGAATAGGAAAATGCCAGCACACCCATACAAAAACTGCGGATTGATTGCACTGATCCCTACCATTACGCTGCCTCCTTTTCCGGTATCCCGCCCATGAAAGCCAACGTCAGCGTCATCCCAATCGACACCGTAGCCAGCATTTCAATCAATAATATCCACCATTTTGCATAAGCGACCGGGTAATGCAGGAAACCCTGCCCCCACCCCAACAGCGCCAAACCCACCAGCAAAAACACACCCGTTCCCGCCACCAAGCCCAAACGCACCAACCAGCGTGTGGTCGGTAAACCCGCATGGGAATACCCCGCCAAACGCAGCAAAATGCCCGCGCCCGCCAGCAATGCTCCCGCCTGAAACGCCCCACCCGGCGAATGCGCTCCCGCCCACAGCACATAACCCGCCATTAGAATCAATAGGGGCACCAACCACACCGCCAATTGGCTGAATGCGGCTTCCGTCACATACGCCGCACGCACATACCCCAAGGCACGAATCCCCAAAATGGCCGCCAACAACACCGCCAATTCCAACAAGGTATCCCACGCCCGAAAATTCAATAACACCGCCGTTACCGGGTGGCTAATACCGCTGAATGCCAATTGCGCATCCACCGCCGCGCCTTTACGCCAGGTTTGTTCCACCGTGGGCAATACCGAGAACAAGCCCCACGCAATCATCGTTCCCAGTACCATTACCAACACGCCCGCACCCCATAACACCGTCGCGTGTTGTGGAAACTGATCGGTCTGCTGATGCGTATCGCGCCGCAAGGTTGCCATTAACAACGCTCCGCCCAACCCCGCCCCAATTGCGGCTTCCGCCAGTGCAATATCCGGGGCGTGTAACCGCGCCCACACCAACGCCAATACCAAACCAAACACGATAAACAGCATCATGCTACGCCGCCGATCACTGCTCAGTACCGCCGCCATTGCCAATAACAACAACACCGCCACCAGCAACAGATCCAAAATGCCCCACAAGCCATCAAGCAGATTCATCGTGTCCCTCCTGTTGCCGGTGCAGGGATACCGCAATCAAATGCGCATTCACCGCACTCGCCACCAATGCCAGCAACCACACCAAGACGAATTTAATCGCCCACAACACATCGGGTACTTGGAAGAGCAAGCCGGTCATCACCAACCCCAAGCCCAAATTATCCGCCTTCGTCAGGGCATGAAGCCGCGCAAACGTATCGGGAAACCGCCATAACCCCAACAAACCGGACACAAAGAAAAACAAGCCCAGCACCAGCAATAGCACGGAAAGCGCGTCAAGGATCATGATTTCCCCCCCCGCTGCCGGTGAGTAAAGACTGCCGTCACCAATACCGCCAACAACACCAGAATCAAGGCAGTATCCAAAAACGCCCGTTGCTGCATCACCACTGCCAGCACCAACAAAATCGCGACACCCAAGGTTCCCAGCAATTGCACCGCCAACAAGCGGTCAGTCAACCGCGCCCGCGATAAAATAATCAGTAAACTGATGAGTAACACCAGCGCCAATACCACCACTACTGCCAATAGCACCGTATTCATAGCGCCCCCTTGTAACAAGGCAATGCAAACAAATCACAAACCCGCCGCTCCAAACGGGCTAAATCTTCCGCCACTGCGCCACGATCATCGAGTACATGCAAGCGCAACTTACCATTTTCTGACACGCACACACTCAACGTACCCGGCAACAAACTGATGCAATACATAAAAAACGAGCGGATTGGCCCTTGAGGAAAAATAAGACGGTATTCATAGAACGCCACCGACAATGACACGCGCGGTTGCCACACCCGCAACGCAATATCCAAACCACCACGCAAAGATTCGCGTAGGAAAAACACCGCAAAGCGCAATGCGCCAAGGAATGAAAACGTTAAGGGATAAGGGGCATGGCGCTGCAACCGATAACTCCACAGCGCCAACATCATGAACGGCAACCCGACCAGCAAAGAACCGAGATCACCACTGGTCAATAATAACCAGAGTGCCAGCAATACCATAATTACTAAAACTATCAATTGCATAACGTTTTATCCCTTATTGGCTTTCTTTCACACCGGCACTAATACGGCAAATGCAGGTAAATCTCTTCCTCGTCTTCCATCATCTGAATCGCCGCATCCAAGCCCAATTGCTGCGGGTTATCCGCGCTACACGCCTGCAAACGCGCAAACAGCGCCTCTTGTTCCAGCACATAGCGCTCACCGTTTTTCAATTGCACATACGCCGCCCAGGGAATGAATTTGGTTAACACAAACGCCTGTTCCGGCGACGGTGAAATATCCACATGCAAGCCTGCAATGTAGAGCAAATTACGCCCCCGATACGCGCTATCTTGTGAAATGCTGCGGTAAGCACGGTCGAATTCGGCTTGCGTATTGGCTTGCGCTGCCGTCAGCATTGGCTCAGCAGACGTCACAATCCAGGGCATTGCGCCGATCAGGTTTTGCTCCAATTGGCGTGACCCGTCGGTGTCTTCCCGCAAGCTGGTGTGGTAGGTGAAATATTCCGGCAACAAGGCATCGCCAAGCGGTTGCTTGCCCGTGCCTTCGTTGAAAAACCAGCGCATGTGCTGAAAAAAAGCGTCGGTCGCCATGAACGTGCGCGACGTGCTTTGCATGGCAATCGGTAACATTTCACCGTCATGCTGGTGTTCCACCATTTTTTCCAGATGCAACACCAAACTGCGTTCCCGGCTACGCGACAAATATTGATTGTCCAAGGTCAAGCGGCAATGATCCGCCCGCATATCCACGAAAATGTTTTGGCAAGCAAACTCGTATTCGCGCAAATACCATTCCAACGTGGCGTGGATTTTGCCGCAGTTACTGGAGCAGCGGTGATTCGCCGTCTGGATGCGCCGATAAGAACCAAAGGTCATGGCTTCGGGGTCATAACCGACGTGGCTAGAATGCACAATCACCAAATCTTTACCGTGATGCGCGTGTGGGCCATGCCGGTCACACGCCATAATCCCGCCCACTTGCCCGTGGTTGAATGGAAATATCCCAAAATGTTTTGCCAGCAAAATCACCGGGTAGCCTTGACTCTCATCCGAACAAAACGCCCGTGAGGGCATGATTTTTCCCGGCTCAAACCCCAGTTCCACACACCAGTTAAACAAACGCGGCACGAAATTACTGTAACGAAACCAGTAATTTTCCATGCGAAAATGCCCCAAACTGGCTTGCACATTGTCACGGACGTTGTACATGTTAGTCGCCCTCACCCAATTCCGCATCCCAGCCCTTGGCTTTCGCCTCACGAATCGCATGACTATGCAATTCGCTGTGCCGCTGCTGCAATTCCGGTGGTAGACGGCTGGGCAAATGCCCGTATTGCATCCATTCCGCATGGACTTTTTCATACAGGTTTTGCAACATTCCAGCATTCCAGCCTGCGCACTGTTCGGTATCGGGCAGTAAGCCAAACACCCACGCATCGCGAATCAGTCGCCCGACCGGACTCATGCCAAATTGTTTATCGTTATGTAAACCTTCGTATTTTCCGCTCATGGTATTCCTCTGTATTCACCCGTGTTACGCCGTCGCCCGCGCATTAATGCTGGCAATGGCGCGTTCTGCTGCTTGCATGGCTTGGGCGGTTTCCGCCTCACTGCCCATCATAATCAACCGCCCGAATGCGCCGTAAGCTTTCACATCCACCAAGGTGACGTGCGCGGCTTTTTCGGCTTCGTTGGCAGCGTACACAATATAACCGGCGGGTTCGGTTTCAAAAATAAACATGCTTTTGCCCGGTAACAACATCGAACCGTGACGCAACTGGCGGTTGATCAGGGTAGCATGATCGGGGGTAATGGCGCGGATGATTTCTTGCCAAGCGACGCGGCACGCCATGCGATTTTCGACATCCGCATGAATTTCACGCAAGACTGCTTCGCCCGCTGAAGTCACTTCACTTTGGTTACGGTAGTGAACCTCCATCGAACCGAAGGCGCGTTCTACCACCTGTTGACCGAGGCGCACATTGGTAGCTTTGAGCGCAATGTCACTGAGGCGGTGCACTGCCATGCCCGGTGCCACTTCAATCCACAAGCAGGCATCGCCGGGGATCGGCAAAAAGCCTTGCGAAGAAGTCGCCAAGTACGAAGCAAGCTGAGGTTGCAACGAATCAATAAAGGAATACACGCGCAAAGTGACATTATTCATCGGCATCAGGCTCAAGTTTTGGGTTCAAAAGCGAGGTTGGCAGGTGCAAACGCTTAACGTTGATGTCTTCCCACATCCGCGCCCCGTCTTGTAACAGAAAATCGAGAAAGCGTTTGGAGGTATTGGAAAGCTTTTTCCCTTTCAAATGCACCGCGTGCCAACCGCGCATGAGCGGAAAATGTTGCACATCCAAGATGGCGAGCAAACCCGCTTCCAGTTCAAGGCGCAAATTGTGAAACGACAATACCGAAATGCCCAAGCCTGCCATGACCGCTTGCTTGATGGCTTCGCTACTGCCAAGTTCCATGTAGATATTGGCTTCCAGCCCGTGTTCGGCAAACAGTTTGATGCGGGCTGCACGTGTGCCGGAACCCTCCTCCCGTGACAAAAAGCGTTCTTGGGCAATGCGTTCCAAGGTAATGTTGCGCTCCCCAACCAAGGGGTGATTGGGTGGGGCAATCACCACAATGGGGTTATCAAGGAAATATTCAGCGGCGAGTTCCAGATTACCGCTGGTGGGAATCGTCCCCATGATCACCAAGTCATCCAGATTATCCTCCAAACGGCGGATCACTTTCGCTTGGTTGGTAATGGTGAGACGTGGCTCCACCCGTGGGTAATCCTTGAGGAACGTGCCGAGTAAATGCGGCATGAAATACTTCGCGGTGGTAATCGCGGAAATATTCAACGGGCCTTTCACGCCCCCTTCCATACCAATCATGTCGTCGTTGAGCACCCGCAAACGGTCTAGGACATCGCGACATGCCTCGAACAGTTCACGCCCGGCTTCGGTGAGGAATAAACGCTTGCCGATTTGTTCCGTCAGCGGGATGCCGACACTTTCCTCCAAGCGTTTAATCTGGATAGACACCGCCGGTTGGGTCAGGTGCAATTCCTCCGCTGCCCGCGTAAACGACAAGTGCTTGCCTACGCTGTAAAACAGGCGCAACTGGTGCAGGGTAATGTGGCGCAGGTTCATCATTAAGTCCGCTTTATCAAGAGCATTTACATTTACTTAGGTTAATCTAAGCAATATTAATGATTAACTTTAGTTGATTGTCAAGCTAATTTATAGTGCGCCTCAATTCGAGGAATTTACTATGTCGCAACCACAGCACGATGATCAACACGAGGCAAAACCGATGGAACACACGCTCCCCCCCAAGCAGTCGATCTTAAGCTGTGACCCCGCTGTATTGGCGATTTTATTGGTATTTGTATTGTTCTTTTCTGCGCTGTTACCCAGTGCATGGCCACTGCTTGTCGGGGCGACCCTGGTGGGTTTAGCCATCCGCTGGGGAGTTCTTTGGTATGATCGACACCGGGAAAAACGCTAACGCCAACACGAGGAAATCACCTTGCACCATTTTGTAAGCAATAACATTGCAACGGCCTGCCAAGCAGTGCAACAGGGTAAAGTGATTGCTTACCCAACTGAAGCGGTGTTTGGCTTAGGCTGTGACCCGGCCAATCTTGAAGCGGTGCAGCGCATTCTTACGCTTAAACAACGCCCCGCACACAAAGGGCTGATCCTGATTGCGGCTGATTTGCAACAGCTTGAGCCGTGGTTATTACCGCTCGAAGCGGCGTTACTGCAACAAATCTTACCCACTTGGCCGGGAGCGGTGACGTGGTTGTTACCCGTGCGCCCTGAGGTTTCCCCGCTCATTCGAGGCGAACACGACACACTGGCGGTGCGGGTCACAGCGCATCCTGTTTGCCGGGAATTGTGCCACTGTCTGGGGCATCCGCTCATTTCCACCAGTGCCAATTTGAATGGGCAAGAACCCGCCCGCAACGTGACAGAAATCCTCCAGCAATTTGACCAGCAATTGGGGTTTGTCTTGGATGCGCCCTTGGGCGGGCAATTACAGCCGACCCAAATTCGTGACGGGCGTACCGGGCAGGTGATCCGAGCCAGTTAACTACCAAAGCCCCCACGAACCATTAACGCCCCTTAATTCCTACCATTAACATTAACCAAAGTTTATGAAAACAATTTTTACAATTAACTTTAGTTGATCATTCCCCTTGCTTATAGTTGCTCCATCTGACGCACCGAGGTCAGAGCAAGATTCCCTAGAGCAACTTCTGCAAGGAGAAGATGATGGCAAAGAAATACGAAGCCGGGGTGAAGGAATACCGGCAAACCTATTGGCAGCCTGACTATATCCCGTTGGATACGGATATTCTGGCGTGCTTCAAGATCACCCCGCAACCGGGTATTGACCGTGAAGAAGCGGCTGCGGCGGTTGCGGCAGAGTCTTCCACCGGTACTTGGACGACCGTGTGGACAGACTTGCTGACCGACATGGATTACTACCGTGGTCGTGCGTACATGATCGAAGATGTACCGGGCGACGACACCTGCTTCTATGCCTTCATCGCTTACCCGATTGACCTGTTTGAAGAAGGTTCGGTAGTCAACGTCTTCACCTCATTGGTGGGTAACGTATTCGGCTTTAAAGCGATCCGCGCCCTGCGTCTTGAAGACGTGCGCTTCCCGATTGCTTACGTGAAAACCTGTAATGGCCCGCCGCACGGTATCCAGGTTGAACGTGACAAAATGAACAAGTACGGTCGCCCCATGCTGGGTTGCACCATCAAGCCTAAGCTGGGTTTGTCTGCGAAGAACTACGGTCGGGCGGTATACGAATGCTTGCGCGGTGGCTTGGACTTCACCAAAGACGACGAAAACATCAACTCACAGCCATTCATGCGCTGGCGTGACCGCTTCCTGTTCGTGCAGGACGCGATTGAAACCGCAGAAGCGCAAACCGGCGAACGCAAAGGTCACTACCTGAACGTAACCGCACCTTCCCCTGAAGAAATGTATGAGCGTGCTGAGTTCGCTAAAGAAATCGGCTCACCGATTATCATGCACGACTTCCTGACTGGCGGGATGACGGCTAACACCGGTCTGGCACGCTGGTGCCGTAAAAACGGCATGTTGCTGCACATCCACCGGGCGATGCACGCGGTACTCGACCGTAACCCGCACCACGGTATCCACTTCCGAGTACTGACCAAAGCACTGCGTTTGTCGGGTGGCGACCACCTGCATACCGGTACGGTGGTGGGCAAGCTGGAAGGCGACCGCGCTTCTACACTGGGCTGGATCGACCTGTTACGTGAATCTTACGTACCCGAAGACCGTTCACGCGGCATCTTCTTCGACCAAGACTGGGGTTCAATGCCGGGCGCATTCGCTGTCGCCTCCGGTGGTATCCACGTCTGGCACATGCCTGCACTGGTGAACATTTTCGGTGATGAGTCTGTTCTGCAATTCGGCGGCGGTACATTAGGGCATCCATGGGGCAACGCGGCAGGTGCGGCGGCTAACCGTGTGGCATTGGAAGCGTGCGTTGAAGCGCGTAACCGTGGTGTTGAACTGGAGCGCAACGGTAAGGAAATCCTCACCAAAGCGGCACAGTCTAGCCCTGAACTCAAGATCGCCATGGAAACATGGAAAGAAATCAAGTTCGAGTTCGACACCGTTGACAAACTTGATGTTCAGAACCGCTAATCACAGGAGTTGCAAACCATGGCTGATTTTCAGGATTACAAACAAACCGTCAAGTACGAAACCTTTTCTTACTTGCCTGCGCTGACGGCAGACCAAACCCGCCAGCAAATTCAATACATCGTGTCACAGGGCTGGAATCCAGCTATCGAACACGTGGAGCCTGCCAGATCCCACAAGTATTACTGGTTCATGTGGAAGCTGCCCATGTTCGGTGAGCAAAGCGTTGACCGTATTCTTTCAGAACTCGAAGCGTGCCATCGGGAATACCCCAACCACCACGTGCGTCTGATCGGTTACGACAACTACACCCAAAGCCAAGGCACATCGTTTGTTGTGTACCGCGCTTAACGACTGACAGGGAGGAGACACCATGCCAGCACAACCTGCAAACAGCGCGGATAAAGCCCGCGAAGCAGCCGCCGCGCGTCGGCGGGCTGCTGCCCAGCGCAGTGCCGGTCAGTCACGCCCGGTAGCTGTTAAGCCAGCACCTGCGGCATCCACCCGACCTGAACCTGCACAAGCTGCCCCGGTGGCAGCTTATGCAGCCCCGTCCACCGCTGTTGTCGTTGCCATCAATGCCAGTGCGAACAAAGCGCGTGAAGCGGCTGAACGCCGCCGCATCGCCGCCCAACGCAGTGGTGTGCAAGCTCGGCAACGCTCGCGCCCAACAGTAGCCCCCGCACCTGCGGTTGCCGCTTACCCCACCAGCACTGCTTTGGAAGACAATCTAGGCAGTCTGTTTGGCAGTGAGCCGGTGACAGAAGAAGCGATGGATGCGCTGTGCGAACTGGTCGAAACTGATCCGAACGCTTTGGGTGTGAGTGGTAACAGTGTCCGTGCCATTTGCCGTAACCGTCGCCAACAACTGGCAACGCAAGGCAAAGCCGCCGTACCACGTCGTCCCGGTAGCCGTCCTGTTGGTCGTAACCCACGCATGGGTGTCGTCCCGCAAGGGCGTGATGCTGCTCGCCAGCACCGTGTACAAGCGGCACGTGGGCAACGCCCCGATGCACCCGCCGCACCGCGTCCCACCGGGCGAATGCGTCCGCAGCGCGTCCCCCCCAAGGTCGAAGTTGACGAGACCCTGTTGGGAAACGCAGTGACCGGCACACAGGTGAGTCGTGTTACCGCTAATACCGTGACGGGGGGCGAAGCTGGTACTTGCCGCGCGGTAACAGGAACGGAATACCTCGGCACTGACCATTTCGACACCATTTGCGGGACACGTCCCGAACCGAATCCGCCGAAAGTCGGGTTAACCGTAACAGGTGGCGGTCTGGCAGTTTCCGGTACGGAAGTCGGTCGTTCCGGCAAAGTGACCGGTGATGAAGTGGGCAGTTGCCGCGCCGTCACTGGCACGGAGTACCTAGGGCTGGAGCAGTTCTCAGCGTTTTGTGAAAACAAAGGCTTAACGACTCGCGCTCCCAAGGTAGTGGCTGGGACAACGGCGCGCAAGCAGCTAACGGTAACAGGTGTGGATGAAGCCCGCCTGCAACCTGTCACCGGCAATGAGCCGGGCGCGGGACGCAGCATTACCGGTTCGCAATATTCGGATGCCGGTGCTGCACGCCTAACCATTAATGGGCCGCAGAAGGTTGCCTTAACGCACACCGTCGCGGGTCGTGAAGTGACAGGGACAGAAGTCGGGCGTTCGATCAAGGTAACGGGTGATGAATACGGCAGTTGCCGCCCGGTAACGGGGACGGAGTACGTATCCAGCGAGCAATTCCAATTCATTTGCAAGACGCAAGCACCCGCGCGTTCTGCCAAAGTGGGGGAGGATAACAGCCAGAAAGGACAGCGTATTACCGGCAATCTCGTCAATCGTACTGAAAAAGTCACAGGAAACGAGGCAACAGCAGTGGGTAAAGTAACCGGTTCACAGTATGGCGACAGCCAAGTGGCAAATCGTGCGCCACCGAAAGCGTATCCGATGCAAACCCTTGCGGGGCGCAGTCTGACAGGCAATCGGGTGGATCACAGCCCAAAGCTCACCGGTGATGATCGTGGCGGCTGCTTGCCCGTCACCGGTACTGAATACTACGGCAAGGAACATTTTGCCCAGTATTGTGCAAGCGAACCGCCACAACAGCACCATGCGCAGGGTCACGACCACCCTCATGAGCATGATCACGGCGAAGGTGAACACGGCTTTTGCTGTGACGAATGCGCGGCTGACCATTTGCTGAAAGTGAAAGTGGCGCAAGCACGGCGCATGTTGCCACCGCCGCCGGTGATGTGTCATGGCTGTGCTGACAGTGCCGTAGCAGAAGCGAAACAAGCAGCCCAACAAGCGGCAGCGAGTTTCAGCATTCAATCACCGGCACAAGCAGCACTCGGACGGGTAACAGGCAATGCCTACGAAGGTGCGGGGCGCATTACCGGCCCTGGCAATCGTGGCAACCAAGTGGTTTCCGGCACACCCGAATTCCGCTACCAGCAGCCAGCAGCAGCCACGGTTGCCAGCGAACCGGTAGCGACCAGTGCCGAACCAGCCGCCTCGCGTGTGACCGGCGACGGGCGTGACAACCTGCGCATCACGGGTGACGACTGGGGTCGCAGCCAACGCATGACCGGTACGGAAGGGCGGTGGGCGCAAAACCGCAACCCGACCTTACGTGGGATGCAACCAGCGATGGCCATGGTGAATGCTCACGCCAACAAGTCACTGGAACGCCCCGAAGCACCGCCTATCGCTAATGTGACAGGCAGCAGCGGCAACAGTGGCAAAGGTGCGCTCATCACCGTTTCCGGTGGAGCCAGAGGTTAGGAGGGTCGTTAAGTGAATAGCCGTCAAGCGCAACAAGCACTGCGTGTGACCCGCCAAACCCAAGGCAAGGGACACACACCGCGCAAAGTGACACACCCCGCAACGCCAGTGGCGTTAAGGGTAGAAACGGGGACGCGCTTAACACCCGTCAACGCGGCGGCGGTGGGTTCTCACCGCCACCCGTTGGCTAACCAACACGCCAATGCCCGCTTGGCGCATTGTGAGGAAACGGTCAAAGGGCGGTTTGAAGCCATCGCCCCCGCCCTGCAAGCCATTGCCGGTTTGCATTTGGGGGCAGGTTTCAGCGCACAAGCACAAGCGATTGCGGAAGCCCAACTCGGCTACCGCTTGCCGGAACGCATCCTCAACGATGCATGGGTCAGCGGTGTGGACATGAAAGCCCTGTATGCGTATTGCACGTTTCAGGCTTTGAAGCTGGCAACCGAACAGTTTGCCAACGATTTACGCCAACAGGTGGAAGCGGTGCAGGATACCCGCAACTTCTTCCTCGACTGTGGCTTTCACGCGGTGGACATCAGCCCCTGTGCCGATGGTCGCCTCAAAGGTTTGATGCGCTACATTTTGCGTCTGCCTTTGACCTCGTTTACCCGGCGCAAGGCGTATGCCGGGGCATTATTCGACGTGGAAACGGACGTGCGCCACTGGATGGCAACCGAATTACGCCGTTTCCGCGAAGGTGTGCCAACCACCGTCGATGCAGGGACTCGTTACCTGAAAATCGCGGTGTATCACACCAGTAGCAGTTCCCCCTGCCATGAGGGATGTGCTGCCCACGGGAGTAACGACCATCAAGCGGTGGCAGCGGCTCTGGATCGCCTAAACCAGTTCCGCCAGGCTATTGAGAATTCGTTCTGTTGTGGTGCCAGCACAGATATTTTGTTGATCGGGGTGGATACCGACACCGATGCCATCCGGGTACACATTCCCGACGGCGAAGGTGAGCTTTCCCCGCAACGCTTTGTGGATAACAAGGTGCTGTTCCATGCCACGCTGGGTTTGTCAGCAGATCAAGCAGGTTTGGCAGTACACGAGGCGGTCGAAGCCGCGATTAACCAGCACGGCTGGGGAACCGGCAAAGGTGCGCCTCACGACGGGATGCGACGGCTGGTGACGAACCTGCTGATCAACAACCTGTCACAGATGGATTACGTGGTGGATTTGCACAACGGGCAATACGCCGACATCGGGCACGCCGAACGCTACATCAGCGTCGGGGATGGTTTCGAGGAAGTGCAAATCCGCAATGTGGCGTATTACGCCCACCTGCACACGCTGGAAGAAGGCGTGGCAGATATGGATGTCGGCATCAAGATTTTCAAAGGCTTGAACGTGAAACACGGTCTGCCTGTGCCGGTAGCGATTCACTACCGTTACGATGCCGGTGTACCGGGGTCACGCGAACGCACAGTGGCGAAAGCCCAGCGGGTTGCCGCCGCCATCCGCAACCGTTACGCGGCATTGGTGGAACAGGGTTTGTTACTGTGCCAGTTGTCAGTGCAGGATACGCCGACAGGTAGCCCGGTCGAAGTCGTGGAGGATGTGGCATGAAGATCATGCGCGTAGAAAAAACACTGGTATCCACCAACCGCCTTGCCGAACTGGGGCATAAGGGCTTGTTGGTGGTACAGGAAAAAGTCGGCGGAGCGCGGCAAGTGGCAGTGGATGCTATCGGTTGCGTCCCCGGTGACTGGGTAATTTGTGTGGGTTCTTCTGCTGCTCGCGAAGCCGCTGGCAGTAAGGAATATCCTTCCGACCTCACCATCGTCGGCATTATCGACCGCTGGAATGGCGAGTAAGGAGCAGCACATGGAAATCATGCGGGTACAGTCTGATTTGGTCGCCACCCAGCGCGTACCTGGCTTGAAGGCTATGTCCTTGCGGGTTTTGGTGGACAGCAAGGGGGCTAAGAATGTGGCTTGCGATCCGGTGGGCGCACCGCCCGGAGCGTGGGTTTTCACCATCAGCGGATCAGCGGCGCGTTACGCGCTCAAAGATCCCAAGGTGCTAACGGATTTGACCATCGGCGGCATTATCGACCATTGGGAAGAATGACCGCCGCTGTGTTGAGTAATGACTGATTTTTTACGAGAGGATATTCAAATGGCTGAAGTAACTGGTATTGCCTTAGGCATGATTGAAACACGCGGTCTGGTACCGGCTATTGAAGCCGCTGACGCCATGACCAAAGCGGCTGAAGTACGTTTGGTAGGTCGCCAATTCGTGGGCGGCGGTTACGTAACCGTGCTGGTACGCGGCGAAACCGGTGCTGTCAATGCGGCGGTGCGGGCAGGCGCGGATGCGTGTGAGCGCGTCGGTGACGGCTTGGTGGCGGCGCACATTATTGCCCGCGTCCACTCTGAAGTCGAAAGCATCCTGCCGAAAGCCGGTCAGCCGGTTGACAATGCAGTA
This sequence comes from Candidatus Thiothrix putei, assembly GCA_029972225.1. Lineage (NCBI taxonomy): Bacteria > Pseudomonadati > Pseudomonadota > Gammaproteobacteria > Thiotrichales > Thiotrichaceae > Thiothrix > Candidatus Thiothrix putei. Next base: position 3,950,477 of record CP124756.1, read on the forward strand.
ATTGGTTAATGGTTAAGCGTTTATAAGGAGAATACACATGGCACAAGTAACAGGTGTTGCATTAGGCATGATTGAAACACGGGGTCTCGTTCCGGCTATCGAAGCCGCCGATGCCATGACCAAAGCGGCGGAAGTCAAGCTGATCGGTCGTCAATTCGTTGGCGGTGGTTATGTCACCGTTTTGGTTCGCGGCGAAACGGGCGCGGTTAACGCAGCGGTACGTGCGGGTGCTGACGCTTGTGAGCGCGTCGGTGACGGTTTGGTCGCGGCGCACATTATTGCCCGCGTCCATTCTGAAGTCGAAACCATTTTGCCGAAGTCGGAGTAAGAAGGTATTTCCTTCCCCCCCATCCCCACCCCTTCCCCCGCAAGGGGTGAAGGGAGCTTAAAGAGGAACTTATCATGACCGCAACCCAACCCAGCAGCGCATGGAATGTCCAGCAACGCCCAGCGGCAATGACCCGCCGTTATGAATTTGCTTCCTACGCTGAAACACGCACGTTTTTGGATCAACTTGCCGCGCTTTCCGAACGCACGGGTTTGCATCCGAACCTGAATTTCGCCCGCAATCACGTGAGCGTGAGCATCAATGCGGAAGGTGACGCATTAACGGATGCGGACTATGCCTACGCTGCCGAAGCTGATGCTTTCGCCCAACAATAACTTGGTTTAACCACGAGGTTTGGCAGATGACCCCAAAACCCAGCAAACCCAAAGCGGTGAAACCTGCCGCAGCCGCACCAATAGTGCCTGAAGCACCCGAAGCCGAAGCAGCGGTAGCACACGAAGCGGCAGCATCTCCTGAAGAGACCGTTCCAGCCGTTGCTGATGTACCGCAACCGCCGCAAGCACCCGCGACACGACCAAGCGTGCCAGCCGCAGCCGACCTGAACCAACCGGGTTTCCCGTTGCACCCTGAGCGTGTTTGGCCTGATTAACCTGCGAGAAGACACCATGACTTCCAGAGTAACCACTTCCGCTTCCATGCAGTCACGCGCTCCGCGTGGTGCTGTCACCGGGGCTTATGTTGGCAATACCACCCCGCCACCCGTGGATGTGGATGCCCTGTTCAAACGTTGGGATGCTGCCTTGCATACCCGCAGTGTCGATGCTGTGGTTGCCTGTTACAGCCATGATGCGGTATTGCTGCCTACGGTTGCCGATGAGCCGCACGTTGGGCACAAGTCGATTGCTGACTATTTCAAGCATTTCCTCGCTGGTTCACCACGCGGAACCGTGACCGAACGTCACGTGCAAGTCGGCTGGGATATGGCGGTGGATATGGGTACGTATTCCTTTGTGTTTGCTGACGGGCGCAAAGTGACCGCACGGTATACCTTTGTGTACCGTCCGCGTGCCGGAGAGTGGCTCATTACCCATCACCATTCGTCCGTTCTGCCAGAACAATTCTGCAAGGTGTAAGGTAATAAGGAGTACTTTGATGGCGTTACAACTCAGCGATTATCAGGACATTATTGATGATTTGGGCGATACCACCAACGAAGTGCTGGAAGCCAACTGGCAAGAAGCCGCACGGGTGTTTTCCCCACGTGGGCTGGATACCTATTTGCGCGGTGCTGCCGGGCTGAAATCGCTGGGGCGCGGCACGGATTTGGTCGAATCTTTCTTGGAAGCGGCGCCGCTGGTTGCCAGAGAAGTGGGGGAACAAGCCGTTTCCGAGCTGTTGTCCGCCTCCATCCAGATGTTCTCCAAAACCAGTGCCAGTGTTTTGGTGCTGCTGTTTGCCACCGCACCCACAGCGGCAGCGCGGATGGGCGAATTGGAACTGTTCAAAGGCTACTTAAGCCTGTTGAACCATCTGTTAGCGCAAGCCCCGCGTGCTTTGCGCCCGATGCTGGAAAAGCTCGATGTATTGTTAGCGCACCTAACGCTGGGCGGCTTGCGGCGCTGGGCAATGTGGGGCGTTTCCGCTTACCGCAACGATTTTAACGGGCAGGCGGAATATTTCGGGTTGAAAAATGATTCCGCCATGAACGTGCTGAAGAAAGAGCAGCGCGGGGTATTGTTCGTCGATGTGCAACGCCGCCTGATCATGTATTTACGCGCCTTGTGGGGACGTGACTTTTTCTTGCGCCCGACCTCCGGCGACTTTGAAACCCGCGAAGGCTACCGCCCGTATATCGAAGCGAATTTCATCCATTTGCCGGATGCGTTTGACGATTTCACCCTGCCCAATGGCGAAAAAGCCAACGGCATGGATGTGTACCGCGCTGCTGCCGCCCACACCGCCGCGCATATCGTGTATTCCCGTTATTATGACGATGCCCAAGGATTGACCCCGTTGCAACAAGCCATGGTCGGCGTAGTGGAAGACGCACGGGTGGAAACACTGGCGGTGAAGGATTTCCCCGGCTTGCTGACCTTGTGGAAAAACCTGTTACCGGCGGATTCGCAAGACAACAGTGCCGCGAGTGTGTTAGGGCGCATGGCGCGTGGCTTGCTGGACAAAGATTACCGCGATGATCACCCGCTGGTGGAAGCTGCCACTGCCCTGTTTGCGCAACACACCGAGCGTTTAAACGACCAAACCTTGGCGTTGGACATTGGGTTGCAATTGGCGGAGCAAGCAAAAGCTTTGGATTTCAAATACAACCCGCGTCAGGATCAGCCCACCAACCCGTACCGTGACGATAACCGCTACCTGTGGCAATCCCCCGAAGACCCTGAAAACACCGTGCTACTACCGGGGCAAACCCAGCAAGTGCGCAAATACGTCAGCATGATGGAAATGGTCATGGGGCTGGACGTGGAATACGCAGGCGATGACGCGCAGGAAATCTGGGTGCTGGAAACCGAATTTTTCCATGATGACGGCACGACCCTCAATGAAAAAGAGGGCAAAGAGCCGGTGGCATCGCCCGTGCATTACCCCGAATGGGATTACCAGACGCAACTGGAACGCCCCAACTGGGTAACAGTGCTGGAAAAACGCCCCAAACGCGGTGATACCGACCTCATTGAGCAAGCGGTAGAAAAGCACAAACCGATTATCCAACGCCTGAAACGCTTGATCGAAGCCGCGCAACCGCAAGGTGTGATCCGCCAGCGCAATGTCGAAGACGGCGACACCATTGACCTGAACGCCGCTGTGCAAGCGATGGTGGATATTCGCATGGGCAAGCAACCCAACCCGCGTATTAATATCCGCACCCGTTTGCAGATCCGTGATTTATCGGTGCTATTGCTGATTGATTTGTCGGAATCCACCAATGATCAGGCACGGGGCGCTGCCGAAGGCGTGAAAGTGATTGACCTTGCCCGCGAAGCTACCGCTTTACTCGCAGAAGCGTTACACAAGATTGGCGACCCGTTTGCGATTCACGGCTTCGACTCCAACGGGCGGCACGATGTGGAATATTTCCGCTTCAAGGATTTTGATGCGCCCTACAACGACACTGTAAAAGGGCGACTAGCCGCCATGGGTGGCAAGCTTTCCACGCGCATGGGAGCAGCATTGCGCCATGCCGGACAATTACTATCCCAACGCGCCAGTCAGAAAAAGCTGATCCTGCTGCTCACCGATGGCGAACCGACGGATAACGACGTGCGTGACCCGCAATATTTGCGTCACGACACCCGGCGGGCAGTGGAAGAATTGGCACGGCGCGGTATCCGCACCTTCTGCATGACGCTTGACCCACACGCTGACCAGTACGTGGAGCGCATTTTTGGGGCAAAACATTATCTGGTGCTGGACAATATCACGCGCTTGCCGGAAAAATTACCGGCGTTGTACTTGGGTATGACGAAATGACGCATCATTAATAACAATTTTCAGGCAAACACACTAAACTCAGTAGAAGACTCAAATTGAGCATGTGTAGTCATGAATCATTTTTTTGCGCGGGAAGACTTCCCCCACCTGCTACGTGCATTAACACAAGCGGGGTACGATTGTGTCGGCCCGCAAATCCGCCAAGGCGCAATCGTGTTCGACCACTTACACAGCGTCACGCAACTGCCCCAAGGCTGGCAGGATGAGCAACAACCGGCGCATTACCGCTTACAGCAAACCGATTCGCCTTATTGGTTCGATTGGAGCAATGGTGCATCCGCCATTAAACCGTATACCTTTGCCCCGCAAGAAAATTTGTGGACAGTGCAACGCGACCAGAGCGGGCGCTTGCGTTTTCAAGCCACCCTGCCCAAGCCGCAAAAAACCGCCATTATTGGGGTGCGTGCCTGTGACCTTGCTGCACTCGCGCTGCAAGATCAGCATTTTTTACACAGCAAGCATGTCGACCCGTATTACCAAGTGCGGCGGGAGAACTTGCTGCTAATCGGGGTGAATTGCACCCACGCCGCTGCCACCTGTTTTTGCGTATCAACCGGCGATGGCCCTGACATTCGCCAAGCTTACGACCTGTTATTAAGCGAAATTGCGGCAGGTTTTTTGCTGAGTAGCGGCTCCACGGCAGGCGCGACCCTTGCCGCCCAATTGCCGCTTACCCCCGCCAGTGATGCGCAACAACACACCGCCCAGCAGCGAATGCAAGCCGCGACCCAGCAGCAACGCCATTTGCCCGCTAAACCGCCGTTGTTTGCGCATCTTAACCACCCGCACTGGCAAACCGTTGGCGCACGCTGTCTGGCTTGCGGCAACTGCACCAGTGTTTGCCCCACCTGTTTCTGCCATCAAGCGGTGGAAATCCCGGATCTGGATGGCGACACCAGCCGTCATGAACGCCGCTGGGATTCGTGTTTTCAACCCGGTCACAGCTACATCCACGGCTGGCAAATTCGCAGCAATGCCACCGACTATTACCGCCAATGGCTGACGCACAAACTCGCAGGCTGGCATGAGCAATTCGGGCGCAGTGGCTGCACGGGTTGCGGGCGCTGCATTAGCTGGTGTCCGGCGGGGATTGATTTGACCGCTGAGGTGGAACAACTGGTATGAAACCCAATGATTACTTACCACACGAAGTGCAAATCGTCGCACGGGTGCAAGAAGCCCCGGATATTTTCACCCTACGGCTGCGCTTCACCGATCTTGCCCACCATGCGCGTTACCACTTTGACGCGGGGCAATTCAATATGCTGTACCTGCATGGGGTGGGCGAAGTCGCAATTTCGATTGCCTCTGACCCGAAAGACACGCATTTGATTGATCACACCGTGCGGGTTGTGGGGCGCGTCACCAAAGCGTTGGCGCAATTGCAAACGGGTGATTATTTGGGGTTGCGCGGCCCTTTCGGGCGAGGGTGGCCGATGGCGGCAGCGCAAGGGCGTGATGTCTTGCTGATTACCGGCGGCTTGGGTTGTGCGCCGGTGGTATCGGTGGTGCATTATGTATTGCGGCGACGCGCCCATTACGCCCGTTTAATCATTATGCAAGGGGTGAAACACACCCACGATTTGATTTGGCGCAGGCAATACGACACCTGGGCGGCAGCTCCCAATACCCAAGTATTGCTCACGGCTGACCAAACCGGGCAAGGCTGGCCGTTCAACACTGGGCTAGTCACGCAATTGATTGGGCAAGCGCAATTCGACCCCGCCAATGCGGTCGCCATGTTGTGTGGCCCGGAAGGGATGATGCGAGCCACCGCCCGGGCGTTGCAGGAACGCGGTTTGCCCGACCATGACATCTGGTTGAGCATGGAACGCAATATGCACTGCGCCGTCGGGCATTGCGGGCATTGCCAATTCGGCAGCAGCTTTATCTGCAAAGACGGCCCGGTTTACCCGTTACCAGAACTCAGCCACCTGTTAGGGCTGAAGGGGTTTTGACATGCCACTGCCAACGGTTGCGGTACACAAATTTTCCTCGTGTGATGGCTGTCAGTTAGCCTTATTGAATGCGGGGGAGGCGCTGTTACAACTGGCGCAACGGGTCAATATCGTGCATTTCGCCGAAGCGGGCATGTTGGCTGAAACCGCGCTGGTTGATATTGCCTTGGTGGAAGGCAGCATTAATACCAACCACGATGTGCAACGCATTCGGGAAGTCCGTGCCAACAGCCGCTATTTAATCACGATGGGCGCGTGTGCCACGGCGGGCGGGGTGCAAGCTTTGCGCAATTTGCAGGACGCGCAGGGCTGGCATCAAGCCATTTACGCCCACCCCGAATACCTCGATAGCCTTGACACCGCCACTGCGATTGCCCAACACGTCAAAGTCGATCTGGAATTGTGGGGTTGCCCGGTCAATACCCAGCAAGTGCTGCAAGCGCTTAGCAGTTTAGTGCACGGCGCAACCCTCGCCATCCCTCAAGAAAAAGTCTGTGCCGAATGCAAACGCCGAGGCAATGTGTGCGTGTTGGTGTCCGAAGGCAAACCGTGCTTAGGGCCAAGTACGCACGCCGGTTGCGGGGCGATTTGCCCAGCATTTGGGCGCGGTTGTTACGGCTGCTACGGCCCGCAAGGAGTGATTTATGCCGGAATCCCGTAAGCTCAGCATTCGCGTTCCCATTCTCACCCGCGTGGAAGGCGAAGGGGCGCTGGAACTCGACATTGATAAGGGTGCGATTACCCACCTTAAATTCAGCATTTTCGAGCCGCCGCGCTTGTTTGAAAAACTGCTGGAAGGCCGCGATTGTCAGGAAGTACCCGACATTACCGCCCGCATTTGTGGCATTTGCCCGGTGGCGTATCAAATGAGCGCCGTACATGCGGCTGAAATGGCGTTTGGCGTGACCATCAGCCCCTGGGCGCGGGATTTACGGCGTTTGCTATATTGCGGGGAATGGCTTCAGAGCCATGCCTTGCACATTCATTTGCTGGCAGCACCGGACTTTTTGGGGTTTGACTCCGCGTTGGCAATGGCAAAAACCTTTCCCCATGTGGTCAAGCGCGGGCTGACGTTGCAAGGTTTGGGCAATCGCCTGATGCGCGTGATTGGCGGGCGTTCAGTGCATCCGGTGAATACCTGTGTCGGCGGGTTTTATGCTGCACCGCCGGTCGCCGAAATGCAGGCATTGCGGGCGGAACTGGCTGCCGCGCAGGAAGACGCTTACGAATTGGTACGCTGGGTGGTACGTTTGCCGATGCCTGCTGATGAGCAGGATTTTGTATCAGTCGCCTTGCAACACCCCGATGAATACCCATTCAATGAGGGGCGGATTGTGTCTGATGCAGGGTTGGCAATTGACATCGCGGACTACGCCCAGCATTTTGAGGAATTTCAAGTACCGCATTCCACCGCGCTACACGCGCATTTGCACGGCAAGGCGTATTTGGTGGGGCCATTGGCACGGGTCAATGTGTTGCATGAGCAATTGCCTGCGCATTTGCTGGCGCTACTGGCAGGCAGCAGGGTGCAATTCCCCAGCCGCAATATGTTCCACAGCATGGCAGCACGGGCGCTGGAAATCGCTTACTGCATTGATGAGGCCTTGCGCTTATTGGACAGTTACACCCTGCCCGACCAGCCGTATGTTGCGTTTACACCGCGTGAAAGTACCGGGTTTGGTTGCACCGAAGCACCACGCGGAATGTTGTGGCATCGCTATGATTTTCATGCCGATGGCACGGTGAAAACCGCGCGGATTGTGCCGCCCACCAGCCAGAATCAGGCACGGATGGAGCAGGATTTGCACCAGTCGTTACACGCTTTCGGGCTGGACAATGACGATGCGGCACTGCGCTTGCGGGCAGAGCAGGTAATCCGCAATTACGACCCGTGCATTTCGTGTGCCACGCATTTTTTGCGGCTGAAGGTCACGCGCACGTGAAAACCGCCATTATCGGCATCGGCTCACCGTTTGGGGATGATCAGGCAGGCTGGCTGGCGATTGATAGCTTACAGGAAGAACCGTGGGTGAAAGCGCAGGAGGCAGCAGGTATCCTGACACTGCAAAAACTGGATCGCCCCGGCATGAGCTTACTGGAACACTGGCACGGTTATGACCATGTGATGCTGATTGATGCAGTCATTTCCACCCAACATGCGCCGGGGATGCTCTTCAAGCTCCAGCCAGAGGAATTAGCGTTACTTGAATTCCCCACTTCATCCCACGGCTTTGGTATTGCAGAAGTGCTGGCGCTGGGAGAAACCTTGGGATTATTACCCAAACAACTCGACATCTGGGGTGTCGCGGTGCCATTTCACAACGTTGACTCAAATTCCCTTACCACTGGAATTGTCTGTACTGGTGTAGCTGACGTTCTTGATTGGAAATAAATATCCAGTAATAAAGGAACGGATATGCGCAAAATAGCCGCCACCTTGATCAGGGTAGACACTTTCGCTTCCTGGATTTCGGCACGCATTAACTTGTGCCACGTCTGCCGGGATAACCCCGAACGTGTGGCAGCGTCTTTCATGCTGATATTTAAGGTTTTCATCCGACGTTGCACATAGCTTGCTAGATCTATTGCTGACATTTGGTCACCCCTCAATGACACTCAGAACCTTGGTATCAGTGTCACTATTTGGCAGGGGCGTAACAAGGTGGGAATTTCCACCCTTGACAGCATGAAGATACGTCTATAGGTGATTCAACAATTGGAGTAATCCAATTTTTCTCCGTATTTAGCAGAAATACCGGGTAAGTGATCGGGTAGGGTTAATGGTTGATAGCTGCAAGCTCCTTGACAATGCTACGAGAACCGTGTGTTTTCCTGAAGGCAAATCGCATATCGACGCCCGTTTAATTCCATTGGCTGCCGGGGAGATTGACATTGACGCCAGTGCCGCCCGCTTGACTGGGGCGCAGACCCGCATTCAGGTGATATGGTCGGTATTCCATCTGCTATTGGCGGTGGTGGGCGGAATGATGGGCGGTGTTATACTGTCTGTTAGGTATTATTGGCGGCAAAAGCAGCACCATTCGCCGCCGACGTTAAGGCTTATGCCTATTTTTGTGGGAGCAATCGGTGGCGTAAGCATTTATTTCCTGCTGCTAGGTCTGGTTCCAATGGAAATTTCGATTCCCACATGGTTGAAAACCTATCAGAGCAGTTTGGTGATTGCGTTGCTGGGCGGTAGTGGACTCGCGGTTATTACCCTGTTGTCAGGGCTTAGTGATAGTATGGAAAATAAATTGATAGAACCCATGCTGAGTAAAATACGGGAAAAGCGTTGTGCCGCTTTGGTGGATAAATTAAACCGCCTGTATGAGCAATACGATGTTGAAACGCATGTAGAGGAAAGAATACGCATGGAACGTATTATTGCCGAAACCGAAGCAAGCATAACAAAACTCCAAGGAGGCTCTCATGTTTAAAGCACTTATCCTGAGTCAGGTGGAAGGCAAAACCCACGCAGAAATCCGCCGCCTTAATGTTGACAATTTGCCTGAAGGCGAAGTCTTAGTCGACATTGCCTATTCATCGCTCAATTACAAAGATGGGCTGGCGGTCACGGGTACTGGCAAAATTATCCGCAACTTCCCGATGGTTCCGGGGATTGATTTTGCGGGGACAGTCGCCGAATCCGCATCCGACCGCTTCAAACCGGGTGATCAGGTGATCCTCACCGGCTGGGGGGTCGGCGAACACCACTGGGGTGGTTTTGCCCAGAAAGCGCGGGTCAAAGCCGATTGGTTAGTCCCCATGCCAGCGGGCTTGGATGCCAAACAAGCAATGATCATCGGCACCGCAGGCTTTACCGCCATGTTGTGTGTGATGGCGCTGGAAGAAGCGGGTGTAACCCCCGATTCCGGCAACCTGGTCGTCACGGGTGCAGCAGGCGGTGTGGGCAGCGTGTCGGTATTGCTGCTGTCACAACTCGGCTACGCGGTCACGGCGGTATCCGGTCGCCCGGAAACGCAAGATTTCCTGACGGGTTTGGGCGCAAAAGCCTTTATTTCACGCGAAGAAATGAGCCGACCGGCACATCCCTTAGAAAGCCAAAACTGGGCCGGTGCGGTGGATGTGGTCGGTGGCAACACCTTGGCACGGGTTTTGGCTGAAATGCAATACGGCGGCACGGTGGCGGCTTGCGGTTTAGCCGGAGGTTTTGAGCTGAACACCACAGTCATGCCGTTCATTTTACGCAATGTCGGCCTGCGCGGGGTGGATTCAGTGAGTTGCCCAGCAGAACGGCGGCTGCGTGCATGGGAACGCCTTGCTGCTGCCATGCCACCGAGTGCCTATGCCGAATTGGGTTGCGCGATTGCCTTGGAAGAAGTGCCGCAAGCCGCCAAAGACATTTTGGCAGGGCGCATTCAGGGGCGGCTATTGGTGAATTTGAACCTGTGATGCAACGGAGACACACCATGACGCCTGTTCAGCTTACCTTCGCACCACCGGCGTTGGCGTGCCGCGATGCCCTTTCTGCCGTCGTGCCAATCGGTGATACCTTGTGGGTTGCTAACGACGAAACCACCCATCTGGAACGCCTCACCTACCAAGGTGAAACACCGGATGGCAACCCGCATTATGCCGCCCACACCCGTATCAATTTGCACGATTATGTGAAACTGCCCGTCGCCATGGATGCCGATGACAACGAAGTCGATGTGGAAGGCTTGGCCTGTGCCGATGGTTATTTGTGGCTGGTTGGTTCGCACAGCCTTAAACGTAAACAGCCCAAATCCGGTAATGCCAGCAAAGGCATTGAGCGGCTGGCAACGCTGACTATACCTTACAGCGTCAAGACCTGAACATTTTTAAAGGTTTGAAAATTTGTTGTCATCAACTGGGTCAGTTCTTTCTTGTGATCGGTATCCAGCTTGTCGAGACAGTTGGTGATGGCCGCCTTGAAAGCGGGAAACTTATCATAGTATTTCGAGTACAAGCATTTTTTCTTGACGAACTTCCACAACCGTTCAATCAGATTGAGGTTGGGTGAATAGGTCGGTAAAAATAATAGTTCAATATTGAGCCTTTTCGCACAGGCAAACACGGCTTCACAGCGTTGATACTTGGCATTATCCAAGACCAAAGTGATCGGTATTTTGAGTGCTAACGCTGCAATTTTTTCCAATAATTCACACACGCTGTTAGCGTTGATATAGGAGTCGTTAGTGATCGTGATGAGTTGTAGCGTTATCGCATTGAGTGCGCCCAATACGTTGTAGCGTTGTCGACCACAGGGGGCTTTGATGAATACGCGGGAAAATGACCACAAAAACCCCAGAAACGGTGCTAACACGAAGTGGGCGGCATCGACAAAAAAAGGGCGCGTTTGCCCTCCTTAGCCTCCTGAATGCGCGGTTTTAGTTCATTTTCTAGGAACTTTTCTTGTGCTTCCACATCAGCTTTGGCGGGTATCATCCCCACTTTATGGATGTCCATCCCTATTTTCTTCATAAAGACACGTACCCTGTCCTCACTGCGTTTGATGCCTGTCAGCTCCTCAATCTTAGCGGCTGCCGCCTTGCTGGTTGCGGGGGGATATTCACGAAAATAGGCTTCAATCTTGTCTTTATATGCCATCAAATCACTCTGTGGTTTATTGAATCGTATTTCTTTAAGAGCTTCTAAACCGTTAGGTTGTAGGTAGGCGTTTAGGTAGGCAAGCAGCGTGGCTTCTGTAATCCTTTCCAATCGTTTGATTTCCTTATGCGTCAACTGTTGGGATTTCAGGTACAGCACGGACATTTTCTTACGGACTCTGGGATGAGGATGGCGCTCCTTCCAGTAGAACAGCTCCGCTATCTCATCCTCAGTGAAAGTGATTTTTAATGTCATACATTACTCATGGCTGCTTTTGTTACCAGTCATCTAACCATATTTCCTTGATCAAAAAAACTATTTTATGGCACGGACTGGTATACTGACGCTAACCGTTACTTGTTAGCGCGTATCCCATGGGTGCAAGAAAATGGGAACACCACCTTGCAAGCACCTGCTGCACAATTACCGATCCACAAAGACGGTAATGCGCTGCTGGATGCGTTGCACGATGACCCGCACCTCGGCGCATTCCTGCGTATTCCCGGTAAGGATAACGGTTTCGACATCGAAGGGCTGGCCGTGGTGGGTCAGCGCGTGTTTCTCGGTTTGCGCGGCCCTGTGTTGCGTGGTTGGGCGGTGATTCTGGAATTGGCGGTGGAAGCCGATAATGATGCGCCCTCTACCTTGCAGCTTGTCAAGATAGGTAAAGGCAAGCGCCCTTACCGCAAGCATTTTCTGCCACTCAATGGTTTAGGGGTGCGGGATTTGTGCGTACAGGGCAATGATTTGCTGATTCTGGCAGGGCCAACCATGAGTATTGACGGGCCGGTGCGGGTCTACCGTTGGTTAGGTGGGGCAAACCCGAATGCTGACAGCCTAGTCACAACAGAAGCCTCACAGATTGTGACTGAAATCCCCCACGGTCACGGCGATGACCATGCCGAAGGCATGTGTTTGTGGCAGCAGGCGGATGGGCAGGATGCACTGTTGATTGTGTATGACAATGCGGCACAAGCGCGGAAGCGGGGCAAAGACGGTGTATTAGCCGATCTTTTCCTAATCACAAGCGGTTGAACGTTTTATAGTCACACACTTGCAAGTCAAGCAAACCCATTCCAATATACACATATTACGTGTACACGGAGACTGTGCCATGAATATCACTCTGTCTGTTGACGACACGCTTGTGACAGAAGCCCGTCGGGTTGCTACGACGATGGGCAAAAGCCTGAATCAGATTATCCGCGAATATCTGGAACACTTAACCCGCCAGCAAAAAACCGAGGCTGATTTCGATGAATTCGCCGCGTTGTGTGGGCAGGGTAACTCGCACGGCTGGAGATTCAATCGGGATGAATTGCATGAAAGAACGTAGCTTTCTCGATACCAATATCCTGCTCTACACCGATGACAGCAAAGAGCCGGAGAAGCAGGCGCAAGCCCTCGCCCTGTTGAAATCCGGCTGGCAAACCGGCAATGCGGTTATTTCCACGCAGGTGTTGCAGGAATATTTTGCCGCTGCCACACGCAAACTGTCAGTACCTGTAGAAACCGCCCGTCGCAAGATCGAATTGCTCAGTGCGCGTGCGGATGTGTTTAGTATTGCACCTGACGATATTGTGCAAGCGATTGATTTGCATCGCCTACACAACTTTTCATTTTGGGATTCACTGATTGTACGCATGGCGCAGAAAAGTGCTTGTACCGTGCTGTTGTCGGAAGACATGCAGGATGGGCGGGTGATCGGTAATGTGCGGATTGTGAATCCGTTTGCTTGACGCACTCAATACAACATCCCAAACAACCACAACGGAATCCGCCTGCCATCGCCGATGACCACATCATCGACCACCGCATAGCCTTCTGGGTGCTGGGCAAGCTGCTTGAGGGTTTTGCCAGCACCGCCGATCTCAAACACCCAACGTTCATCCACCACAAAATCACCCTTGTCGTGGTAATGCACCTGATGCTGGTAACTCAGTTGTGAAACAAAAAAACTTTCACGGAGCGAGCCGACATTGGGGCTGGCACACAGCGCGTAAAACAGGTTGGTGTTATCCAGCAATAGCTTGTCCGGCTTGTTGACGGTGCGCATCCCGCTGCCACCACGCACAATATGCACCAGACTGCCCGCGCTCATGCTGTCGAGATAACGCGAAAGCGTCGGCCAGGATGTACCCACCCCCGCGCTCAGTTTGGAAATGTTCAACTCCACCGGGTCAGTGCTGCACAGCATGTACAGCAGCTTTTTCAGCTTATCCCGTTTGTCGGGGGCGATGCTGTAGAGGCTGGCAAGGTCGGAATCAATCGTCAGGTTGATCACTTCCAGCAGCTTGCTGGTGTAATTGTCCAGCGATTCGCGGTAGAACGGGTAAGCACCGTAACGCAGGTATTTCTTGAACTGTTCAATCGGGCGCAGCGTTTGCATGACGTTTGCCGCCAAGTTGGCGTGATTGGCGAGGATGTCGGGCAGGGCATAAGCCGTGAACTGTTGCCCGGTTTCGATTTCCATGAATTCACGCAATGACAGTACCGGCAGCTCATGTACCACCGCACGCCGCGACAAATCCGCCAGTTCGTGTTCTAGCCGCAACGCCGACGAGCCGGAAAAGATCACCTGCAAATCAAAGGTATCGCGGATCGCCTTGAGGTGAACGGCAAAGCCCTTGCTCTTGTGGATTTCGTCGATCAGCAGCAGTTGCCCGCCTTCTTGGTAAAAGGTTTGCGCCAAGGCATACAAATCCACATCCACCATCGCCGGGTGGTCGCAGGCAATGTACAGGATGCGCGAGGCTTCCAAGCCGCAGCTTTGCGCGTGTTGCAGCAGCACGGTGGTCTTGCCACAACCGCGTGCGCCCTTGATGCCGATCAGTTGCTCGCCGAAGTCGATGCGAGTGTGCAGGAAACGGCGGTATTCGGGTTGCCGTCGGGCAAGGATTAAGGCGGATGTCTGACGGAGGATGGGGGAAATCATCGTCTGTTAAACCTGTTTTAGTGAAAGGTAACTTTAGTCTAAAGTCTAGTTTAGAGCAAAATGCAGAAGTTATCATTCACAAGCTAATATGTACTAATCGTGTAAGCAGTTCACATCAAGGAGGCGTTATGAGCGTAATCACCGTCAGATTGCCAGAAGATACCCACCAACGGGTCACAAGTTTGGTGGTGTGATGTGCTGTTTCACTCCGAACTTCCCCCCATCCCCAACCCCTTCCCCCGCAAGGGGTGAAGGGGCTAAGAAGTACATTTTGTCAGCGTGAATTGCATGGTCAGATAAAGTTACTGACACTGATAAAATGGAAAAAGAAAACAATAAAATTCACCGCGATCTTGCCAGAAATCTGCGCAAGAACATGACATTGCCAGAACAGCAGTTATGGAAAGCCTTGAGGAAATGCCAACTAAACGGCTATCGTTTTCGCCGCCAAATGGTGCTGGGGCGTTATATCGCTGATTTTGTTTGCTTGGAGGCACGGTTAGTGATTGAACTGGATGGTAATCATCATGGCGAGCAACAAGGTTACGACCGCGAACGCGACAACTGGATGCAGCAACAACAGTTTCAAGTACTGCGCTTTTGGAATCACGAAATACTGAATCACCAAGAAGCCGTTTTACAACAAATCCGCCAAGCCTTACAACGCAGTCACCACGCCTCTTAGCCCCTTCACCCCTTGCGGGGGAAGGGGTTGGGGATGGGGGGAAGTTCGGAGTGAAAGGGGAGACAGAGGGGATTTTCTTCGATTAGCCGGACAAAATCGCCGATAAACGGTATTATCAAGCCCATTGTAAAGTGAACAGGGCTTGCTCACATGACCAGGGTTTTCATCAGTTACAGCCACGATTCGGACGAGCACCACGAGTTTGTGCGCGGCATATCCGACCGTTTGCGTAAGGAAGGGCTGGATTGTCTGATTGACCTGTATGTGAACGGTTTTCCACCCGAAGGCTGGCAATGCTGGATGGAAAACCAGATCGAAGCGGCTGATTTTGTGCTGCTGGTTTGCACCGAAACCTATCTGCGGCGCTATCGCAAGCAGGAAACGGAGGGTGGACGTGGCGTGACGTTTGAAGGCGTGGTCATCTCGCAAACGCTTTACGACCACTATTACCGCAACACCAAGTTCATCCCGCTAATTCCGACGCATGGCAGTCTGGAGCATGTACCGCTAACACTGAAACCTTATTCGACGTATTGCCTGCCCAGTGATTACGACAAGTTGTACCGTGTGCTGACGGGGCAGGCTGAATACATTGCGCCGCCGTTGGGAGAAATCCGTTCCATGCCAGCGGCGAATGGATATGCGCCAACCTCCATCCACTCCGACCGCCTCCCCACCGTCAAAGGCGGTTTCTTCGGACGCACCGCCGAACTGCAACTCCTCACCAACGCATGGGCAAACACCACCACCCGCATCGTCCAATTCATCGCCCCCGGCGGCACAGGCAAAACCAAATTGCTGCGCTACTGGCTCGACCACACCGCCGACATTCCGGTGCTGATTGCATGGTCGTTCTATTCGCAAGGGTCATCTGAGGACAAGCAGACTTCCGCCACGCCGTTTTTCAGCCATGCGTTTGCCAAGCTGGGTTCGACCCGCGAACGGTTTGCGTCGGAGGAGGACAAGGGCGATCACCTTGCAGAGTTGCTGCACGGCAAACGCTACGTGCTGGTATTGGACGGTCTGGAGCCGCTGCAACACGGTGGTGCGGCAATGCGCGGCGAACTCAAGGACAAAGCCATCCGCCAGTTGCTGCGCCAGCTTGCCCGCCATCCGTGCGGCTTGTGCATTATCACCACGCGGATTGCGCTGCATGAGCTCAGTGACCGGGATCCGCCCACCGTCATCCGCCACGATTTGCAAAACCTGACAGCGGCGGATGGCATCCAGTTGCTGCAATCGCTGGGGGTAAAGGGCAGCGTGGCGGAACTGGGCAAGGCGGTGCGCGAATACGGCGGTCATGCGCTGGCGTTGCGTTTGCTGGGGAATGTGTTGCGGCTGCGGCATCAGGGCGATGTACGCAAGCGCGACACGCTCAAGGCATTGGTCAAACCCACGGGCAACCGCGACAGCCGCCACGCCTTCAAGGTGATGCAGGCTTACGCGGAATGGTTGGCGGGCGAGCCGGAACTGGCATTGCTGCACTTGTTGGGGCTGTTCGACCACCCCATCGGGCAAGAGGTGCTGCACATGCTGTGGGATGCGCAAATTCCGCACCTGACCGCAGGCATTGATGAAGACGAATGGTTGGAAGCCATCGCCAGTTTGCGCGAAGAACACCACCTGTTGTCGCAGCATGACGACGGTGGCGACCTCGACTGCCACCCGCTGATCCGCGAATACTTCGGCGGGCAACTGCAAACCCAGCAGCCGCAAGCGTGGCAGCAGGCGCATGAACGGCTGTACGGCTACTACAAAGCCCTGCCGGAGAAGGAGTTACCCGATACGCTGGAAGAAATGCAGCCGTTGTTTAGTGCGGTGGCGCATGGGTGTGCGGCGGGGTTGCACGAACATGTATTGGATGAGATTTATTGGCCTCGTATTCAACGTGAGAGGCGTATTTACCTTTATAGAAAGTTGTGGGCATTTAGTGATGATTTAGCTGTACTCGCTAATTTTTTCAAACAAACTTGGCATGATCTTAAAGTTCCATTAAGTAGTTTTTGGTACGCACCTATTTTGCACTTCTCTGCTTTTAATTTAACAGCGATAGGGCGACTAAAAGAAGCAATAGTGCCTCAACAAAAAAGTGCACACGCCTTTTACAAGGAAAAGCGTTGGCTCGAAGCATCTGAGGCATTTACAAATTTAAGTGGTTTGCAACTATCTATGGGCTTAATCGAGGTGTCAATAGAAGAGGCTAGGAAGGGGGTTGTTTGTTCAGTGAGGGCAAAATCAAAGAATAAACAAACGACTGCGTTAGTTGAGCTTGCTTATATTTTACATCAAGCAGGTAATTTCGCAAAGGCTCTTGAATTATTTGAGAAAGCGGAAAAACTTAATCAGGAGGTTCACCCGGAAGAGATTTGCTTAAATTCAGTATTTGGTTACTTTTACGTTAGTTTGGTTATTGATTGCTCAGATTCTTCAAGTCTATTAGACAAAATGCTAGCCACTTTGGAAATGGTTGAAAATAGAGAATGGCTATTAGGAGTAGCTCATCATCACTTGGCAATTGGGTGTGTTTATGTTAATAAAAATGAATTTTTCCAAGGATTAATATACTTAAATAAAGCAGTGAGTGGGCTTCGTTTAACCGGAAGTCACTTACATTTACCTCGTGGTTTGCTCGCCCGCGCTGCGCTGCACCGCCACACCCGCGACTTCGCCCGCGCCCGGCAGGACTTGCAGGAAGTGTTCGACATCGCCGACGGCAGCGGGATGCGGCTGCATTTGACGGATTATCATTTGGAGATGGCGCGGTTGTTGGTGGCGGAAGAGAAAGAGGGCGTATGCAATACGCCCCTACAGGGAACGGCAGACGTAGGGGCGTATTGCATACGCCCTCTTCAATACCACATCACGGAAGCCGAACGTTTGATCGCGGCAACCGGCTACCACCGCCGCGACCAAGAACTGCTGGAGCTACAAGCCGCCCTCGCTTAATACACCAACTCCGCCCAACGCCCATCCGCCACCAGCCGGTTCTTCAACGCCTGCCAGTTCGCCGCCGAACCCGCCAGTTCGCCCATCACCTTATCCAGCACCGCCACCTGTTTCTTCAACCCGGCAAGGTAAACGTAAGTGTTCGGCATCTGCATCAGCACCCAGGTTTTCGCGCCGTTTTCCGCCAGACTCTTGCCCAGATTGCCGGACGCATCGCGCCACGCCTGCGGGTCAATCGCCTGATACGCCTCAAAGGTTGCCTGATCGTAATAGTTGGTAATGTCGTTGTTCTGGTCGTTCATGTACAACGCATCCAGCCCACTTTTCGCGCCATAGAACAAGCGCACTTGCCCACGCCAGCCCTGTTCCTGCGCGTATACTGACTTGATCAAAGTACGGAAAGGCGCAATCCCAGTCCCTGTCCCAATCATCAACAAGTTGCTGGTGTTATCCGCTGGCACTTTGAACGCTGCCTTGTAAGGCCCTGTCAGGGTAATCTGCTTGCCCGGTGCAGCATCACACAGGTAGTGCGAAGCAATGCCGGGGTATTCTTCACCCGACACCTCGTCGATATAGGAACAACGCCGCACCAGAATCTCGATGTCCGAGCCTTCGCCATGCGGCTGTGCCGCTAACACGCTGTAATAGCGATGATGGAAGCGGTTGCCAAACGGATGCTTGCCTTCCACCAGCACGCCGATATTCTGCCCCGGCATCGCCCTGAACGCCGGGTCATGGATGGTCAACACCATCTCACGCACCTCATCCGTTTTGGTATCGGTAATGCGCTTGCTGGAGCGAACGATCGCGTCGCAGGTATTGCTGTAAGTCTGTTCGTTGGTATCAGTCATAAAATCCTCTCTCTTCAATGTTCGTGTTTGTCGCGGTTCTTGCACGCCTTCTTGCCACTGCACCCGCACGACGACCCGCAGCCGCCGCCTTCTTCGCGTGGCGGGCCAAATTCCGGGTGGCGCAAGGCAAATTCCTTCACGATGCGTTGCACCACAATCCACGCGCCGAACAACACCGGAATCACCAGCATTGCAATCAGATAATCCCGCATCATTCCGCTCCCAGTCCTGCAAATCCCATAAACGCCAGCGACAACAAGCCGCCCAGAATCAGGCTCAATGCCGCCCCTTGGGTCACGCTCGGCAACTTCGCCAAATCCAGCCGCTCACGCAGCCCCGCCATCAGCAGCAAGGCCAGAATGAACCCCGCGCCCGCGCCCAGCGCATACGCCAGCGACTGCATGAAGTTGTATTCCTTGAATGTCTGGAACAACGCCAGCCCCAGAATCGCGCAGTTGGTGGTAATCAGCGGCAAATAAATCCCCAGCGACCGGAACAGTGCTGGGCTGAGTTTTTTCAAGGTCATTTCCACCAATTGCACGGCGGACGCAATCACCACGATGTAGCTGATCAGGCGCAAATATTCGATATTGAACGCCACCAGCAATTCATTGAGGAAATACGCACACACCGAACTCACCAGCATCACGAACGAGGTTGCCAGACCCATCGGCACTGCCGTATTCAGCTTGCCGGACACACCCAGAAACGGGCAAAGCCCTAAAAACATCGCCAGCACAAAGTTATTCGCCAAAAAAGCGTTGAAAAAGATAAAGGTAATGCTGTCGGTACTACCCATGCGTGACACCCTCCGCCAAAGATTGTTTGCGTGTTTTCAGCCATTCAAAGAACAGCAACCAGCCGCCCAGCACCAAAAAGCCGCCCGGTGGCAATACCATCACCACCCACGGCTGGAACTGTTCACTAAACAGCGGCAAACCGAACAGCGAACCACTGCCCAGGATTTCGCGCACTACGCCCAAGCACAGCAAAGCCAGCGTGAAACCCAACCCCATGCCCGCCGCGTTCACCATCGACTTCAGCGGTTTGTTGCGTGACGCACAGGCTTCCGCCCGCCCCAGAATAATGCAGTTCACCACAATCAACTGGATGAACGCCCCCAGCGCGTTGTAAACCTCCTGACTCAATGCCTGCATGGTGTAATCCACGATGGTCACGAAGGTGGAAATGATCACAATGTAAGTGGCAATGCGCACTTCCGACGGAATCAGGTTGCGGAACAACGACACCAGCAAACTCGATGCCACCAGCACGAACGCGGTTGCCAAGCCCATTGCCAGCGCATTGATCGCCGAGTTGGTGACAGCCAGCACCGGACACATTCCCAGCATCATCACGAACACCGGGTTTTCGCGCCAAATGCCTTCGAGGAAAGTATCGACCGTAATCCGGTCATCCTGTTTGATCAGGCTCATGGTTGCGCTCCTTCGATTTGCGGCAATAGCGGTACGACCTTGGGCAGCACGTCTTGCGCACTGTTATTCAAACCCTTGGCAATCGCCTTGGAGGAAATGGTCGCGCCACTAATCGCGTCGATTTCCCACGGATTCTGTTTCGCGCCGTGCTTGACCGCGACAATCGCGTTTGCCAGCGCATCGCCCGCCGCATTCACCTTGGCTTCCAGCTTGTCGAAATTGGCAACGAAGTGTTTGTCAGTAATCACCTTGTCACCCAGCCCCGGCGTTTCGGTTTGCTTGATGACCTTGATGCCGGTAATGCACTCGCATTGCGGGTTATAAGCGTACTCAACAGTCATAAGTTCTCCCCATTCCCCCAAGCAGCACGAAATCCCTTAGAGTAGGCGTTACCAGCGACCTATTATCCAAGGGACATCATGCTAGTTGATCTATACCAGAGCCTTCACCACTTTAAAAGTGAATTTTCGCGCCAGCGAGCATGGCTATTGTTTTGCGCCATCATCCTGAGCTTTTTAGCGGCGACCGAGATGAGCGGGGTCACGTCGATGTGCCGTTACTGGTTATCGGATGAACGGGGCTACCATCGGTTGCTCCATTTTTTTCGTGCCGGGTCTTACCATCCTGAGCGGTTACGGGCGAGCTGGCAGCGGTGGGTGTTGTCCCATGCACCGCTGGTTGAGGTGGCGGGGCGTTTAGTGGTGCTGGGCGACCATACCCATGTGGTTAAGGATGGTGGGCGGATGCCGGGGGTCGTTTCCTTGCGGGAAACCTCGGAAACCCAAAGCAAACCGGACTATTTCCGGGGGCAGTGTTGGGGAGCCGTGGGGTTGTTGGTGGGGAGCCTGTCCGCCTGTTTCTGCCTGCCGCTGAGTTTGCAAATCCATCAGGGGTTTCGGCATTTGGGGGAAGAGGATGCTAACGACCCGACACTCAAACTGGGGACACGAAATGCACAGGGTCACTTCACGGAAAAAATCAGCATGGTCAAAGGCTTCCCACAACACCAGCTTCATCCCGTACTGGCGTTGCCGCCCACGCCTTCCCGGCGGTTTGGGTGGCGCAGGGAAGTAGGCCACATAGTTCTTTTTAGCGCGGGTGATGACCTGCACCAGTGGTTGTTGTAACGCCACCGACCAAACCGAGCGTGCCAGCCGGAACACCGAAGCCGTGGCAAAGAACGCATCCAGCACCAGCCACACCGGGCGGTCATTCACCTGCGCAAACGACAACGCCATCTGCACCACCCGTGTCCCCAGTTTGAGTGTCGGGTCGTTAGCATCCTCTTCCCCCAAATGCCGGAAGCCCTGATGGATCTGCAAACTCAGCGGCAGGCAGAAACAAGCGGACAGGCTCCCCACCAACAAACCCACAGCGCCCCAACACTGCCCCCGGAAGTAGTCCGGTTTGCTTTGGGTTTCCGAGGTTTCTCGCAACGACACCACACCCGGCATCCGCCCACCATCCTTGACGACATGGGTATGGTCGCCCAGCACCACCAAACGCCCCGCCACCTGGGACAACACCCACCGCTGCCAGCTCGCCCGTAACCGCTCAGGATGGTAAGACCCGGCACGAAAAAAAATGGAGCAACCGATGGTAGCCCCGTTCATCCGATAGCCAGTAACGGCACATCGACGTGACCCCGCTCATCTCGGTCGCCGCTAAAAAGCTCAGGATGATGGCGCAAAACAATAGCCATGCTCGCTGGCGCGAAAATTCACTTTTAAAGTGGTGAAGGCTCTGGTACAAATCAACTAGCATGATGTCCCTTGGATAATAGGTCGCTGGTAACGCCTACTCTAAGGGATTTCGTGCTGCTTGGGGGAATGGGGAGAACTTATGACTGTTGAGTAGCATGATGTCCCTTGGATAATAGGTCGCTGGTAACGCCTACTCTAAGGGATTTCGTGCTGCTTGGGGGAATGGGGAGAACTTATGACTGTTGAGGTCTTTTTAGATAGCCAGAACCTTCCCCTGCACCTGCGTATACGGCAATACCTCAAACGCGCTGCGCCGCTGTGCTTCCAGCCCGCCATACACCAGCGTCATGCCTGCTACCCGCTCCCCCAAGGCTGCTTGTACCCGCATGGCAGGTTGCATGGCATCGCTGGCAACCGTTTGCGCCGCCTTGATTTCCAGCAAGTGTAGCTTGTCGCCGCTTTCCAGCAGCAGGTCAGCTTCGTTGCCCCTGACATCACGGTAAAAATGCAGGTGGGGTTTGGTGCCGACATTGTGCAGGGTTTTCAGCACTTCCAAAATCACCAAATTTTCAAACAGGTTGCCGCGCAACGGGTGTGTCGGCAGGTAAGACGGCTGGGTAATGCCCATCAGCCATGCCGCCAGCCCGACATCGTAAAAATACAATTTGGGCGTTTTGGTCAGACGCTTGCCGATATTGGCAAACCATGGCGGCAGGCGGAAGACGATGTATACCTTACAGCGTCAAGACCTGAACATTTTTAAAGGTTTGAAAATTTGTTGTCATCAACTGGGTCAGTTCTTTCTTGTGATCGGTATCCAGCTTGTCGAGACAGTTGGTGATGGCCTCCTTGAAAGCGGGAAACTTATCATAGTATTTCGAGTACAAGCATTTTTTCTTGACGAACTTCCACAACCGTTCAATCAGATTGAGGTTGGGTGAATAGGTCGGTAAAAATAATAGTTCAATATTGAGCCTTTTCGCACAGGCAAACACGGCTTCACAGCGTTGATACTTGGCATTATCCAAGACCAAAGTGATCGGTATTTTGAGTGCTAACGCTGCAATTTTTTCCAATAATTCACACACGCTGTTAGCGTTGATATAGGAGTCGTTAGTGATCGTGATGAGTTGTAGCGTTATCGCATTGAGTGCGCCCAATACGTTGTAGCGTTGTCGACCACAGGGGGCTTTGATGAATACGCGGGAAAATGACCACAAAAACCCCAGAAACGGTGCTAACACGAAGTGGGCGGCATCGACAAAAAAAGGGCGCGTTTGCCCTCCTTAGCCTCCTGAATGCGCGGTTTTAGTTCATTTTCCAGGAACTTTTCTTGTGCTTCCACATCAGCTTTGGCGGGTATCATCCCCACTTTATGGATGTCCATCCCTATTTTCTTCATAAAGACACGTACCCTGTCCTCACTGCGTTTGATGCCTGTCAGCTCCTCAATCTTAGCGGCTGCCGCCTTGCTGGTTGCGGGGGGATATTCACGAAAATAGGCTTCAATCTTGTCTTTATATGCCATCAAATCACTCTGTGGTTTATTGAATCGTATTTCTTTAAGAGCTTCTAAACCGTTAGGTTGTAGGTAGGCGTTTAGGTAGGCAAGCAGCGTGGCTTCTGTAATCCTTTCCAATCGTTTGATTTCCTTATGCGTCAACTGTTGGGATTTCAGGTACAGCACGGACATTTTCTTACGGACTCTGGGATGAGGATGGCGCTCCTTCCAGTAGAACAGCTCCGCTATCTCATCCTCAGTGAAAGTGATTTTTAATGTCATACATTACTCATGGCTGCTTTTGTTACCAGTCATCTAACCATATTTCCTTGATCAAAAAAAACTATTTTATGGCACGGACTGGTATAGGAGGCTTCCAAGAGGGTCAGCCATTCCTGTACCGTGTGTGCGGATACCCCCACATCCGCCCCCAGACTTTGCAGGTTTACCAGTTGCCCGACCCGCCCAGCCACCAGCCGCACAAACTTTTCAAACAGGTGCAGGTTGCGCAATTGCACCAACTCGCGCAAATCGCGCTGCACATAAGTCTCGAAGTAATCCCCCAAGGCTACCGCCGGGTCGAGTTGCTGGGCATGAATGCGTGGATAGCCGCCCTGATACAAAAAGCTGTCAATCGACGGGCTTGCCAAGACTGGCAGCAATTCAGCCATCGACAAGGGCAGCAATTTCAGCAGGGCAGTCCGCCCCGCCAGCGACTGCGAAATGTGGCGACTGAGTTCAAACTGATGGCTGCCCGTGAGGATAAATTGCCCCTGCGTATTTTTTTCATCCACTGCCACTTGAATCCACGACAATAACTCCGGGACTCGCTGGATTTCATCAATCACCGCCCCGTCGGTAAATTGCCCCAAAAAGCCACGCGGGTCGGTGCGGGCAAAATCGCGGGTATCCGGGCGTTCCAAATTGGCGTAAGGCTTGTCGGGGAAGGCTTCCCGGCACAAGGTGGTTTTTCCTGACTGGCGTGGCCCTGTGACGGTCACGACTGGCCATTGGGAAGAACGTGCCAGCAACGTTGGCAGCATGTGGCGTGCAATCATGGCAACCCCTGTAAAATCGGAAGTAGGACTTCATTTTTTCACATTGCCTGTGGTTAAGCCAGCCTGTCGTGTTGGTATTTATTGGCTGTTTGTGCAGGAATAAATAAAAAGATAGGCTATTTATCTTTTTAGATAGTAAATTTGGCTTGTAACTGGC
This sequence comes from Candidatus Thiothrix putei, assembly GCA_029972225.1. NCBI lineage: Bacteria > Pseudomonadati > Pseudomonadota > Gammaproteobacteria > Thiotrichales > Thiotrichaceae > Thiothrix > Candidatus Thiothrix putei. The sequence continues at coordinate 3,975,095 of CP124756.1, forward strand.
GTGGCAAAAATGAATTTTGAGTTTTATCATATATTTTTCAAAAGGTTAATTTGCTTTATTTGTGGCTGGCATACCCCTTGCAATACTTGCAGCGTAAGCAACGACAAGCAAGGAAAACACCATGAGCACTACCACCACTCCCTACGAAGTCCTCCACGAAGCTGGTCACGCGCCCGTTAAGGCGTGGACAAAAGGCGTTCCCTTTGACGACAACTCCAAAAAGCAATTGCTGAACATTGCGCAGATGCCGTTTATTCACCAATGGGTGGCGGCGATGCCGGATGTGCATCTGGGGAAAGGTGCAACCATTGGCAGCGTGATTCCGACCGTGGAGGCGATTATTCCGGCGGCGGTGGGCGTGGATTTGGGTTGCGGGATGATGGCGGCGAAAACCACCTTGACCGCAGCCGACTTGCCCGATTCCTTGGAGGCGATGCGTAGCCAGATTGAACGTCGTGTGCCGCACGGGCGCAGCCTTACCCGTGGTCAGCGCGATACCGGTGGCTGGGGTGATCCGCCAGACGATGTGCTGGAAAAATGGCTGGCGTTGAGTGCGGGTTTCCAGCGTTTGTGCGAGAAGCACCCGTTCCTGAAAGTAGCCCGCATTTCCGCGACTACGTGGAGGCGGTGGCCTGGGCGCAGGATTTTGCGCAAGCCAACCGCGAGGTGATGATGGCGCGTACTTTGCAGGCGATCCGCGAGGTGTTGCCGATCCCGTTCACGGCGGACGTGGAGGCGGTGAATTGCCACCACAACTACATCAGCCGCGAACACCATTACGGCAAGGACGTGTGGGTGACGCGCAAAGGCGCGGTGAGTGCGCAAAAAGGTCAGCTTGGGATTATTCCGGGCAGCATGGGGGCGAAATCCTTCATCGTGCGCGGGTTGGGTAATGCCGAAAGTTTTTGCAGTTGCAGCCACGGCGCGGGGCGCGTGATGTCGCGAACTGAAGCCAAACGCCGCGTGTCGCTGGAGGAGCATAAACGTGCCGTCGCGGGGGTGGAATGCCGCGTGGATGAGGCGGTGATTGATGAAACGCCGTCGGCTTACAAGCCGATTGATAAGGTGATGGCGGCGCAGAGTGATTTGGTGGAAGTGCTGCATACTCTGAAGCAGGTGGTGTGTGTGAAGGGGTAACCAATGATGACAAAGAAAAATGAGGCATCCACATGATTAAAATTGAAATATTGTCAGCTAGAGACCCACAATGGGCTAGCGAGGATTGCAGCGCAATAGACTGCTGGGTCAGAACTAATACGCTAATTGAGGAGGTTCCCTTTACGGCGTCTAAGGAACTGTCCCGAAATAACTTCCCGAAATCAGGGGGACTGAGGGGTAGCGGTGTAGTTCCATTTTGGCAGGAAATCATCGAACTGGATGGTCATGTTATCCTTAAACGCTTGGGTATACTTGCGCCCGGTTTCAAAAACTTTACTGATGATGCGGACAGCGACCTTCAAGCCAGTGGTGGTTTCCGTTTTTGCCATGTAGTGTTTGGCGGTTTCGACCGTTTCCAACGGCACACCCCGGCAGGCACGGGTCACATGGGGGAACAGTCGGTGTTCAATCGGGTTGTATTTGGAGCAATAGGGCGGGTAGTGGGCGATGCGTATTGTCAGGTTCAGGCTGTCCGCCAATGCCTGCAAGTCTTGCTTGAACAGGTACGCAGAGGAACTGTTGCTGCCACCACCGTCACATAAGACCAACAGCTCGTCAGCTTCGGGGTAGTTGGGTTTCCCTTGCTCACGCCACCATAAGCCAAGGCTTTCGCAGGCAAACTCGGTGGTGTCGTGGCTGGTGTTCAGGTGCAGTGCCGCTTCGTTGCGGGCAAGGTCGTAGATGCCGTGGGGGATCACCTGACCATTGCCATAGCTGGGGAAGTCATGGTCATTGACCTCCGTGGGTTCGACGGCATCCGTTACCCCTTCACGGTAAAAGTTGCCCAGCAGTTCCTTCTTTTTGGTGTCAATGCTGATCACGGGTTTGCCTGCTTGCAGGTAGGTTTGTTTGAGTTGGGCAATCTTTTCAAACTGGGCATTACGGTCAGCGTGTTGCCCCATGGTGCGTTTCTTCTGGGGCTTGCGGCGGCGGTAGCCGTGCTCCCGTAATAGGCGCGACACCACGTTTTTCCCAGCCGATGTCCCCAATGCCTGCATCCGCCGGGCAATCTGCCGACGTGACAGGTTCGTCCATTTCACCGCCTCCCGCATGGGGTCGCCTGCCGTATGATCCTTTAAAACTTGGCGAAAATGCTCATCCAATTGCAGGTGCGTAGCGTTCAGCCGTTTGCGCCCGCCCCTTTTTTTCGCTGCCTTACGGTGGGCAAGCCATCTTCCGATTCCAACTCCGTCAACCCGTGGCGGATGGTTTTGGGGTCACAGTCCAATAACCGGGAAATGTAGTCCTGCCCCCCGTGCCCAAGCCGGACGGCTTCCACGGCGGCGTAGCGGCGGCGGTCACGCTCATTGAGCGATTGGTAGAACCGCTGCATTTGTTTTTCTATGGCTGATGGGTAAACATCCATTGGCTCATCCTCGGTGTTGATTGGCATTACAAGGGGCTATCTTCCCCCTTTCGCTGTTAGCAGAAAAGAGGGAAGTTATTTCGGGACAGTTCCTTAGCTATATTGCTATCGTCTACGTAGAGGGAACCATGAGGAATAGTGTGCAAGGCAGAAAAGCCACCTCCAAGGTAGAACTGATTTTTTGAGTTATCGTTAGGCGCTAACTTTTTCGCATAGAAACGGATTGCTCCATGTGATTCCATGAGCTGTAAGAGCGACTTGATTGATTCCATCATTGATCCACATATCGGTCATCAGGGGTTTGTAAGTTTGTTGCATTATCCAGGGTTTCATCACGCGGGCAACTTCGCGGAAGACAGGCATCACCACTGAGTTGCCGAACTGTTTGTACGCCCGTGTATCCGACACCGGAATACGGAAAGTGTCCGGGTAGCCCATCAGCCGCGCACATTCTCGCGGGGTAAGGCGGCGCGGGTTTTTGTGGGTGTGAACAAAAGTGCGGTGTCCTGTAGACTAAGATGGCATCCCCTAAAACCAGAGAAAAAGGACTTTCCCATGTTGACAGTTAGCTCCCGCGACCAAAAACTTTTAGAAGCCTTGAACCGCAACCCCGCATTAAAAGCTCGGATGGAAGGGCTAATCGAGGTGGTTGAAAATGCCGGTGATGACATTATCAAAGCAGCAGACGCCGAACAGCGGGTGATAGAAGAACTGCGCCAAATGGGAAATGATGCGATCACTGCATGGGCAAACAAACGTGTAGAAAAATGCACAGCCCCAGCCTGTGAAGAAGGCATTGGGAAGTATGTAAAGAGTGGAAAAAAAACTGTCATTGGCACACGACCTACGGAAAAATCCACATAAGCGAACCGGTCTACCGGATTCCCGGCAAGCGTGTCCGCCCCTTTAGCCAGAGTGCCGAGGTTGTTTGCCGAGGCTGTTCGCTCCCGCTGCAACGGGCGGTGACGGACTTTGGGGCGGACTGTTCATTTGCTCAAGTGCCTGATAAATTAGAAGAACATTACGGGATACGGCTGGCATCCAGCAGCATCCGACACATCACCGAAGGTCACGCCAAACGCATCCATGAATCCCAAGTGTTGATAAAAGACTATCCAAGCACGTTGGGAAAAGCCTATGTCATTGCCGAAATGGACGGCAGCATGATCCCCATCGTCGAGATTGACGAAACAGCCCCCGACAAGCGCAAAGGCAAAAAGGAAAGCTGGAAAGAAGCCCGCCTGTGTCTTGCCCACGCCAAAGGCAGTGCTACGCCAACGTTTGGCGCAATATTCGGTGGCACGGTAGAAGATGCTGGAAAAATCTTATTCGACACCGCCTGCCGTGCTGGATTTGGAAAAAGCACGTTCCTCCATGCGGTGGGTGATGGGGCAAGCTGGATCAACCGTCAAGTGGATGAACAATTTGGCACACAAGGACATTACCTGATTGATTTTTATCATGTTTGTGAATACCTATCAGCAGCATCCGCAAGCTGTTCATGCCTCAAGGACAAGGATAAATGGTTTGCCAAACAGAAAAAAGCCCTACAGGATGGTCAAGCTCAAGCGGTCATCGACACACTGAAACCTTTCCTCGAAGCAGAAACGGTAGAAGACAGTAACGCCCCAGTACGAGCTTGTCGCCGTTACCTGAGCAACCGCATTGAGCAACTGGATTACCCGACAGCAAAATCCCTCGGATTGCCCGTGGGGTCGGGCGAAATAGAAAGTGCACACCGTTACATCATCCAGCAACGCTTAAAAAAATCGGGGGCATGGTGGAAAAGTGATAATGCGGCGGATATGTTGGCGTTGAGGGTCATGCGGGGAAACCAGCAATGGAAGCATTATTGGCGAAACACCGCTGAGGCGGCATGAGGTTTACCGCACTTTTGTTCACACCCGGTTTTTGTTTTCGCCTTGCCAGACCAGTATTTCCGAGCCGTCTTTGTAATAACGGGCGGAAAGGGTGCGGGTCACGCTATTGGCATACGCCAGCCCAAAACCATAGCCGTTACCCTTAGCCTTGTGTTTGTCAGCGTAATCTTGCAGGTATTTCCAGAGATTGTTGGTTAGGGTGTATTTGTCATGAATCTTGCGGTTGGCATGATCGAAATAGCGGCCTTCGTCGTGTTCCAGTACAGGTTCGCTACCATCGGTCTTGTGTAGGATGTTACCTAGCGTGATACGACCTTTGCCCGGCAGTTGCAGTGCATCCCAGCTAAATGCGGTTGGTTCGCGGAAGCCGACAATGACCGTGCGTTCACGGTGCTGGGGTGTCCAGTGCTGCCCGTCAATGGTTGTCCAGTGAACCTGATAGCCGAGTTCCTCCCGCAAGGTGTGCAGGATGATACGGAACGTATTGCCCTTGTCATGGGATTGCAGATTCTTGACGTTTTCCAGCAGAAATGCACCGGGGCGTTTGGCTTTGATGATGCGTGCCACGTCGAAAAACAGCGTGCCTTGAGTTTCATCCTCAAAACCGTGCGCCCGTCCAAGGGCATTTTTCTTCGAGACGCCCGCAATCGAAAACGGCTGGCAGGGGAAACCGGCTAATAGTACATCATGTGCCGGAATGTTCGCTTCAGGTATCGTGGTAATGTCCCCTGCAATGGGTTGCCCGTCAGCAAAGTTGGCGTGGTAGGTACGTTGGGCGTAAGCATCCCATTCACTGGTAAATACGCAGCGTCCCCCGTTCAGCTCAAATGCCTTGCGAATGCCGCCAATTCCCGCGAACAGGTCGATGAAGGTGAAATCGGCACTGTCCGCCGGTTTGCCAAACGGCATCAACATCTGTTGCAGACCATACAGAATGCCATGTTTCGGCTCTGTTTCACGTTTTAGCCAGCGTCCGACGGTGCTGGGGTTAACGCCCAGCTTTTCAGCAATCTCGGAATGGTTGTAGTAGTGCGCAGCCTCTTCAAGACACTGCAACACCGTTGACGCTCTGACTTCGTACATGATTGACTCCACGGGAAACTTTTTTGCATTTTATGCTTATGGTTTCCCTTTAGCAATCAATGGTTCGTTTTTAGTTCGCCATTTGAGTTCAGGAAAATTGATGGGCAGAGTGACTTATTCAATCACGAGAGAGGGGAGTCAGAGGGTGTCATATCCCATGGGATCATATTCCCTCAAGGAGCTACCCACTCTTCAAAGCGCGGGCTATCCTTGAAGGCATCTTATCCACGCATGGTTACAAGGCAAAGCGTACATGAAACTGCATCCTGAAGCACGGACAACGCCGCCTGACGATCCGCAAATGGCAGAACCGTGAGGAGATGACCGACAAATCGCACCGCCCGGATACGCCGCAAACCACGCTGACCGAAGCACAAGAATGGCTGGTGGTGGAGCTGCGCAAAACCCTGCTGTTGTCGCTGGATGACCTGACCCACATCACCCAAGAATACATCAATGCCGCCGCCAGCCGCTCGGGTATTGACCGCTGCCTGCGCCGTCATGGGATTGCCAACCTGAAAGTGATGAAGCGGGAACTGTATGGCGAGGAGCCACCGCCGAAAAAGGTATTCAAGGACTATGAACCCGGCTATATCCATATTGACATCAAATACTTGCCGAAGATGTCCAACGAGAAGGAACACCAATACCTGTATGTCGCCATCGACCGTGCCAGTCGTATGGTATGCCTTGCCATTTACCCGGACAAAACCGCTGCCAGCACAGCGGAGTTTCTGGGTAAGGTGGAGCAACGCTTCCCCATCAAGGTGCAATATGTGCTAACCGATAATGGTAAGGAATTCACCGACCGCTTTACCCGTAAAGGCGAACGTGACCCCACTGGCAAGCACAAATTCGACAAAGCCTGTGAACGCATCAAGGCTGAACACCGCCTCACCAAACCACGCCACCCCCAAACCAACGGCATGGTGGAACGCTTCAACGGGCGTATCAGCGACTTGTTGCAAACCACCCGTTTCGCCTCATCCAATGAATTGGCTGAGGCGATCAAACATTATGAACGGCTTTACAACCACTGCATTCCCCAGAAAGCACTGGGATACAAAACCCCTATTCAAGCGCTCAAAGAATGGCAGAAAAAGAAGCCAGATTTATTCAAAAAGAAAGTATATGATCTATCGGGACTTGACACCTAGAAATACTGAAATACCCGACCCCGTAAGTTACTTCTTCTTGGTTTTCTTCACGGTCTTTTTCGCTTTAGGTTTGGCTTTGGTCACTGCCTTGAACTCAGAGGCGGTGTAATACATTTCCTCATCAGCCATCTGCGTATTTTGGTCGATACTGATCGACAGCGGGCGACCGTTTTGTGCGTCATATTGCACGTCAATACGCGCTGCTTTGGCATCAATGGCTTTGCGGATAATGTCGAATAAACCTTCGGTGGTTAGCGCATCAGCACGGCGTTCCAAGGAAAGCGGCACACCGTCTACCGTTGATTTCGTTACCGTGCTGCCCGATACTTCAATCGCAATCGGTTTGCGAAATTCCGGGGTGCAGAAGCAGGAACGTTGTAAGGTGTAAGTGTAATGTGCTGGTTTATTTTGCCGCCACTTGGTTTCTGCTGCTAACAAGTCGCGATTGGCAATGAAGTAGCTTTCCGCAGATGGCACAGGGTGCTCTACCACTGTACCGGTATTGCCTGTAAAAGCAGGTGTGGTTGCGACACAGCCACTCAGCAAGCCTGCGCAGAGTGTGGTCAGCAAGATGTATTTCATAGCAGTGTCCCCTTGGTATGTGCTGGTGTTGATACAGCACAAGACCGGTAGAACAGGGGAAAGTTCAGGAAGGTTATTATGAGCATAACAATATGACACACCGCACGTGGTTTCTCGGTTTGCTTGGGTTATTTCTGGTATTCGCCGTAGCGTTGGGGATTGCACCACGCTACCGTCATGACTGGATGTTGGAAAACATTCTCACCGTGTTAACCGTGATTTTACTACTGAGTACCAGCAAAGCGTTTCCGCTATCACGCCTTTCCTATGGCTTGATTTTCGTATTTCTAACCTTGCATGAAATCGGCTCGCACTATACCTACGCTGAAGTGCCGTATGACCAGTGGTGGCAATCCGCCTTTGGTTATTCCCTAAACGAAGCGCTGGGGTTTGAACGCAACCATTTCGACCGGCTGGTGCATTTCTTGTATGGCTTGCTATTGGCTTACCCCGTGCGGGAAATGTTTATTCGGGTGGCGGATGTGAAAGGCTTCTGGAGCTATTTCCTGCCGTTGGATTTAACCATGTCGACGTCGCTGCTATACGAATTGGTGGAGTGGGCAGTCGCGGAAGTGTTCGGCGGTGAACTCGGCATGGCTTACCTCGGTACACAAGGTGATGTGTGGGATGCACACAAAGATATGGCACTGGCAAGCGGTGGGGCATTCTTGGCAATGGGGCTGACGGCGGGGATAAATAGTCGGGTTCGACGATGACCGCGCCGAAACTGACCATTGAGTAATCGCCGGGGATTGGGCCATCGGCTTCGATGTCAACCATGATGAAGGTCATCTGTGTTTCTCCCGATAAGGTAAGGGGCGAAACATTTTCCGCCCCTACCAATGTTACGCTGCTTTGCCCTTGTCTGTCAGTTTGACCAGATCGTTCATGACGCCATCCAGACCGCCGTAGACGTTCAGGGTGCTGATGCGTCCGGTGATCTTTTCCAATATTTCCAGCTCTTTGAGGCGCAGCAACACAGGGTTGCCTTCCATGACCTTGGCGGTGTTGTGCATGGAGCGCGTTTCCTGTGTTTCTTCACGGCGGCGGATTTGGTTGGCTTCGGCCTTTTTCTCGGCTTCGACGACTTGCGCCAAAATCGCCTTCATATCACCGGGCAACACGATGTCACGCGCCCCGACGGTTTTCAGGTCGATGCCGTAAGCCGCTGCTTTTTCCGCAACCGTTTGCTGGATGGATTGGTTGAGCAGGTTTTTGTCTGCCAGCAATTCGTCCAGCGTTTGGGTGGAAACCACCGCACGTAACGCCAGTTGCAGCTCGCGGTACAGGTAGTCCTTGTGGTCTGCCAGTGCCGTTTTGACTTGCTGCGGGTCAACAATCTGCCACATGGCGGAGAGGTTGATGCGCAAGCCTACACGGTCTTTGGTGAGGATTTCCTGACCGTTAACCTCCATGTTTTGCAGGCGGCAATCGAGTTGCGTGACCTTGATCGTGTGGTTGAATTGCCACCAAACGTGCGTACCTGCTGTCAGTATTTCGCGCTGTTCGCCGTCGACTTCCAGAAAGCCGGTGTGACCTTCGGGGATGGTCGCCATCACCAACGCGTTTAACGCCGCCGCCCGTAAGGTGGCATCTTTTGCGGTCAGCAATTGGCTTGCCAAGGCTTTGGGCAGCTTGAAATCGGTGCTGATGTCGATTTTACGCACTTCAATGCTGCGCTGACCTTGCCAGCACGCGCCACGTTGCGCAGGCGGCTTGATGTCTTTCAGCACCTTGTCTTGGTACAGCAAACCGACTTCCTGTTCGCCGGTTTCCCAGCGATGGATATGCGCGGCGAATTTGTCGGCGTGCAAGTCGGCAAGGCTGACGACATCCTCCGGCACGAAGGTTTGCGCACTGCCCGTGACGGCGAATTGCTGTACGCGGTACTGATTTTTCCAGCCGTAAAAGGTGTGGACACCCGCAGGCAGGATTTGCGCGAACTGTTCGTCTTTGAACAACAGCCCGCGATGTGTTTCTGGAACAATAATTTTGGTTTTGAATAACATGGCGTTGTCCTTTAAAAATTGGGTGGCATTCCCCCACACCCGTGCAGGCTTGACGGTTTGTGCCGGATGGGAAATCCGCGTGAGCCGAAGCCGTTGCGGTTTCGCACCTCGCAGACCCACCGTCAAGGCGGCGCGGGTGTTGGTCGTTGCTGTCTGCCCATTCCTGCCGCAGCATTCCTGAGCGTCGGGCATTGACCGTGGTGGTTTGCCGTTTGTTTGCCCTTGCGGGCTAAGTTACCGTTTCAGGGTAAGTTCACTAGCCGGAGTCGAACCGACGACAACCAGATACCAGATCCAGTGCTCTACCAGACTGAGCTACAGTGATGGGGCAGCCAGTTGGAGTCGAACCAACGACCGACCGGATTTCCGGTTGCTCTACCAGACTGAGCTATGGCTGCATGGTTTTGACGATCAGAACAGATACGCGGGTACACCAGCGGTGGTCGCGTCAGGCAGGCGGTTGAACCTGCTCCACAAGTAACGAAAGTCGTGAATGGTTTTGCAAGGGGTGTGCCAAGTTTGTTGGTATTTTTTAAGCTATTGATAATGATTGATTTTATTTGTTTTCCCGATTCGGAGGGAGAACGGGGCAATGGAATTAATTATCTATAAAGATAGGAATCTATTTTCATGAAAGAAACAGCACGCTATCTCAACACAGACCTTGACCTGATTGCTGAGCAGGATTTGACGCTTCTGGTGCAGGTGTTGGAAGCCAACGGCTTTTATTCATTGCACGCTGGGGTTGGCGATGACGGCAAATGGTATGCAACCTTAGAAATCAATGAAGTGGCTGACGAGGCATTGCATCTGCGCCAGCCTGAGCTGACTATTGTGCTCATGCTTGATGCTATCGAAGCACTGGATGCTTCAGCCCGTGCTCTTTGGGATGCTTGCATGAGCAAAACATTGGACATTGGTTATCAGTGTGGTGATGGGATGGGAGTCAGGAATGCGCTGACGAATGCAACCCTAACCCGCATGACTGCTTTAGGGGTGGATGTGTATATCTCGCTGTATCCGTGCGAATCGGACAACATTGCGGAATCCGTGCTTCAACCGCTATGATGAGTTCATGAAAAACGCTAACCGAGGTGTTAGAAATGCAAGTTACACTCGATGTCCCTGAACAATTCGGGCTGGACTACACGCTTCCCGAACTTGCCAAACAAATCAAGCTGTATGCGGCTCTCGCCATGTTTCAGGCGGGTAAAATATCCGCAGGATTTGCCTGTGAGTTTGCAGGTGTAGACCGCTACCGCTTTTACGAAGAATGCGCAAAACACAAAATCCCTGTCATCAACTACGAACCCGGCGAACTCGAAGCGGAGTTGGAGGCATTGCGGGATTTATGATTATTGTTGCGGATAGTTCTGCCTTGGTTGCATTGGCAGTATGCAATGGATTGCACCTGTTGGACGCGCTTTATCAACAAGTCCGTGTGCCGCGTGCGGTGTTTGAGGAATGTGTTATTGCAGGCAAGCCCGCTGCTGAAAAACTGCTAGCCTACCTGAGTGACAAAACGGTGGATGTTGATTTGTCTGGTTTAGTCATCACCGCTAACGGGCTTGGAGCGGGTGAATTACAGGCGATGGCGCTGTACAAGCACTTGAATGCTCAACATTTACTGATTGATGATCAACGCGCCAAAAAAGTAGCATCACTTAATGCCATTAAAGCTATTGGTAGCTTGGGGTTGTTGTTGCGAGCCAAGGAAAAAGGGCTGATTGCGGCAATCAAGCCCTATGCGATGATTATCCAGCAGGCAAATCTGTATCTCAGCGACGTGGTGGTAACTGAGGCTTTGCGGTTGGCGGGGGAATGATTTTCATCCCTTCACACACACTACCTGCCTGAACGTATGCAGCACTCCCACCAAATCACTCTACTCCGCCATCACCTTATCAATCGGCTTATAAGCCGAGGGTGTTTCATCAATCACCGCCTCATCCACGCGGCATTCCACCCCCTCAACAGCGCGTTTATGCTCATCCAGTGACACGCGACATCACGCGCCCCGCGCCGTGGCTGCAACTGCAAAAACTTTCCTCATTATCCAAGCCGCGCACGATGAAGGATTTCGCCCCCTAAAAAGATAAAAACCCTATCTTTCTATTTATTCCTAGGTTGGCAGGAACAACCTTGCATATTGCCCGTCATACGCTATTATTCCTTGGATAGCAGGAACAATGGTAACGCACAATGGCAAGACCGCTCACACCACTTCCCACCCCCCAACAATTCGGCGCACTCACCCCGGCATTACTGGGGCAATTCATCCGCGCCAAACGCACCCAATCCGGCTTGCGGATTGATGATGCTGCCGCGTTACTCGGCGTTGCCAAAGACACCTTGAGCAAGCTGGAACGTGGGCATTCCGGCGTACAACTCAGTACATTGCTTCAAGTGCTCAACGGTCTTGGCATTGCGCTAAAAGTAGAGCCGTGGACAGAAGGTGGTGACGATGACTGGGTATGAGCACCGCCTGCGGATTTACTTGGGTGAGCAGCCCATCGGTTTCCTGCTGGCAGATGCGCAAGGGCAATTGACGCTGGAATACACTCCGACATGGCAGGCCAGTGGTTTTGCCATTTCGCCGCATTTGCCGCTGACAAACACAGCGAATCATCAAGTGGTGCAACGTTTCCTGCGTAACTTGCTGCCCGAAGGTCAGGGTTTCGACATCCTGCTGGAAAACTACCAGCTCAGCCGTGCCAATACCTTTGGGATTATCCGCGCTTTGGGAACAGATACGCCGGGTGCATTGCAGTTCTTGCCTGAAACGCTTGAACCCATCCAGCCCGCCTGCTTGCGCCCGATCCTGCCTGCTGAATTGCTGGAGCGGCTCGACAATCAACCCGCCCGCAACCTGATTGTGTGGGATGGTCGCCCGCGCCTGTCGGTGGCTGGGGTTCAACATAAAATCAATGTGTTGGCGGATGCACAAGGCGGGCTGGCATTTGGCGAAGGCAGCTTGTGTTCCACCCATATCCTTAAGTTCGAGCCAGCCAGCCAGAACCATGTGGTGCTGAATGAATACCTGCTGATGCAGCTTGCCAACGCTATCGGTTTGCCCGTCGCAGCGGTGGAATTGCTGCGTTTCGGGCAACATCGTGCGTTGCTGGTGACACGCTTCGACCGCAAACGCCAGGGCGATACGGTATTGCGTCGCCATCTGATTGATGGTTGCCAAGCACTCGAGCGACTTGCAAAATCCGACAAACTGAGTTGCTCAATTTTCAGCATTGACCGAACGCCGCATATTCAGCCGATTTTTTACTCAATTTGACCAACGAAACCTGAGCTTTTTCAGTTTTACCGTAACTTTTGCTAAATTTCACCCATACCGATGCGACTGCTCCTGTTTTTCAGTCAGTCTTCCCGTGTTTTTTCAAAACCAGTCGCCTTATAACAAGACACGCATCAGTTGATCAGCACTCAACACCAAAATCCCAAACATCAAGTGGCTGTAAACTTTTTGCGCACCTTGCACCCACACATTCCGACCACCAAATTCATCCTTCAGGCGGGCATTGGTTCGTTCTACGGTGCTGCGAATTTTGTAACGCTCGGCATCAGCAGGTTCAAACGCTTCTTTCTGTCCGCCGCGAGGATTGTGATCAATCAGAGGGACATGCCCCAGATGACGGCTGTATTCGTGCAAATCAGCACTGCAATAGGCTGCATCCATCAGGTCGTAGAGACTGGTGACACGTTGGGCACTGATTTGGGACAGTGGAATAGCCGCCCCGCTGTCGTGAAACGAGGCGGAAGACAGAATGGCTGCTATCGGGACACCACAATCGGCGGTATCGATATGCAGTTTGTAGCCGTTCCAACTGTGCTTGTAGCCTTGGGCATTCTTCTTCGTCCCCCGGTTACACTGAACCGGTATCTCATCGAGTGCTTGCTGAAGTGACTGTTCCCGTTGGCGCTGAATCCGTGTTTGCCCTTGTTTTTTCTTTGGCTTTTCCTCGGCAACAGGCCGTTCACGTGCCTCAATGGCTGTTGAATCCCGACACAGGTGACCGATCAGCGCATCGCCCAAATACGTTTTCACCAACGTTTCATGCACACGTTCCGCTAAACGCTGTTCAGCAAATTCAGCGAAGGCACGTGAAAAGGTGGATTCGGAAGGCAGTTTCTTGGTCAGGGGAAACCCGCAGATGCGTCGCAGGGAGCGATCGTTTTGCAGCCGGTCAATGAGTGCTCGCGTATTGACAATATTGAGCACGCTTTTGGCGACAAAAGCATTGGCAAACCAAGATCGCTCCGTCGCTGGCCGTCCAGACCCATCACGAAAAGAGCGCACAAAATCTTCAATGCGCGTCAGCTCCAGTACGTGAATGAGTTTTTCAAGCTTGGGGGTCAATGTGCCAAAGGCATCATTGAAGCAAGGTAGTATTTCAATTTGCAGCAAACTCCAGCGTTGTGCAATCAGGGCGCGTTCGGTAGAATTCATAGCGTGGGCTTAATGGTTGTTTTGACGCTTCTATTATCGCCGAAAACGGCAGCCCACACTTCTTTTTTCCTTCAGATGAAGGAAGGTTTACGCTGAAAATGTAATTTTGCAAGTGGCTCACTCGATTTGCCGCCTGAATACAAATACGAACGCAATTTTGGTAACAGCCCCGATGTGGCGGCTATCCGTGACGGCGCAAGTTTGCCGCGTTTATTTGCCTTCTGCGCTCATTGCCGTTCGCCTGCACTTGCCCGCAAATACGTGCTGGACTGGGTGCTATTCAATCTCATCATCAGCAATTGGGATGCGCACGGCAAAAACATCAGCTTTTTCGTCGGCAAAAACGGCATCGAACCTGCGCCTTGCTACGATCTGGTCAATATCGCGGTATATCCCGAATACCAGCAGGAACTGGCGATGGCGTTGGGGGATGACTTCGATACCCGTGTGTCCGCCTTTCAATTGGCGGATTTTGCCGCGAGTTGTGGTCTGTCGCGCTCACTGGTGCAGGCAACACTGACCGCCATGTGCAAGCAGGTCGTTGAACAATTGCCCCGCGTGTGGGCGGCGTGTGTATTGAAAACCCCAGCAGAACAGCAGTTTGCAGCAAACTTGCGGGATAGCATCCAGCAACAGACAAGCCGCTTGCTGGAACATGCGGGCATGATGCAGGATGTAGTGCTATAAGCGTAACTTACACCCTACTCGAAAATTGTGGTGGATGTGCATTTGTCACAATAGTGAGTCGCACAATTTTAGTCTCCGCTAAGCCGCGTTAGAAATTTCATTACAAGCATTGAGCATGATGCGCTGTAGATCATCTGAATGAGAAAATCCAAGTCTTCGTGAAATACGAAGGTTTGTCTGTGGTCAAGTTTGTAAAGAGTGTGGAGATTTTTACGAATCCCCTTGGTCGACAAGGAAAGTTTCCATTCATGCGCTGCTTTGTGGCGGATAAGTCGGATAAGGTGGCATCTTTTAGCTTCCTCTTGAGTAATCAAATTGAGTGTCAGTGCTTGCTTGATTTTCTTGTCAAATATTGGAGGTGGTTTGCCAGTATCGCCAGTACGCGATGCTTCCTTTTCAAGCAGTCCTTCAAGTATATACCAGTCCGTGCCATAAAATAGTTTTTTTGATCAGGGAAATATGGTTAGATGACTGGTAACAAAAGCAGCCATGAGTAATGTATGACATTAAAAATCACTTTCACTGAGGATGAGATAGCGGAGCTGTTCTACTGGAAGGAGCGCCATCCTCATCCCAGAGTCCGTAAGAAAATGTCCGTGCTGTACCTGAAATCCCAACAGTTGACGCATAAGGAAATCAAACGATTGGAAAGGATTACAGAAGCCACGCTGCTTGCCTACCTAAACGCCTACCTACAACCTAACGGTTTAGAAGCTCTTAAAGAAATACGATTCAATAAACCACAGAGTGATTTGATGGCATATAAAGACAAGATTGAAGCCTATTTTCGTGAATATCCCCCCGCAACCAGCAAGGCGGCAGCCGCTAAGATTGAGGAGCTGACAGGCATCAAACGCAGTGAGGACAGGGTACGTGTCTTTATGAAGAAAATAGGGATGGACATCCATAAAGTGGGGATGATACCCGCCAAAGCTGATGTGGAAGCACAAGAAAAGTTCCTGGAAAATGAACTAAAACCGCGCATTCAGGAGGCTAAGGAGGGCAAACGCGCCCTTTTTTTGTCGATGCCGCCCACTTCGTGTTAGCACCGTTTCTGGGGTTTTTGTGGTCATTTTCCCGCGTATTCATCAAAGCCCCCTGTGGTCGACAACGCTACAACGTATTGGGCGCACTCAATGCGATAACGCTACAACTCATCACGATCACTAACGACTCCTATATCAACGCTAACAGCGTGTGTGAATTATTGGAAAAAATTGCAGCGTTAGCACTCAAAATACCGATCACTTTGGTCTTGGATAATGCCAAGTATCAACGCTGTGAAGCCGTGTTTGCCTGTGCGAAAAGGCTCAATATTGAACTATTATTTTTACCGACCTATTCACCCAACCTCAATCTGATTGAACGGTTGTGGAAGTTCGTCAAGAAAAAATGCTTGTACTCGAAATACTATGATAAGTTTCCCGCTTTCAAGGCGGCCATCACCAACTGTCTCGACAAGCTGGATACCGATCACAAGAAAGAACTGACCCAGTTGATGACAACAAATTTTCAAACCTTTAAAAATGTTCAGGTCTTGACGCTGTAAGGTATATTCTCCAAAAATGAACTCCAAACAATCACAACACTCCGAAAGGACTTCCGGCTATTTTCTTGGTTAGCCTCATGCAAAAACTGTCCTAAGGAACTGTCCCGAAATAACTTCCCGAAATCAGGGGGACTGAGGGACAGCGGAGTAGTTCCATTTTGGCAGGAAATCATCGAACTGGATGGTCATGTTATCCTTAAACGCTTGGGTATACTTGCGCCCGGTTTCAAAAACTTTACTGATGATGCGGACAGCGACCTTCATGCCAGTGGTGGTTTCCGTTTTTGCCATGTAGTGTTTGGCGGTTTCGACCGTTTCCAACGGCACACCCCGGCAGGCACGGGTCACATGGGGGAACAGGCGGTGTTCAATCGGGTTGTATTTGGAGCAATAGGGCGGGTAGTGGGCGATGCGTATTGTCAGGTTCAGACTGTCCGCCAATGCCTGCAAGTCTTGCTTGAACAGGTACGCGGAGGAACTGTTGCTGCCACCACCGTCACATAAGACCAACAGCTCGTCAGCTTCGGGGTAGTTGGGTTTCCCTTGCTCACGCCACCATAAGCCAAGGCTTTCGCAGGCAAACTCGGTGGTGTCGTGGCTGGTGTTCAGGTGCAGTGCCGCTTCGTTGCGGGCAAGGTCGTAGATGCCGTGGGGGATCACCTGACCATTGCCATAGCTGGCGAAGTCATGGTCATTGACCTCCGTGGGTTCGACGGCATCCGTTACCCCTTCACGGTAAAAGTTGCCCAGCAGTTCCTTCTTTTTGGTGTCAATGCTGATCACGGGTTTGCCTGCTTGCAGGTAGGTTTGTTTGAGCTGGGCAATCTTTTCAAACTGGGCATTACGGTCAGCGTGTTGCCCCATGGTGCGTTTCTTCTGGGGCTTGCGGCGGCGGTAGCCGTGCTCCCGTAATAGGCGCGACACCACGTTTTTCCCAGCCGATGTCCCCAATGCCTGCACCCGCCGGGCAATCTGCCGACGTGACAGGTTCGTCCATTTCACCGCCTCCCGCATCGGGTCGCCTGCCGTATGATCCTTTAAAACTTGGCGAAAATGGTCATCCAATTGCAGGTGCGTAGCGTTCAGCCGTTTGCGCCCGCCCCTTTTTTTCGCTGCCTTACGCTGGGCAAGCCATCTTCCGATTCCAACTCCGTCAACCCGTGGCGGATGGTTTTGGGGTCACAGTCCAATAACCGGGAAATGTAGTCCTGCCCCCCGTGCCCAAGCCGGACGGCTTCCACGGCGGCGTAGCGGCGGCGGTCACGCTCATTGAGCGATTGGTAGAACCGCTGCATTTGTTTTTCTATGGCTGATGGGTAAACATCCATTGGCTCATCCTCGGTGTTGATTGGCATTACAAGGGGCTATCTTCCCCCTTTCGCTGTTAGCAGAAAAGAGGGAAGTTATTTCGGGACAGTTCCTAAAGGCAAAACGTCACGCACAAAAGCCGATGTTACCTTCTATTGGGTCGATAAGAACGGACGTTATCTTGCCCCGAATGCTCAACTTATTCTGTATCCCGAATACCCGGAAGTACGCATGTCTGGGCTTCTAAAAGGTTGCCGTCATGCCCCCTCAAACGTGATCGCTTCCCGCGATGAAGGCAGGACATTGTTCCTTGGTATCACCCCAAACGGCGATGTATTGGGTTACGCTGCTACCCCGGATGACCCGTTGAGCAAGGAGCTTTATGCGCTTACCAGCAATAACATCAACGTCAGCAGTGTTCTTATTGAGCTATTCCCGCCTGATAAAAAGCAAAATACCCGCGTTCTGCTATTACTCAACAGTCGTGACATTCCCCCAAAACCAAGCATGATGTTAGGCAGCAGCCTTACTGAACTGCTGTTTTAACACCTTGATTATGGGTATTTTCCCGCTGTTAGCGGTTCATGTTTGCCTATCATCGTCCTCATCGCCGTTGACGGCCGCGTTAATTCGCCACCAGAAGGCTTTGGGGGGAGAGCGCAGTAATTGCCGTGCCAGTAGTGGTGCTAAAATCTGTCGCACGGTGTTCTCGGAAGGCAATTCACGGGAACGGGTGCGCAAATACAAGACCTGCTGCTTCCAAAGCCCCTCATGGTACTTGAGGGAAAACAGTTGTAGCAAACCGGTGGCGATGCAGGCACACAACACAAAGGTTTCCATTGCCTGCCAGCAGGCCACCACCGTGGGGAGGTGCTGTGCTTGGGGGGCTTTGAGATGCCGATTGGCGGTAGGTCGCCGGGAATGGCGCGGCAGGTAACGGCTCCAGAAGTGGAAGCGGAATGCGCCCATGGTATTTTTCAGGGCATCAAACAAGGTTTCAATCCGGGTGCGTCGGCAGTACAGGGTGAGGATGGTTTCCGCGTCCAGCACCAAATCCGAACACATCAGCAGGATGGGGCCACGGGAAGTGACTGCCCAGACAAATTGCAGCGGCTGCCCTAACGGTTTCCACCACAGGGTATGGGACATCAGGCGTACCGACTCCTCCTTGCCATAAATGCACAGGGTCACTTCACGGAAAAAATCAGCATGGTCAAAGGCTTCCCACAACACCAGCTTCATCCCGTACTGGCGTTGCCGCCCACGCCTTCCCGGCGGTTTGGGTGGCGCAGGGAAGTAGGCCACATAGTTCTTTTTAGCGCGGGTGATGACCTGCACCAGTGGTTGTTGTAACGCCACCGACCAAACCGAGCGTGCCAGCCGGAACACCGAAGCCGTGGCAAAGAACGCATCCAGCACCAGCCACACCGGGCGGTCATTCACCTGCGCAAACGACAACGCCATCTGCACCACCCGTGTCCCCAGTTTGAGTGTCGGGTCGTTAGCATCCTCTTCCCCCAAATGCCGAAACCCCTGATGGATTTGCAAACTCAGCGGCAGGCAGAAACAGGCGGACAGGCTCCCCACCAACAACCCCACGGCTCCCCAACACTGCCCCCGGAAATAGTCCGGTTTGCTTTGGGTTTCCGAGGTTTCCCGCAAGGAAACGACCCCCGGCATCCGCCCACCATCCTTAACCACATGGGTATGGTCGCCCAGCACCACCAAACGCCCCGCCACCTCAACCAGCGGCGCATGGGACAACACCCACCGCTGCCAGCTCGCCCGTAACCGCTCAGGATGGTAAGACCCGGCACGAAAAAAATGGAGCAACCGATGGTAGCCCCGTTCATCCGATAACCAGTAACGGCACATCGACGTGACCCCGCTCATCTCGGTCGCCGCTAAAAAGCTCAGGATGATGGCGCAAAACAATAGCCATGCTCGCTGGCGCGAAAATTCACTTTTAAAGTGGTGAAGGCTCTGGTATAGATCAACTAGCATGATGTCCCTTGGATAATAGGTCGCTGGTAACGCCTACTCTAAGGGATTTCGTGCTGCTTGGGGGAATGGGGAGAACTTATGACTGTTGAGAAGCGTAAATGGTGTCCACCGAACCGGAATAGCCTTGCGCACTGCCTTCCGCCGCCACGCCCACCAGTTTGCCTTGGGCATCGTAGCCCGCGTCAGTATTCGCCCATCTGGGTGGAAGGGGTAATCGGGTACGCACCCGCTGCATCCGATGCCTCGCGTTCACACATAATGACAGCGGCGTTGCCGTCCATTGCCATGCGCGTACCGGGGTACTTGACGGTAGGGGTAACAGGTTTCTTGATTCCGAACATGGTTTGACTGCCTCTACGAGTGAGATTCAAAGGATTATGCGTGGCTAACTGGGAGTGCTTTTTTTCTAATGACGGGTTTGGCTTTCGACCCTTTTTCAGTCTCCCCTTTGCGGTTCAGCCACACGATTGCCCCGGTAGGGCAACGCTGGATGCTGACGCGAGAGGCTAAGGTGTTTTTGCTGTAATCAATGGTTGCCAGGTTGTCCCTGATCGTTATTAACCCTTCCGGGGAATCGTTCACGCAACGCCCACAGGCATTGCAAGCCACTTCGCATTCGGCTTCTGCCTCTGCGCCGTGGTGGAGATTTTTGCAAGCCACCCACAATTGGTGGCTGACCGGGTGCAGTTCAAACAGCTTTTTCGGGCAAACATCGACGCAATCGCCACAGGCGGTGCATTTGTCGGCATCGACCACCGGAAGGCCATTTTTGTCCATCGAAATCGCGCCGAATTCGCACACGTCGGCGCAATCCGCCATGCCGAGGCAGCCCCACGTACAGGTTTTGCCACCGCCGCCCACCATTGCCGCGCCCCGGCAGGAATGCAATCCGGCGTATTTGGCGCGGTTGTAGGCAACGTGATTGCCACCCGCGCAAGCCAGCCGCGCCACGCGCTTTTCCTGATTACCGAGATCCACGCCGAGGAATTCGGCAATGGCAACATTATTGGCAGGCGCATTAACGGTGCATTGCCCCGGCTGTGCTTCACCCGCAATCAGCTTTTCGGCGAAAATGCGGCAACCGGCTTCGCCACATGCACCACAATTGGCATGTGGCAGTGCGGAATCCACTTCGTCGATGCGCGGATCTTCGTAGACGAACAGGAAACGGTTAGCGATAGCCAGAATAACGGCGAGAGAAATCCCCAAAGCCAGCATGTAACCTAGGGCAACTACGGTGTCGGCGGAGAGAATGCTGGCGTCAATCACGATAAATGTCCTTTTTGGGGAAATGTGACATTTAAATTACCCAAAATTGTGCATCGCAACAATGACCTGTATCAAGGTTTTACATTGCAGCGCACAAGACGGAAGAGACAGGATCGGCTAGCCAAAAGAGATAGACACACACTCAGACAGCCTCCTCTTGAATCTTCCCGCGTTATCCCCCATCCTTGTTCCACCATACAAAACAAGGGTTCACCGATATGACTGCCAAAACACCTGTTATCCCCATTATTAAAGCGCCGCGCACGGCGTATATCGAATCCCTGAACCCGCATTACACCCCCGAACAAAAAGCACTGGTCAAAGACAAGATTAAACAAAAGCTCAAAGAACAAGATGCGGTGTTGGTCGCCCATTACTACGTTGAGCGTGATTTGCAGGAATTAGCCGAAGAAACCGGCGGCTATGTGTCTGATTCGCTGGATATGGCACGTTTTGGCAATGAACACTCAGCTACCACCTTGATCGTGGCTGGCGTGCGTTTCATGGGTGAAACCGCCAAAATCCTCAACCCCGAAAAGCGCGTGTTAATGCCGACTCTGGAAGCAGAATGTTCGCTGGATTTGGAATGCCCCGCGTCTGAAT
Source organism: Candidatus Thiothrix putei (assembly GCA_029972225.1). Lineage (NCBI taxonomy): Bacteria > Pseudomonadati > Pseudomonadota > Gammaproteobacteria > Thiotrichales > Thiotrichaceae > Thiothrix > Candidatus Thiothrix putei. The sequence continues at coordinate 3,996,212 of CP124756.1, forward strand.
TCATCCCGTTTTGTGACCAGCACCCTGAGCGCACGGTGGTGGTGTATTCCAATACCAGTGCGGAAGTGAAAGCACGCGCCGATTATGTGGTCACTTCCAGCATTGCGGTGGATTTAATTACCTGGCTGGATGAGCAGGGCAAGAAAATCCTGTGGGCGCCGGATAAACATCTGGGGCGTTATATCCAGCGTTTGACCGGGGCGGATATGCTGTTGTGGCAAGCAGCCTGTGTGGTGCATGACGAATTCAAATTCCGCGCACTCGGTGAGATGCTTGAGCAATACCCCGATGCAGGCATTTTGGTACACCCAGAGTCGCCGGAAGAAATTATCAAATTGGCAGATGCCGTCGGCTCTACCTCGCAACTCATCAAAGCTGCGCAAACCCTGCCGCATCAGCGTTTCATTGTGGCAACTGACAGCGGTATTTTTTACAAGATGCAGCAAGCCGCGCCGGGTAAGGAATTCATTGCTGCCCCCACCATGGGTGAAGGTGCGACTTGCCGCAGTTGCGCCCACTGCCCTTGGATGGCGATGAATGGCTTACACAACCTGTTGCAAGTGCTGGAAACCGGCAATAATGAAATTGTGGTCGATGAGGAGGTGCGGGTAAAAGCACTGCGCTCCACCCAGCGGATGTTGGATTTTGCGAAAATGCGGCGCGGGTAACACCTGTCTTTAGGTGCGGCTGGTCTGCATCAGCACCTGCCGTACATTTTCCATTTGGCTGACATCTTTCTCACGTTCACTGGGTGATAAATCCTCCCACAAGACGATGGAAGGGTGTAACTTTTGCTGGTTATCACGCACCTTCCCATAACGCCAACCGTTCAATAGACGCTCGTAACGCCATGAACGGTGTTCCAGTCGACTCAGCAATTCCCGGCGTTCTGCTGGCGCATCCAAACGAAAATCAGCGGCTAATGCCAGGGGTTTGCCCGGTTCTGGCACATACCCAAGGCTGGCTAATTTGACGGCAAAATGGTCACCAGCGCGGCGGTTGGCTTCGCGGTAGGTTTCCGCCAAATCTTCCCACGGCTTTAAGCTGTCTGAAGCGCTTGCCATCACCGGGTCAACCTGTAGCATCGTTTGCCGGTAAGCCTCGTGTACGGCACGGGCATTGCGTTCCACTGCCTCGATTTGTGCCTGATCCGGTTGCTCAGGCATACCAAAGGGGATCAAGCCTGCGGGCAGTGGTGCAGGATGGGCGTAGGGTTGGTAAACGTAATACGGCACGTCTTGCCGCAGCACTTCGCGTAAATGCAACGCACACGCCAGATTCCAGGCCGTATCCGCAGCACCGCACACCACCGCCGTTATCGGTAGCGGCGCAAGTTGCCGGGTATCCACATGGCAATCAACATCACATGCCAGTGCGTACAGCCCCGCGATAACCTGCTCAGCACCTGCCCTGCCATTGGCAAACGCCGGGTAACGTGCCACCAACGCCTGACGGTGCGTTTCTGCATCCTGATCAATCAATGTAAACACCGGTGGTGCAAAATCTTTGTAGGGCGAAATTTTAGCGTATTGGCACATTAACGCTTCTACCAGCGGGCTGAACCCCGCAAAGACCAGATGCACTTGCTGTTGCCCGTGCTGGTCTGCCCACACATGCGGTGGATATTGATTGAAATACCAGCGTGCCAGCCAGTTTTCTGGGGTATCGACTGCATCCACAGCAGGGGTAATGGCTGCTTTATTATCATTAACTATTAGCATTTGTGCATCCGTCGTAGCAGAGAAGAACATGATCCTAGGGAGTGTAACGCAAAAGCAGTGAGATAATATGACTCCCCCGCCTATCGGCGCTAGAATGCGGTTTTATACCAAGTTTCGTTCAGGAGTACACCATGCCCGTTTACCGTTCCCGCACTTCCACTGGCGGTCGCAATATGGCTGGCGCACGCGCGTTGTGGCGTGCGACCGGCATGACCGATGCGGATTTCCAGAAACCGATCATCGCGATTGCCAATTCCTTCACCCAGTTCGTGCCGGGGCATGTCCACCTCAAAGACATGGGGCAGTTGGTGGCGCGTGAAATCGAAGCCGCTGGCGGTGTCGCGAAAGAATTCAACACCATTGCGGTGGATGATGGCATTGCGATGGGGCATGGCGGGATGTTGTATTCGCTGCCTTCCCGCGAGCTGATCGCCGATGCGGTGGAATACATGGTCAACGCGCATTGCGCCGACGCGCTGGTGTGCATTTCCAACTGCGATAAAATCACACCGGGGATGCTGAACGCGGCACTGCGCCTCAACATTCCCACCATTTTCGTTTCCGGCGGCCCGATGGAATCCGGCAAAGCCGTGATCGGCGGCAAGCTGGTGAAGCTGGACTTGGTGGATGCGATGGTGTCCGCCGCCAACAGTGCCGAAAGCGATGAAAATGTGGAAACGATGGAACGTTCCGCCTGCCCTACTTGCGGCTCGTGTTCCGGCATGTTTACGGCCAACTCCATGAACTGTCTGACCGAAGCACTCGGCTTGAGCTTGCCGGGGAACGGTTCAACGCTGGCGACGCATTCCGACCGCAAACGTTTGTTCCTTGAAGCGGGGCGCATCATTGTCGGTTTGGCGAAACGTTACTACGAACAGGACGATGCATCCGTGTTGCCGCGCTCGATTGCGACAATCGAAGCGTTTGAAAACGCGATGTGTCTGGACATTGCCATGGGTGGCTCGACCAATACCATCCTGCACTTGCTGGCAGCCGCACAAGAAGGCGGGGTGAATTTCACCATGAATGACATCGACCGCTTGAGCCGTAAAGTGCCGCAATTGTGCAAAGTTGCGCCTTCCACCCAGCTTTACCACATGGAAGACGTGCATCGTGCGGGCGGCGTATTTGCGATTCTGGGCGAACTCGACCGCGCCGGATTATTGAACCGCGAAGTCGGCACCGTTCACGCCACCAACATGGCAGAAGCCTTGTCCTTGTGGGATGTGCGCCTGACCGACGATGCTAAACGCCAGGAATTTTTCCGCGCAGGCCCCGGTGGAGTACCCACGCAAGTGGCGTTCAGCCAAAGCAAACGCTGGGATACGCTGGATATTGACCGCGAAAACGGTTGTATCCGCGACAAAGCCCACGCTTACAGCACCGAAGGCGGGTTGGCGGTATTATTCGGCAATATTGCGCTGGATGGTTGTGTGGTCAAAACCGCCGGAGTGGATGACAGCATCCTCAAATTCTCCGGCCCTGCGCGTATTTTTGAATCGCAGGATGCTGCCGTTGCAGGCATTTTGGGTGATCAAATCGTGGCGGGCGACATCGTACTGATCCGCTACGAAGGCCCACGCGGCGGCCCCGGAATGCAGGAAATGCTCTACCCCACGTCGTATATCAAGTCCAAAGGCTTGGGGAAGGCGTGTGCGCTGATTACTGACGGGCGTTTTTCCGGCGGTACATCGGGCTTGTCGATTGGGCATGTTTCTCCCGAAGCGGCGGAAGGTGGCGCGATTGGACTGGTGCAAGAAGGCGACATGATCGACATCGACATCCCGAACCGTACCATCAATGTCCGCATCAGTGATGAAGAGCTTGCCAGCCGTCGTAGCGCGATGGATGCACTCGGCAAAGCGGGCTGGAAGCCGCTGAACCGTGAACGTTACGTGAGTGCGGCGTTGAAGGCTTATGCAGCGATGACCACATCAGCATCACGCGGTGCTGTGCGTGACGTTACCCAATTGGAAAAATAAGGTATCAGGGCTGCATTCTGTATTCATCAGAATGCAGCCCTTACTTATTTATACCGCTTTTCCATGAAAATCATCAAGAAATTTCCCGCCTAAATTTTCGTGTATCTTTCGTAAAAACTTCAGGACAAATTCTCAGCTTTATCAGATGCTACTCAATAGACATTATCTATAAAAGTGAATTCAAGTAATAAGTGCATAACCCACCAACTTTTCGGCCTCTATGCCGGATAGTTCTCGGAACACCTCGTAAGGTGTCTTGAATCCCAGACACTTCCTTGGTCTGTTGTTGAGTTTATGTACAGCCTCCAGTACCTGTCGGGTGGTCACGTCCAATAGCCCCATTGCCTTGGGGAAGTATTGGCGTAACAGCCCATTGGCGTTCTCATTTTGCCCACGCTCCCACGAATGGTAGGGCTTGGCGAAATACGTTTCGCACCCAAGGGCTTGGGCAACTTGCTCATGTTTGGCAAACTCTTTGCCGTTGTCGAAGGTGAGCGTGTGCACCCAATCCTTGAAGCTGTCCAGCAAGGTGATAATGCTGCTGGTTACGGCTTCTGCGGTCTTGTTTGCCACTGGAAAAGCTAGGCGTAGCTTGGATTTGCGTTCATCCAGTGTCACCAGTGCGCCTTGGTGTCCCTTGCCGATCATGGTGTCGGCTTCCCAGTCACCGAGCCGTTCACGCTGGTTGGCTACCGCTGGGCGTTCGTCAATGTCCACTCGGTTGGGGATGCCTTTGACGCTGCCCGTTTTACTGCCGTAACGCTGGCGGTATTTCTTCGTATGGCGGCGCAGGTTCAGGTACAGCTTGCCGCCCGCACGCTTGTCCCTGAGTACATGCTGGTAGATGGCTTCATGGCAAATAGTCGTTTTGCCTTCCGCTTTCAGTCGACCGCTGATCTGCTCAGGACTCCATTGTTGTTCCAGCAGCGTATCAATGCTGACCGCCAGTTCCGGGGTCAACTTGACCGCTTTGGGCTTGTCCGCATGGCGTTGTTGCGCTTTGGCGTGCGCTTGCTTGTGCCGATAGCCGCGTTGCCCTCGGTTGCGGGTCAGTTCACGACTGATCGTCGATTGACTGCGCCCCAAGGTTAACGCGATTGTTGCCGTCGATTCCTTCATCTTGTGCCGGGTTTCGATATAATGCCTCTCCTCAGAGGTAAGGTGTGTGTAAGCCATGAAGCTCTCCTGTCAGTGGTTTTTCGGGATGCTTTTTACCACATCTTGCCGCTGACCTGATGAGGAAAATCGCATCCCGCCTCGATTAACGGGCTATGCACTTATGATACGAATTCGCCAAATAATAATTATCGAAAAGTTTTTAAAACTTTCAATAGATTGGATTTCGCATGGAGTTTCTCAGGTTGTGTAGTCCGCAAGCAATTTCCATAATCTGGTCATCAAAGTCATCTTTTAAATTACGGTACACATCTTTCAGGCATCGGCAGCGTTTAATACCACTGATGATATGTTCAACGACTACCCTGCGGGCAGAAATTTGACGGTTTTCTTCTTTTTCTTGTGGGGTCAGACATTTATTCCGTGGCTTCTTTTTTGGCTCAATGACGGTGACACCTTTTCCCATGTCAGCCCCCTTGAAGCCTAAATCACGTAAAATCACAGAACCCTCCGGTAATTGGGTCTGCTCCTCATCGGCAATTTTCTTGTCATGCTTCTTGCCTGAGTGAGTATCCCCTAAGTATTTGATATGTCTGTCAGCACAGCCAACGATGACATTGTTTTTAACCGTATGGGCTTTTTTTTTACCACTATAGTATTCGCGCTGGACATCATTATCCACGGGGCGCTGGATTCTCCGCTCTGTTCCGTCAATAATCAATTCCTGTTGCCCTTCTGGGTGTGACCGGAAGTGATGCATGGTCTAATATCCGGTAAATATTGCCATTACCATTAAATGAGTCCCCCCGATGTTAGACAAACCAACGCAGCTCGCCCAACGCCTTGCCCGTCATCCCGCACTTCAGGAACGGATTGAATCGATCCTAACCATTATGGAATCCAGCAGTGACGACTTGAAACGCGCCGATGAAGCAGAACGGCAGATCATCGAAACCCTGCGCCAACTGGGGCACGATGCGCTATCCGGCTGGGCACAACAGCATGAAGCAGCGGCCGCCGATCAAGGGCAACAGACAGCGGGTTGGCGTCCTATGGGTCAAAAAAACTCTACTGGCACAGTACCTACGGACAGATTGAAGTAAACGAACGGTTGTTTCGCCAAGGTACGTGCCTGCAACGGCCTTTTTCCGCCAGTGCGGCGGTGCGTTGCCGGGGAGTATCCGCGCCGCTGCAACGGGTGGTCACGGATTTTGGGGCGGATCATCCTTTCCGGCAGGTGAGTGAAAAACTTCAGGAACATTATGGCATCAGCTTGCCCCCGGAAACGATCCGGCAGACAACGGAACGTCATGGACGTCTGATGCTGGACAATACGGTACTGGAAACGACCCGGCCTGAGCGCACGGGAAAAGCCTGTGTGCTGGTGGAAATGGATGGCGGCATGGTTCCCATTGTCACGAGCGCCCCGGAAGCGGCTGACCGCCGCAAAGGTAAAACCCTGAACTGGCAAGAATTAAAGCTGTGCATTGCCCGCGAATTGGGGAGCACCCGCCGGTTTTATGGCGGAACGTTTAACGGCGGCACGGAACAGGCCGGACAACACCTGTACCATTGTGCCTGTCAGGCAGGCTTTGGACGGGCAACCGACATTCATGGCGTGGGCGACGGGGCGGTCTGGATTGCCGACCAGATAGAACACTGGTTTGGCAGTCAGGGTGCTTATCTGGTGGATTTTTACCATTTGAGCGAATACCTCGCGGAAGCCGCCCCCTCCTGCTCCTCTGACACCGACGCATGGCTGGAGCAGCGGCAAGCGGAATTGAAAGCCAACCGTTCTGCCAAGGTACTGGAAGCCCTGTTGCCTCATCTGGAAGCTCCCGCCACAGTGGATGCGCAAGCTCCTGTCAGGAAAGCTTACCGCTACCTCAATAACCGACGTGAGCAAGTGGATTATGCCGGGGCTATCCGGCAGGGACGCCCTATCGGCTCCGGCGAAATTGAAAGTGCTCACCGCTTTGTCGTACAAGCACACCTGAAAAAGCCGGGTGCTTGGTGGGCAGCAGAGAATGTCGATCCCATGCTCGCCCTTCGCGTGACTCGCCTGAATGGCGGATGGAATGATTATTGGCAGAATTTCTCCGCCTGCAACGCTGCTTAATGTGTCCGGGCATCACTTCCGTTCACACCCTGCCCTTCTTCTGCTAGCCGTTCCATTAATTCTGAGGATAGTCGAATGGGCTTATGTCCCATGTTATCCAATGCACTTTGTAATACGGGACACAAGCGGTGTATCCAGTGGTTTGCCACACTTTGGGGAAGATCAAATGAATACGCCAGCACTTCTTGTAAAGGATAGGTCTTCAGGTAAAACAGAATGAAAAACAGTTTGTCTTCTATTAATGCCAGTTTCCCATCAGAACGACCCCGCGTCTCATCAACACGTTTGCCCCGGGCGTGTAGGTCAGTTTGGTAAGCTGCACTGAACCGTTCGAGCAAACCCAAAAACTCCTTAACGTTGAGACTGGTCATGGCAACAAATGCCTTTTCATTGGATTTCAATGCGTTAAAACTGTACTCCGCCATGCCGTTAGTCCCTACTCTAGGCTATTATTACTGTCAGGAATTTACACTCTGGCTGTGTATCTTGCCATTGATAATTATTATTTATATATTTCATTTTTTTATAGATAATGTCTAATAAGCAATAACGATAAAAACTACACCCTGTCTCATCAAGTATAGTGGCGCACAAAAGGTCATGAACTCCGTTCTATTGTCAATAGTTGAGGTACTTCAACATGAAAGCACTAGTCCTCATTGGTTTGATTATTTGTTTTTTAGAAACACCGGTGGTCTTTGCAGAGCAAACTACCGTCCCATCACCCACGACCATTGTTAAAAAGCCTGATTGGTTTAAACAACCACCCGCAAATCTGCCTCATAATATCACCACCGCAACACGTAATAATAAGCAAATCATCTTGTATTTTTATCAAGATAGCTGCCCATTCTGCGCAAAACTGCTAAAACACGACTTCGGCAACCCCGACATCGCTAACAAGACCCGTCAATATTTTGAGGTGATCCCCATCAATATGAAGGGAACCAAACCCGTCACTGACATATCTGGCACGGTATTGAATGAGGCAGATTTTGCTGCTGAAAAAGACGTGTTGGCTACTCCCGTTTTATTGTTTCTGGATGAAGCGGGAACAGAAGTACTGCGTGTTAACGGTTATTACCCATCTCCTTATACACAAGTTCCCAAGCTGATGTAAGATAAGCAATTTTCACTCATGAACTGGTCATCTACCGAACTCACCGATCTTGATTTGGGAGACAAGCGTCTCGAAACACGAGCCGCCCATATCCTCAAAGCCATGCTGAAAGCCCCCCAGTCCAGCATCCCTAAGGCTTGCCAAAGTTGGTCAAGCACCTTGGCGACGTACCGTTTCTTCTGGAATGAAGCGGTGAGCCATGATGCTTTGATGGCATCCCACTTTGAAGCGACAGAGTGCCGAATTCGTCAACAAGATTCGCGGATTATCCTGTGTATTCAAGATACGACCGAACTGGACTTCAATGGACAAGAAACCGAGGGTTTAGGGCGGTTATCCTACGACAAGCAACGCGGGATGTACCTGCATCCGACCTTGTGTATTACCCCAGAACGTTTGCCGTTGGGCATCACCGATACGTGGATGTGGTCACGGGGATTGAGCAAAGCTGCCGACCAAGCCAACCCCAGCATCAAAGAAAGCCGCCGCTGGATTGAAGGGTATGAACGGGTAGCTGAACTGGCGGCACGCTGCCCTGAACACCGCCTCATCTATACTGGCGACCGTGAAAGCGACTTTTATGACTTACTCAAACGGGCGCAAGCCTTGGATTACCCGGCTGACCTGCTGATACGGGCGCAACATAACCGGGCTTTGGGGGATGACCTCAAACTGTGGGATGCCATTGATCAACAAAAAGCGTTGACTCGTATCACTTTTACCAAACCGCGCAAGCAGGGTGAAAAGCCCCGTAAAGTGGTACAAGAAATCAAGGTGTTACGTTATACCTTGCGTCCCAAGAGTAAGCATCCGATGCTATTGACCTTGGTGCAAGCCAAAGAAATCAACCCACCCGCCGGAAAATCGCCCCTCATTTGGCGTTTAGTCACCAACCGTTGTGTAGAGACCGCCGATGCCGCCTGTGAACTCATCGACTGGTATCGGGCGCGTTGGGAAATCGAGATGTTTTTTGATGTTCTGAAAGTCGGTTGTCGCGTCGAAAAACTGCAACTGGACACCAAAGAGCGCATCGAAAAAGCCCTCGCGCTCTACATCATGGTGGCCTGGCGGATTATGTTTCTGATGCGGTTGGGGCGTACCTGTCCAGAACTTCCTGCTGATCTGGTGTTTGACCCCTTGGAATGGAAAGTCTCCTTCCGACTCGGCAAAAAAGCACTACCCGATGGCATACCTACCCTCAATCAAGTGATCCGCAATCTCGCAGAACTGGGGGGCTTTCTGGGCAGAAAATCCGACGGCGAACCGGGGGCTAAAAGTATCTGGTTAGGCTACTCACGCGTGCTGGACTGCATTTATGGCATTCAGATGGCTAGTGAGTTGGGAATGGACTGATTTGTGTATAAGGAGATGGGGTAACAGTGGTAAACAAAATGGTGGGGCGTGTGGTAATACTAGCCCATGTGATACTAATGCTTATATGCAGAAAGTGAATACAGAAGGTTGGTGTGGTGCGAAAGACTGGCGATTACCCACACGCGAAGAAATGGTGAATCTAATAGATGTTTCTACAACACCGACTCCCGAATATTTTCCAAACACACAGACAGGTTTTACAACCTCATCAACGTATGCCTTTGATCCTCAGCAGGTGTGGGTTACATTAGGTGTAGGCTATGTCTTTCAATCTAATAAAGATGTTGCGGTGTATGTGCGTTTAGTGCGTGATGGCAAATAACGGGTGTTCACTATTTCACTATCTTGATAGACAACCAGGAGGTATTCAATGCGAAACGTAACCCATACCCTGATGGCAGGTATTTTATTAGTGTTGCCAGTCATCGGTTATTCTCAGGTGTGCAATAACGCCATCGTTGCCAACACGCCTGACACTAGCTTTAATGTAGATGATCAAAACGGTACAGTTACCGATAAACAGACTGGCTTAATGTGGAAAAGGTGTGCAGAAGGACAAACGTGGGATACTGTCAACAAAAAGTGTAACGGCACTGCGGTTGCTTACAACTGGCAAGCCATGTTTGATAGAGCAGCGATTGCTAATCAGACCCTATTTGCGGGCAAGATAGGCTGGCGTTTAGCTAATATAAAGGAATTGGAATCGATTATTGAAACCCGCTGTTATGCTCCTGCTATCAATGCCACAGCCTTTCCCGATAGCCCCTTGGGAGATTTCTGGTCATCTTCTATAGCGGGTAGAGGTTATGCGTGGTATCTCAACTTTGATTTTGCTTACAATGGCTTTATTTCTAGAGATAAGCAAAGGTATGTGCGTCTAGTGCGCGTCGATGAGTGAGGTACAATCGTTATCGTGTTCACTGGGTTTAGTTAGCTTTTTGCAAGCCTGCATACAACGACTCCAAACCACTCACCAACCCCATATGACGGTGCAGCGCCAACTCACTTGCCGTCAACCCTTGCCGGATACGCTGTTTGACCTCCTCCAACAACACGAGCGTATCCGGTGAGGGTGACAGCTTCAGGTGTTGGGATAAATTGTCTGCCGCTGCAATGCATTGCCAAGCCTGAGCCAGATTGCCTTGCAAAGCACTGGCAACCCCAATCCCCTGCATCACCTCAATCTGCCCCTCACGGTCGCCCAAATGCAAGTAAGCTTCCATGCTGCTATTGAGGTGTTGCAACCCCAACGCAATATTGGCATCACTCAGCTCGATCCAGCCCAATTTACACAAGGCTTGCGCCCGATACAGCGCAATCCCCAATTTCTCGGCAATCTGGATGCTTTGATGCAAGTATTCACGGGCATAACCTAATTGCCGCAACTGCCAATGTAGCCGCCCCAGATTCACCAAAGCGTAAGGCATACTAATGGTCAAACCGATCTTCTGATTCAAGTCAATACACTGCTCCAAGGCTTGCACAGCCTCATCGTAACGCCCCAACCGCAGCAATACATGCCCGCTATTGGCGAGATTGAATTGATAGCCCCCCTCATCATAAACAGTCGCAAAAAGCTGCATACTCTGTTGCCCGCACTGGAGAGATTCGTCATACCGCCCCTGTAAGCGCCGGAATACACTCAACGCCATCAAGCCCCGCGCCGTTTGCCAATCCCCTCCAAAATGCGCCGCCATTTCCGTTCCACGACTCAAATACTGTTCGGCAACGCCATGATTATCCAATAATGCTGAAATGCCCCCCGCCGTCAACATCGCCATTGCCTGAGCTAACGAAGGTTGAGCATGACGGTGGATAGCCAAAAAAGATTCAGCCCAGCGATACCCTTCCTGCCAATGGTTTGCCATAAACCAGAACATGCCGAGTGAACCCACCAAACGTAAACCTATCTCAGAACTCATCGCCGGTGGGTTGGTATCGGAATGACACAAGGCCAAACACGCCCGGAAATTATCGTGTTCACCTTCCAAACGCGCAAGGCCGGGTAATTGCTGTCCACCGAGAATCCCGGCATCCACATTTTCTGCTACCTCAAGATGATACTCAACAAAACGCTGGGTCGTCGGACAATGGGATTGCTTGGCAAAGCGTACTTCATTGGCATACTGGCGCATCACTTCGTGAATGACGTAATGACCGATCTCTTTACGATACAGCATCGACTTGTCGAGCAAACCACCGTAATCAGCCAAACCAGCCCCCGCAACCGCAGATGCTGCTTCTCGGGTAAATTTTCCTTGGAATAAAGCCAAGGCTTGCATAATCTGCTGTTCGCGGGCATTGAGCATCTGCCAACTTTGCTGCACCACATTGGTAACAGCAGGCATGGCGCTGGTGTTCTCCTTGCTATCGGCATTGAGCGCAGTCGGCAATAGCGATGAGCGCAACTCCTGCAAGATTTCCCCGCAGGAAAGCTGCCTGATCCACCTTGCTGCCATTTCAATCCCTAACGGCAAACCATCAACCAAACGGCAAATCTCCAAAATCGTCTGCTGATCGGTTTCATCAGGTGCAAAGGTATAATCCACTTGGCGAGCTGACTGCACAAACAACGAAAACGCCGCGCATTCGGGGGTTATTTCACCTGATGGCGGCAATAACCCCTGCAACTGATAACGCCACTCACCATACACTTGCAAAGGCAAGCGTGAAGTAGCCAAAATCTTCAACGTCGGGCAGTGTTCCAGCAAAGCCTCACAAATGCCCACATCTGGCAGTAAATGCTCCAAATTATCCAGAATCAACAATTTGTGCTGAGAAGATAAAGCCATGTGCAATTGCTCAATGGGCGGGCGTGAGCCTTGTAACGCAATACCAAGACTTGCCCCAATGGCATTCGCAATGAGATCGGGGTGTTGCACAGAAGCCAGTTCAACGCAGCCAATGCCATGCCTGAAGTATTCAGCAAGGCGTTGCGCTAACGTTTTGACCAGTCTGGATTTGCCTACACCGCCCAAGCCCACTACCGTAATCAAACGGCAGGAGGCATCATGGAGCATGGTAGTTAACTCGTGCAATTCCTTGTGCCGTCCGATAAAAGGCAGCAAACCTTCTGAGGCGGGTAAATCGGTGACAGGCAAGTGCGCCACCAATAAGTAACCCTTGCGTGGTACGGTCTTGACGATTTCGTGTTTGTTATCCTGCAAAACACGGCGAATATCAGCGATACACTGCACCAACGAATCATCCGTGACATAGGTATCTTTCCAAACATAGGCGAATAACTCGGCTTTAGAAACCGTTTTATTGGCATTAAGCGCTAAATAGTGCAAAACACTGAGTGACTGAGAGCGTAAGGTGCAGGAAGCTCCTTGCGTATCAAGTAATAATTGTTCACTCAAGTGGTAATGGTGGCAACCTAATACTAAGCTACTTACCATAGCTACCGGTTCCCCAATAGTTTCTGCGAAGCTGGGGTAATACTCACATCCCATGTGCTAATGGTCTCCCTCGGAATACTATCTGCCACTGACTATCACACCTGAATAGGGCTACTACTATTCAAAAATACATGCAATCAGCTTGCCATAGCATAGTTGAAGCAGACCCTTCCTGCCACGGGAATCACCTTATAGAAACCCACAGTGGGAAAAGCGCTCACCACCGCCTTACCCTTTACAAACTGCTGTATTTCTTCGCAAACACCACCGATGGTTCACCGCTGCGGTTATAGAAATGCAGGGTATTACCCTCTTGCTCCACACTGCCAGCACGTTGCAGGGTACGCAAATAACTGCCCTCCCAATCACCCACGTTAATCGTCGGCCCACCCGGCGTAGTCGGCAGTACACGGCAAACGTCCTTGCCTTTTTCAATTCCCGTCATCATGAACCCACTGTGTCCGACCCGCTTAAACGTCGTGCTGTATTGATTGCAACCAGAAAAACCCGTCAACGAATCCTCACCGACCGTTAAGTTGATTTCCAACTCGGCAGGCACTGACGTGCCATACACAGACAATAAACGCCACTCAGTCCCCAGCAACGAAGACCCGCCACTATTCAAGGGGCAAGCCCCTACCGGTAGCGGTGTTTCAGTGGCATTATGGGGTTCAGCAGCCCCCACAACACTCATCAGTGACAAAGACACAAGCAGGAGTATCTGCTTGCAGTAACGCGTAGACCCAACAATAACAACAGATCGTTTCATGGTGTTTTCCTAAAGTAATAATGGATGGAGTAACCGGGTTTACAAATGGGTACGCAACTCCAGCGTTTTGTCTTCCAATACCTGTTGCGCAGCCTGCAAATGGTTCAAATTAAACTCCTGGATCAATTGGCGACTCATGGGCAACAAACGCTCTGCTTGCTCAAGATTTTGGGTTTGTAACGCAACCCGTACTCGGCGTAGGGTTGCTGCTGCCATTTCCTGCCCCAAACGCGCCACTTGGGGATGATTAGGGGATTTCCCCCGCAGTTTTCGGGTGAAATGCAGCGCACTGTTACTACCACCGCCTAAGTTTCCGGCATTCATCGCGGCGTATGCCTGTTGGATCAGGCTATCAATACTGTCATCAGGCTGAGGCACACTGCCTGTACTCGATGCCAGCTCAGTGGGCGTATCCTGTTTTTTTACCGGAGCGGCAGCGGATGTCGGCTTTGAGGGTAATGGCTGGCGCTGTACTGGGGGTTTAGTCACCACGGCCTGCTCAATTTTTGATGATATTTTATTAACGGGCGGCTGCGGGGTAGTCGCCATGATGGGGGTATCTTTATAAACCTGCGACCCTTGATTCATCGGTAAAATACTCGCCAGTTGCATCGGCTCACTGGGTTCAGGCACAACCACTACTGCCGGGGTAGGGGATACGACTGTTTCCAAGACGGCATTACCGGCTACTGCTGTAAAAATGGCAAATAACGTTAGCAATGAGCCAGTCATCAGCGCATGACTAACTTGTTTACGCGGCATAATGCGGTGTGAACCCCGTTTTTCCAAACGTTGCACCAAGGGTGATAAGGCTGTTGCCAACAAGTTCACCTCTTCACCCAACACACACAGCAATAAGGCCGGATCAATTTGTGCATCCAGATAACGCTCTTTTATTAAGGGGTTGATGTGTTTGGCAGTGCTGCGCTGACAAGACAGTTGCTGGTCTGTTTGATTCAGCAGGCTTTGCACCTCCCATGTATCGGGACTTTCCAACACGACATAAGCTTGCCCATTATCTTGGCCATAGGCTAATGGCGCGAGAATCCAAGGCAAAGCAAGGCGTTGGCAGGTAGCAGTGATGTGTTGAAAGAGTTCATCCAAGACCCAATGGGATGCATTGCCCGGTAACACATGAATCAAGATGCGTGATTCTAAACCTTGGTGTTTGACTCGCTCTAAATCACGTCCCCGGTAGATCTTACCCACCCCCGATACGGCAATACACCCTAATAATGCATAGCGGTTATTCAAGACAAGATGTTTGCCTGACTCACTCACAGCCCCCATACCAACACTCCATTTCTTTCATAAAATACTGAAAAATAAAAAACAAGCAAATAATAAACCAGTAGCCACTGTGTTACTTGCCCTGAAAAAATCGCCCATCAAACCTTATCTGTGCAACGCATCTTAACCGTAAATTCACAGAAACAAAGTAAAAGCTTCATGTTACCCGTAACAGCAAAAGGCTTTTCACCCGATCATGCACCCATAAAAAAAACTAATTATTTCTCAGTTAAAACAACAACTTGCTTAAATATAAGGAAAAACTCATATTTTCCGTTAAAAATGACCGGGTTTCATGATTAACAACTTGTTGGGGTATCACTTTCATGTAACCATTGCTAACTTATGGTTCAGTAATACAATCAACAAAATTGACTAGTTTTTTTATCAATAAAAAAAAGAGATCTTATGGAGAGCAAAGAGTCGATTAAAAAGGAGCTTGGTCAAATATTAGCTAGCCGATTATTCGAGGGGAAAAAACAGGCCAGCAATTTTCTTGCTTATATTATTGAGGAAACCTTAATTGGACGCGGTGACAAAATAACGCAGTACGGCATCGCCATTGAAGCATTGGGTAAACCGGCAGAGTTTTGCCCTACCGAAAATCCTGCGGTGCGCGTGGAAGCCGGGCGGGTGCGCAAGCTACTGGAAGAATATTATGCCAGTGAAGGTAGCAGTAGTAAGTTGAGGATCATTTTACCTAGCGGCAGCTACCAACCCGTTTTTGAAACATCCTCGTCTACAACGTCAGTACAGCATTTTTCACCTAAGAGTATCCAGTCATTAGGCCCCAAAGTGCATATCAGCTACCCGGATACCGCACTGATTCGGGACGATGCATTACGCGGCTTGGTCTATAATATGCGTTCATTGTTACCCATGACGTTGGGCAATTTTCGTGAAGTCCGCATCGCGCTGGCGCGGGTCAGTCAGCCAAAAGGTCATAAAGTGGATGAGCTGGAAGCCGCCTGGCGTCACCATCAGGCAGAGTTCCTCCTACAATGTAGCACCGAAGTCATCGAAGCGGGTTTTGCTATCAAATTTGTGTTGTTTCATACCCTGACCCGTGAACAATTGTGGTCAGATAGCGCTCAGATGCCTGTGCATTACACCCAAACAACCCTAGAAATGGTGTTTAGCCAGTTGATACTCGAAACATTCAGTTTGCACCGGGGTATCGCCATGGCTTACTGGAGCCGTTACTGGAAAATGCAAAGCGATATTCCCTGCCATTATCGCGTGCTCGTCGAACACATTCACTTTATTCAGGATAAGAGCGGCGATGCTAACCTTCAGGCATTTCTGGAAGCTTGCCAAGCCCGTACCGAGCGTTATCACGATGATGCACTGGCACATTTACACTACGCGGTACTGTGCCTGTATGCTTACATGTTGCGTACTAAACCAACGGATAACCTGGAAACTCAATGGCATCGTCTGGCGCTTCGCGCCCTGGAACTCAACCCCGGCAATGCCTTGGCGCACAGCATTTTTGCCTTGGAATGCTTTCATCGCGGTGATTATGAAATGGGGAAGGTGGAAATCGAAACAGCCCGCCAAGTGAACCCTTTTGACCATACCGGCGGACATTTGCTGGCTGTTGGGCTATGCGCTCTGCGGCATACAGAACTCGCCTTCAATTTATTATGCGAACTTGCGGGGCTGGATTCACGCTATCCTGATCCACTGCGGGTTGTACCCTGTTTATTCTATTTCCGACGGGGCGAATTTGCTAAAAACGCCCGTTCAGCGTCACAGTACGCAGCGTTGGGGGGGTGGGAAATCTTTGGTACATTGGTTAATCATTGTCGTACCGATGACTGTAAAAGTTGTATCCAGGTACTCAGTCATGCGGTAGATGATTTACCGACTAACCATGGCAATCACACACTGCCCACCAGTGATTTCTGGGAAAACATTCAACAACGCCTAGTGCATTGCCAAATTCAGAAATTAGGGTTTTAAGTCACCTGATTTAGGTAGATGCTATGGGCAACACACGAAAGGTTAGCCCATGCAAAAGAAATACATTGTCCGCTTAAGCGATGAAGAGCGTCAGATCCTTGAAGAAACCATCAAGAAACTCCGTGGCAGTGGACAAAGAGTCCGCCGTGCACAGATTTTGCTGAAAGCTGATGTAGAAGGAGCCAACTGGACAGACCGTCAGATAGCTGAAGCCTTCAACTGCCGGACAAAGACCGTTGAAAATATTCGCCAACAGTTGGTGCAGCACGGTTTTCAGCAGGCATTGGACGGCAAGCGACGTGAACACCCAGCCATCCCAAAAATACTGGATGGCGAACAAGAGGCGAAGATTATCGCGTTGCGCTTAGGTTCGCCGCCAGCGGGTTATGCCAACTGGTCATTGCGCCTGCTCACCCGCCACGTGATTGAATTGGCGATCGTGGAGTCGGTTAGCCACGAAACCCTACGGAAGATGCTAAAAAAAACGGTATGACCTCGCGCAAGCTCCAATATTGGGTTATCCCACCGGACAGTGATGCCGAGTTTGTGGCTAATATGGAGGAAGTGCTTGAAACCTATGCGAAACCCTACGATGCCCAGCATCCGGTGATTTGCATGGATGAGCAACCCGTGCAGCTCACCAAAGAAACCCGCCAACCGATTGCAGCGACCCAAACCCATCCCCGTCGGGTGGATTACGAATACGAACGGGCGGGTACAGCCAGCATCTTTATGTTCACCGAACCGCTATCGGGTTGGCGCGAAGCCCATGCCCGCCCACGCCGGACGAAAGTGGACTGGGCGATTGAAGTTGCCGAGCTGCTGGAAGGGCGTTACGCGGAGTGTGACAAAATCACCTTGGTTAGCGACAACCTTAACACCCATACCAAGGGTGCATTTTATGAAGCCTTTGAACCGGAACGGGCGCGGGCATTGGTACGTCGGATTGAGTTCTGCCATACCCCTAAACATGGCAGTTGGCTCAACATCGCTGAAAATGAATTGAGTTCCATGACGCGCCAGTGTGTATCAGGTCGCCGTATTGGCGATATTGAAACCTTACAGAAAGAAATTGCAGCATGGTCTACCGACGTGAATAGCCAGCAGCGTGGGGTGGATTGGCAGATGAACATCAGCGATGCACGCTGTAAACTCAAATCCATTTATCCCAAATCTAAGGAATGACGATGCACTAGCGAAATCTGGCACTTCCAATCCCCAAACCTTAAGGGATGCGCTCACTGCGTCCGACGCTTCTCCGAGCATAAACCGCTAAAGCGGTATTCATGGCTGGATGACCGCGCCGCCTCTCCGTATACTTTAAGCCCCCAGTTGTTGAGATGACGCATGAAAGACGCAATTATTGTCGGTGGTGGCATTTTAGGTATGTTGACAGCCCGTTCCCTGCACGAGGCGGGCTTGAAAGTCATGATCATCGACCAAGGTGAGTTGGGCAAAGAATCGACATGGGCTGGTGGCGGTATACTCTCCCCCTTGTACCCATGGCGTTACCCCGACCCGATTTCACAACTCGCACAATACGGTCAGCAACACTACCCAACCTTGTGCGCCACCTTGCGTGAAGAAACCGGCATTGACCCGCAATGGATACGCTCCGGTCTTGTGTTTACGGGTGATCAAAACTATGCCGAAGCACGGGCATGGGCAGACCAGTGGGGTTACGTGTTACAGCACTTCACCAACACTGCGGCGTTGCACGCTTGCGAATCACAATTGGCAGACACGTTTCAAACCGGCATGTTTATGCCGGAAATAGCACAAGTACGTAACCCGCGCATTGCTGATGCGCTACGCACCAGCTTGCGTTTGCTTCCCATTGAAATTGCCGAACATTACCCCGTGTCAGGCTTAGAAATCACCAATGGGCGCGTCACCGGCGTATCCATGGGCAATGAAGTCTTCCACGCCAATAACGTCATCCTCACCACCGGCGCATGGACAGGGCTATTCCCCGAAATGCAGGCGTTAAACGTGAATGTGCGTCCAGTATTGGGGCAAATGATTCTGTTCCGAGGCGCGCGCGGTTTGCTGAATCGCATCGTGCTGCATGACGGTACGTACCTGATTCCACGTCAAGACGGGCGGATTCTGTGTGGTTCGACCTTGGAAATGCGGGGTTTCGACAAACAAACCACCGCCGAGGCGTATGAGGCGTTGCGGGAAAAGGCATACCAGATGATGCCTGCATTACGTGACTTGCCCATCAATAACCATTGGGCGGGCTTACGCCCCGGTTCGCCGGACGGTGTGCCGTATATCGACCAACACCCGGACATTGCAGGCTTGTATGTGAATGCAGGACATTACCGTTACGGCGTCACGATGGGGCTGGCTTCGGTACACATGATGACGGATATGCTATTAGGCAATACCCCCCGTATTGATCCAACGCCCTACCGTTTGGATGCAGTGCGTGTGCCCACCGCAGAATTTAAATAGTCTGAACTGGGATTTCTAGGATTGAAGGATTAGCAGGATGAAGAAGTCTCCCTCTTACATCCTATTAATCTTTTAATCCTGAAAATCCCAGTTCAAGACATTACAATACCGACAAATCAGCCACGCGCAGGAACAGCCCACGCAAGCGATTCAGCAACGCCAAACGATTGTTTTTCAAATCCACATTATCCGCCATGACCATGACATCATCGAAGAACTTGTCCACAGGTTCGCGCAGTTCTGCCAATGACAGTAACGCCGCTTCGTATTGCCCCGCTGCAAACAACGGCAAAACTTTGTTTTCCTGATATTGCACCGCACTGGCTAAGGATTGTTCTGCCTCAAGTTGTAACAAGGCCGGGTTCACATTTTCTGGCAAACTGCCTTCGACTTTTTTCAAGATATTGCCGATACGCTTGTTGGCAGCCGCAAGGCTTTCAGAAGCGGTCAATTGGCGGAAAGCAGCAACCGCTTTCACACGGCGGTCAAAGTCCAGCGGCTGAGTGGGCTTGAGGGAGGCAACCGCTTCCACCAATTCCGCACCAATGCCCTGTTCCTGATAGTAAGCACGCAAACGTTCGAGGATGTAATCCAAGGCTTCCTGCGTATCCGGCTTGCTGCCCAGTTGCGGGGTTAAGCCGTCGGCAGCTTTATCCAGCAAGTCTGCCAAATCCAGCGGCAATTGCAGTTCGATCAAGATGCGCAACACGCCCAACGCGGCACGGCGCAACGCGAACGGGTCTTTTGTTCCCGTCGGCTTTTGCCCGATGCCAAAAATACCGGTGAGGGTATCCAGCCGTTCCGCCAACGCGAGAATGCGCCCAGTAGCCGTGGCAGGCAATTCGTCACCCGCAAAGCGTGGCATGTATTGCTCTTCCATCGCGCTGGCGACTTCAGCCGCTTCACCGTCGTGGTTGGCGTAGTAGCGCCCCATCGTACCTTGCAGTTCGGTGAATTCAAACACCATGCTGGTCACAAGGTCGCACTTGCCCAATTGTGCTGCGCGAATGGCTAAGGTTTCATCGCCGCCCATGCGTTGGGCAATGTCTGCCGCCAGCAAGGCGACACGCTCGGACTTGTCGTAGAGCGTGCCGAGTTTTTGCTGAAACACCATTTTCTTAAGCTGTTCGCGGCGGCTTTCCAGCGAGGTCTTTTTGTCTTGCGTCCAGAAGAATTCGGCATCGCTGAAACGCGGGCGAATCACGCGCTCATTCCCGGTGGAAATCTGGGTAACATCGCGGCTTTCGATATTGGCAACGGTGATGAAGTTCGGCATCAGTTTGCCCGCAGCATCCACCAACGCGAAGTATTTCTGGTTGTCCTGCATGGTGGAAATCAGGGCTTCCTGTGGCACGTCGAGGAAACGTTCCTCAAAACGCCCGGCCACGGGGACAGGCCATTCGACCAAGCCGGTGACTTCATCCAACAATTCGTCGGGCATGATGGCAGTGCCGCCGAGTTCGGCAGCGAGGGCTTCGACTTTAGCCTTGATCATGTCACGCCGCGCTTCAAAGCGGGCGATGACATACGCATCACCTAATTGCACGGCGTAATCGGCTGGCGTGGTAATCGCGAGGGCAGCGGGGGCGTGGAAACGGTGTCCACGGGTTTCGCGTCCGGTTTTGATACTGAGAATTTCAGCATCAATCACGGCATCATCTGCCAGCATCACAATCCAATGAATCGGGCGCACGAATTCTGCCGTGCCGCTGCCCCAACGCATCCGCTTCGGAATCGGCAATGCCGCGAGGGATTTTTCGACAATCGCAGGGAACAGCGCTGTGGTTTGTTGCCCGACTTGTTGCTGGCGAAAGATCAACCAACCGCCTTTGTCGGTATCAATTTGTTGCAAGTCCGCAAACGCCACGCCACACGAACGCGCAAACCCTTCCGCCGCTTTGCTGGGGTTGCCTTCCTTGTCAAACGCGGCAGCCAATGCGGGGCCTTTGCGCTCGATGATTTGGTCGGCTTGCTGCTTGGGTACGCCTTTCAACCATACCGCCAAACGACGCGGCGCTGCGTAAGCGTGTACGTCGGCAGCAACTAAACCCGCTTCGGCAAGACCCGCAACGATACCCGCTGTGAAAGCGTCGGAGAGTTTTTTCAGGGCTTTAGGTGGCAACTCTTCCGTGCCAATTTCCACCAATAAATCGTGTAACATTATTTTTCTCCTGCGGACAGCATCGGGAAGCCCAAAGCTTCACGGACGTTGTAATAGGCTTCGGCAATCGCACGCGACAAGGTACGCACCCGCAAAATAAACCGCTGGCGTTCGGTCACGGAAATCGCTTTTCGCGCATCCAGCAAGTTGAAGGTGTGCGAGGCTTTGAGCATTTGTTCGTAAGCAGGCAAGGGCAAGCCAGCTTCAATCAGGCGTTGGCTTTCGCGTTCGCACACATCAAAGGTGTGGAACAGCTCTTCGACATTCGCGTGTTCAAAGTTGTAAGTGGATTGCTCGACTTCGTTCTGGTGGTAGACATTGCCGTAGGTGACAATCCCTTGCGGGCCTTTTGTCCACACCAGATCGTAGACGCTTTGCACGTTTTGCATGTACATCGCGAGGCGTTCCAGACCGTAGGTGATCTCGCCGCTGACAGGTTTGCAATCCAAGCCGCCGACTTGCTGGAAGTAGGTGAACTGGGTGACTTCCATGCCGTTCAACCACACTTCCCAACCCAAGCCCCATGCGCCCAGTGTTGGCGATTCCCAGTTGTCTTCGACGAAGCGGATGTCATGCACCAGCGGGTCAAAACCGAGCATTTGCAATGAACCGAGGTAGAGTTCCTGAATATTATCCGGCGACGGCTTCAGCAAGACTTGAAACTGGTAATAGTGTTGCAACCGGTTGGGATTTTCGCCGTAACGCCCGTCCGTGGGGCGACGCGACGGTTGCACATACGCTGCACGCCAGGGCTCAGGGCCGATGGAACGCAGGAATGTGGCTGGATGGAACGTCCCCGCACCCATTTCCATGTCATACGGTTGCATAATGACGCAGCCCTGTTGCGCCCAGTAATCTTGCAGAGCCAGAATCAGCCCCTGAAAGGTGGAAAGGTCATAGTTAGCCATAACTTACTTGCTTTACGTTTATGCCTGAAAGGGGGCAAGTATACTGCAAGCTGCTACTGCATTCAGCACTCTAACCGAATGTGCGGTAGGAAATTAGGGGTTTATGGATACCTTACCCTGCCTCCATCACCCAATCATCCACACTCTTCAGCTTACTGCTGAAATTGATGCCAACCAATACTTTCGGGCGCGGATCATCGCGGAATGCACCGGCATAATCGCGGCTTTTAATCTGCTCCATTGCCACTTGCGCAGTTTTATCCAGCTTGAATTCGAGAATATAAATGTGCGTTGCCGTCTTCACCACGCAATCGACCCGCCCATTATTTTCATTCACCTCTGCCTCGGCGTATTGCCCCAAATAAAAGAAGGTCAGGTAAATCAAGCTGTGGTAGTACGCTTCACGGTCTTTAATGAAAATCTGGTAAGGGATTTTCTTGAACATGGTTTTAATGACTTCAATCAGTGCTGGCATGTCGTTATCGTCGAAGGCATCACTGAGTTGCACTACCATCGGCGTGGTATAGGCTGGCTCAACATGCGCCCATTCTGCCATCAAGAAAATCAGCATGGCATTGCGCACTTCGCGGTTGGGGTAGTCCAGCCAATACATGCCGCGCTTGTCTTTGCTTTGCAACGTCAAATAACCCGTCTGGAACATCACCGGAATCAGTTGCAAGGTTTCCAGATCGTAATTACCCAGTGTTAACTCATCCACTTTGAACTTATCCAGCCGATAGACTTTATCGCGGTGCATCAACTTGGGGAGGAAAGTGGGTGTACCAGATTCAAACCAGAAATTACGGAAATCCCCGTTAGCAAACAGGTTCAGCACCGAAAAAGGGTTGTAGAGCGAGGTTTGTAAATCCCACGTATAGCCGTTGTACCAATACCGAATTTTTTCCAGTAATTCGGCACGACTGAGTTGGCAGTATTGTTCCAATTCGGGCATATACGGCGCGAAATAATGCTCTAGCTCTTGCTGAGTGTAGCCTGTCAAGGTGGCAAAACGGCGGTGCAGGGTTAAATCCGCCAGATTATTTAAATCGGAAAAAATCGACACGCGACTGAACTTTGATACGCCCGTAATCAGCAAAAACTCCAGATACGGGTCGCTATCTTTGAGTACCGAATAGAAGGTTTTCATCACCTGTTGGTTGGCTTTTGCCAGCGGAATATCGTCGAGGTAGTCAATCAACGGCTTGTCGTATTCGTCGATGAGTAGCACGACTTTACCGTGTTGTTTGGCGAGTTTTTCCAGCAACTCACTAAACAGGGTTTTCAACGTGAGGCTGTGTAATTCAATTTGATATTGCGTGGCAGATGCGTGCAGGGCTTGTTGCAAGGCAACGTCTAGCCCTGAGCCTTGGTAATCCAACTTGTTGATAGAAAGGTGGATGACCGGATGTACTTTGTTCCAATCCCACTGATCGGCAATCCACAAGCCGTCGAACAGGGCTCGGTTGCCTTGGTAGATGGCTTTTATGGTGGAAAGCAGCAACGATTTTCCGAAGCGGCGCGGGCGCGAGAGGAAGAAGTAGCCTGCATTGCTACAGAGTAGCTTATGGATGGCTTCGGTTTTGTCCACGTACAGGTAGTTGTCTTGCCGAAGTTTCTCAAAGGTTTGAATACCGACGGGTAAGCGTTGCAACATGGCGATGCTCTGTTTTCAATGGCGATGGGGTTAGGATAGCATTTTTTGGGGTAAGCCCCCAACGTGGTAATTGACAAAGCCATAAATAATAGCCATATTAACGCAGGCTATTAATTCATTGAATTGGGGAATTCACCATGATCCGTCCACCTGTTATGACACATTCGGCTACTGTGCTGTTGTGCAGTGTTGTGCTGTTGTCAGGGTGTAATATCGACAAATCGCTGACGGTGGCGGCGAATGACAGCAACGCTAACACCACGACTACCGCGCCTACTTCCAACACCAATACCTCCACGACGACTACCACGCCCGCGCAAGCCATCAGCGTGGCGGGTAAAGCCTATGTGGGTGATCAGGGGATGGTGGTTATCTATGCGGGGGGTAATGCCACGGCTTATTCCAGTACCGATACCAGTAGTGCCGCAGCCAAGCCTACCGCGCTGACGTGGGCGTTGGATGGTACAACGCTGACGTTGGCTTCGGCGGGGGGTACGCAGACGTTTACGGTGGCGGCAGATGGCGCGACGTTGACGGCGGGTAATGTGATTTATCGGCAGGGTAAGGCGCTGGTTCCAACGCAGTGGGCTGGGGTAGATGTGGGTACGGCGACTCTAGGTGCGCAGTATTACGTCACTTGGCGGTTTACGGCGACGCAATTGGTCATCACGGAGAAAGGTGGTATACCTTACAGCGTCAAGACCTGAACATTTTTAAAGGTTTGAAAATTTGTTGTCATCAACTGGGTCAGTTCTTTCTTGTGATCGGTATCCAGCTTGTCGAGACAGTTGGTGATGGCCGCCTTGAAAGCGGGAAACTTATCATAGTATTTCGAGTACAAGCATTTTTTCTTGACGAACTTCCACAACCGTTTAATCAAAGGGGTCAGACTCGATTGATTGATCTCTAACGCTGAGTTATCATTATCGCTTTTACTAATCAATCGAGTCTGACCCCTTTGATTCTATTCAGGGGTGAAAATCTTACTCCCGATTGATTAATCCAGCTCCACCCAGACTAACCGCTCAAAGCCCAATGCGACTACCGCGAAGCAGTGCAGACGCTGTGGTTCGCGGTATTTTTCCACCAATACGCGGCGGTAATCCTGCAATTGCAATAAGGCTGCTTGAATAGCTTCTTGTACCGCAGGCAGTTGTTGCAAGGCTTCACGGCTTTGCGCCCGTACCTCTTCTGCCGTCAGCCCCAGTGCTTTCAATCGCAGGTATTTAAATTCCAGCACGAAGTCGTTCAACGCTGCCAAGCGGCGTTGGTCGGGGCGAATAATCATCAACAAATCCGCATAACGCCGTTGCAGTGCCGCCTCCGAGTCCATGATGTAATACATATCATCGAATAACAGGCTCATAAACGCGGTTTTGATGGTGAGTTCATTGCTCCACTTATAATCACGGTTGTTGAATGCCTTGAAATAGCGGGTTTCAAGGTAATCGGCTAAGGGATGCAAATCTGCCGTTTGATAAAACTGTTTAGCAAGCGCTTCAACGTGGCGACGGTCTGCCAAATCGGGTAAGGCTTTTTCACGCAAGGTGTCCACATACAGCGCAAAAATAACCCGATTCGGCACTTCCAGCTTCATTTCTTCCAATGGCCCTGCCGTGCCGCCGATGGTTAATACCCCGAAGAAATACAGCAAGGATGCCATGTAACGCGGGTCAGTTTGCAGCCGGTGCAATTGCTCCACACCGAATTGCGTTTCCAAATAGGGCAGCAATACCGGATTTTGTTCGTCGAGGATATTGGCGATGACATTGCCACCTTCGGGCAGGCTGGCGATGTAACGCACGCGGCTGGCATCCATGGCGAGATTAGCATCCAGCATTTCCGCTGGTGGCTTGCAGCGTTTTTGATACGCCCGCAAAAAGTAAAAGCACAAAGTGGGGTTATAAACCGTGGGGAAGCGGGCATCGGCACAAAAGCGGTAGCCGTTGTAAAACTGGCGCATGGTGTCCAACACCGTAGCAGCTTGCGTGGCGGGTAGACCGCAGTCGTGCAAGACTTCGCTGACTAAGCCGCTCAATTCCGCCTCAGCAATCCCGCATATCCCGTTGAAATCTTCATCCAGCGAAATATTGGTGGCTACGTTATAGCCGCTGGTCATATCACTCAACACCAAGGGCGACACGCCGGTGATGAAGACGCGGGCAATTTTGCCCTCAGACACGTTGCCTTTGATCACCTTGAACAACGTTTTGACGATACCCTCGCTTTCCAGCAAGTCGTAGTAGCGTCTAGTGTTACCAGCATCATGCACTAACACTTCGTTGGCGAAGTTGTCGTATTCGTCGATCAACAGGTAGATCGTGTGACCGCTGTTTTGCACCACCCCCGCCAATGAATCGAAGGAGGCTATTCCATTGTCCGCGATGATGTTGGGGGTTGTTGTCAAGATAGAGCGGTATTTTTCGACAAACTCGCGCATCGTGGTGTTGAGGTGTTCAAACAAATTTTGCTTGATTTGTTCAATATCGCCTTGCCCTGACACCTTGGAAAAATCCCAGCGCAGAATCAGGTATTGGTTGTGTTCCGGCGTAGGATTATTGCCTACTGCCAACCCGCCGAACAGGGTTTCAAATTCACTTGCCGTATTGATGTCGTAGTAATTGGCAAGCATCGACAGCAACAGCGATTTACCGAAACGGCGCGGACGCAGGAACACCAATTGCCGCCCTGACTCTTCGAGTTTGGTAATACAGTCTGTCCGGTCGAGGTACAGGTAAGGCTTAGTGCGTAATAGGTGAAAATCACTGATGGCGTAGGGAAACTTGATCATGTCCGACTGCTTGCATGGCTGGGCGATGTGCCAATTATAGCATTAGTTTCGTTTACAGCCCGTTTGTCGTGCGCTACTATTCAAAAATATTGTGGCTAATTAAATATTCTTGGGGAATCTGTCATGAACCGTCCACCTGTTGCTCCTTCGTTAATGTTGTGCAGTGTTGTGCTGTTGTCAGGGTGTAACATCGACAAATCGCTGACGGTGGCGGCGAATGACAGCAACGCCAATACGACGACTACCGCGCCTACTTCCAACACCAATACCTCCACGACGACTACCACACCCGCGCAAGCCATCAGCGTGGCGGGTAAAGCCTATGTGGGTGATCAGGGGATGGTGGTTATCTATGCGGGGGGTAATGCCACGGCTTATTCCAGTACCGATACCAGTAGTGCCGCAGCCAAGCCTACCGCGCTGACGTGGGCGTTGGATGGTACAACGCTGACGTTGGCTTCGGCGGGTGGTACGCAGACGTTTACGGTGGCGGCAGATGGCGCGACGTTGACGGCGGGTAATGTGATTTATCGGCAGGGTAAGGCGCTGGTTCCAACGCAGTGGGCTGGGGTGGATGTGGGGACAGCGACTCTAGGTGCGCAGTATTACGTCACTTGGCGGTTTACGGCGACGCAATTGGTCATTACTGAGCAAGGTGGTAGTGGTTTCTCGCGCACCTCTACGTTAGACGTTGAGGCTGTGCCGGGGGTGGATAATGTGTGGTATGTGCATGGGTCGGTGAGCGGGGTTAATGCGCCACTGACAAGCACGCCAGCGGCGGCTTACATCGCATTGGTGGAGGGTGACACGACAGCGGGTAGCCGCTGGCAGTGGGTGGCAGCGACGCAGGATACCGCTCTCAGCGCCCTGAGCCAAATACCACTCCAGTTCAAAAAACAGACCACTAGCACACCCGTGCCACCCGCAGCGAACACCGCCCCGATAGCGGCATTGGACACTGCCACCGTCACGGCTGGAGAATCCGTCACGATCAATGTCCTCGCCAATGACACTGACCCGAACAGTGATCCCCTCTCGATCGCTTCATTCGGTCAGGGGGCACATGGAGCAGTCACTCAGGTCGGAAACAGTCTCAAATACACTCCAGCGGCGGGATTCACTGGGGTGGATAGCTTCAAATATAAAGTAAAGGATGCTCATGGTGCGGAGACTGAAGGGACAGTGAGTGTGACGGTAAAAGAAATACCTGTCACTGTCCTCACTGCTACCACCTCAGCAGATAGTATGGCTATGATATTTATGGATACGACCGGTATCGCTCTCGGCGAAGTCACAGGCGGGAGAGTGACTCTCTCGACGAATGCGATCATTTTCTTCCCAGCGAATCAGACAGATGCAGGTACGGGTACGGTTTCCTATGTCGGTGCAGATGGAAAACACTACAGAATCGATATCGAGATCACGGCGAAAGTAGAGGGTGGTGGAGATACGGGAGGTGGAGGAACAAATCCTGATCCAAACGGCGGAATCTAATTTTTCCCTTAAAATCAAAGGGGTCAGACTCGATTGATTGATCTCTAACGCTGAGTTATCATTATCGCTTTTACTAATCAATCGAGTCTGACCCCTTTGATTCTATTCAGGGGTGAAAATCTTACTCCCGATTGATTAATCCAGCTCCACCCAGACTAACCGCTCAAAGCCCAATGCGACTACCGCGAAGCAGTGCAGACGCTGTGGTTCGCGGTATTTTTCCACCAATACGCGGCGGTAATCCTGCAATTGCAATAAGGCTGCTTGAATAGCTTCTTGTACCGCAGGCAGTTGTTGCAAGGCTTCACGGCTTTGCGCCCGTACCTCTTCTGCCGTCAGCCCCAGTGCTTTCAATCGCAGGTATTTAAATTCCAGCACGAAGTCGTTCAACGCTGCCAAGCGGCGTTGGTCGGGGCGAATAATCATCAACAAATCCGCATAACGCCGTTGCAGTGCCGCCTCCGAGTCCATGATGTAATACATATCATCGAATAACAGGCTCATAAACGCGGTTTTGATGGTGAGTTCATTGCTCCACTTATAATCACGGTTGTTGAATGCCTTGAAATAGCGGGTTTCAAGGTAATCGGCTAAGGGATGCAAATCTGCCGTTTGATAAAACTGTTTAGCAAGCGCTTCAACGTGGCGACGGTCTGCCAAATCGGGTAAGGCTTTTTCACGCAAGGTGTCCACATACAGCGCAAAAATAACCCGATTCGGCACTTCCAGCTTCATTTCTTCCAATGGCCCTGCCGTGCCGCCGATGGTTAATACCCCGAAGAAATACAGCAAGGATGCCATGTAACGCGGGTCAGTTTGCAGCCGGTGCAATTGCTCCACACCGAATTGCGTTTCCAAATAGGGCAGCAATACCGGATTTTGTTCGTCGAGGATATTGGCGATGACATTGCCACCTTCGGGCAGGCTGGCGATGTAACGCACGCGGCTGGCATCCATGGCGAGATTAGCATCCAGCATTTCCGCTGGTGGCTTGCAGCGTTTTTGATACGCCCGCAAAAAGTAAAAGCACAAAGTGGGGTTATAAACCGTGGGGAAGCGGGCATCGGCACAAAAGCGGTAGCCGTTGTAAAACTGGCGCATGGTGTCCAACACCGTAGCAGCTTGCGTGGCGGGTAGACCGCAGTCGTGCAAGACTTCGCTGACTAAGCCGCTCAATTCCGCCTCAGCAATCCCGCATATCCCGTTGAAATCTTCATCCAGCGAAATATTGGTGGCTACGTTATAGCCGCTGGTCATATCACTCAACACCAAGGGCGACACGCCGGTGATGAAGACGCGGGCAATTTTGCCCTCAGACACGTTGCCTTTGATCACCTTGAACAGCGTTTTGACGATACCCTCGCTTTCCAGCAAGTCGTAGTAGCGTTTGGTATTACCCGCGTCATGCACCAAGACTTCGTTGGCGAAGTTGTCGTATTCGTCGATCAGCAAGTAGGCAGTATGACCGCTATTTTTGACAACACTGCTTAGAGATTCAAAGGTCGCCAGTGCATCGTCATCGTAGATACGCACGGGAAACCGTAGCAAGGCTTGGTAATTTTGCACAAAATCTGTCATACGTTCATTGAGGTGTTTGAACAAATTCTGCTTAATCTGCTCCACATCGCCTTGCCCTGATACCTTGGAAAAATCCCAGCGCAGGATCAGGTATTGGTTATGTTCGGGCGTGGGATCGTTGCCGACCGCCAACCCGCCGAACAGGGTTTCAAACTCCCCTGCCGTGTTGATGTCGTAGTAATTGGCGAGTGTGGATAGCAGCAACGATTTTCCGAAACGGCGCGGACGCAGAAACACCAGTTGATCCCCCGCTTGCTCTAACGCGGGAATTGCGCCTGTTCGATCAAGGTAGAGCATCTGGCGCGTGCGTATTTTGTGAAAATCACTGATGGCGTAGGGAAACTTGATCATGTCCGACTGCTTGCATGGCTGGGCGATGTGCCAATTATAGCATTAGTTTCGTTTACAGCCCGTTTGTCGTGCGCTACTATTCAAAAATATTGTGGCTAATTAAATATTCTTGGGGAATCTGTCATGAACCGTCCACCTGTTGCTCCTTCGTTAATGTTGTGCAGTGTTGTGCTGTTGTCAGGGTGTAACATCGACAAATCGCTGACGGTGGCGGCGAATGACAGCAACGCCAATACGACGACTACCGCGCCTACTTCCAACACCAATACCTCCACGACGACTACCACGCCCGCGCAAGCCATCAGCGTGGCGGGTAAAGCCTATGTGGGTGATCAGGGGATGGTGGTTATCTATGCGGGGGGTAATGCCACGGCTTATTCCAGTACCGATACCAGTAGTGCCGCAGCCAAGCCTACCGCGCTGACGTGGGCGTTGGATGGTACAACGCTGACGTTGGCTTCGGCGGGGGGTACGCAGACGTTTACGGTGGCGGCAGATGGCGCGACGTTGACGGCGGGTAATGTGATTTATCGGCAGGGTAAGGCGCTGGTTCCAACGCAGTGGGCTGGGGTAGATGTGGGTACGGCGACTCTAGGTGCGCAGTATTACGTCACTTGGCGGTTTACGGCGACGCAATTGGTCATCACGGAGAAAGGTGGTAGTGGTTTCTCGCGCACCTCTACGTTAGACGTTGAGGCTGTGCCGGGGGTGGATAATGTGTGGTATGTGCATGGGTCGGTGAGCGGGGTTAATGCGCCACTGACAAGCACGCCAGCGGCGGCTTACATCGCATTGGTGGAGGGTGACACGACAGCGGGTAGCCGCTGGCAGTGGGTGGCAGCGACGCAGGATACCGCTCTCAGCGCCCTGAGCCAAATACCACTCCAGTTCAAAAAACAGACCACTAGCACACCCGTGCCACCCGCAGCGAACACCGCCCCGATAGCGGCATTGGACACTGCCACCGTCACGGCTGGAGAATCCGTCACGATCAATGTCCTCGCCAATGACACTGACCCGAACAGTGATCCCCTCTCGATCGCTTCATTCGGTCAGGGGGCACATGGAGCAGTCACTCAGGTCGGAAACAGTCTCAAATACACTCCAGCGGCGGGATTCACTGGGGTGGATAGCTTCAAATATAAAGTAAAGGATGCTCATGGTGCGGAGACTGAAGGGACAGTGAGTGTGACGGTAAAAGAAATACCTGTCACTGTCCTCACTGCTACCACCTCAGCAGATAGTATGGCTATGATATTTATGGATACGACCGGTATCGCTCTCGGCGAAGTCACAGGCGGGAGAGTGACTCTCTCGACGAATGCGATCATTTTCTTCCCAGCGAATCAGACAGATGCAGGTACGGGTACGGTTTCCTATGTCGGTGCAGATGGAAAACACTACAGAATCGATATCGAGATCACGGCGAAGGTAGAGGGTGGCGGAGGTACTGGCGGAAATAATAATGGAGATGGAGGTGGCGGAGCCTAATTTTCCATTCAAACAATAATCAAAGGGGTCAGACTCGATTGATTGATCTCTAACGCTGAGTTATCATTATCGCTTTTACTATAATCAATCGAGTCTGACCCCTTTGATTTGGAGACACCATGCCTCGCCAACCGCGTTTCGTGCTGATCGGTCAGCCGCAACATGTGATCATCCGTGGCAATAACCGCGAACCCGTGTTTTATGCCGATGATGACTACCGTTTTTATCTGGAAAAGCTCAAGTTGGCTTGCGACAAGCACGCCTGCGACGTACACGCCTATGTGCTGATGACCAACCACATCCACCTCTTGATTACACCCCACAAAGAAGACGGCCTCGCGAAAGCCATGCAGATGATCGGGCGCTATTATGTGCAGTATTTCAACAAAACCTACCAGCGCACCGGCACGTTATGGGAAGGTCGCTACAAAGCCACCCTGATCGACAGTGAAGCCTATGCCCTGACCTGTTACCGCTACATCGAAATGAACCCAGTACGTGCGCAAGGCATGGCGGATCATCCCGCCGCATACCCGTGGTCAAGCTACCGTGCCAACGCTTTGGGCGAAGCTAACCCTTTGCTCGTCCCGCACTTGACGTATGAACACTTGGGTAACACACCACCACAACGGCAACACGCCTACCGCGAATTGTTCACCACCCTGCTGGACACCAAAGCATTGAACGAAATCCGCGAAGCCACCAA
This sequence comes from Candidatus Thiothrix putei, assembly GCA_029972225.1. Classification (NCBI taxonomy): domain Bacteria; kingdom Pseudomonadati; phylum Pseudomonadota; class Gammaproteobacteria; order Thiotrichales; family Thiotrichaceae; genus Thiothrix; species Candidatus Thiothrix putei. The sequence goes on from CP124756.1 coordinate 4,028,663, forward strand.
CAAATCGTGGGTACTAGGCAGCGACTATTTCAAAGAAAAAATAGCCGCCGAGCTGGATCGCCCCGTTGCGCCAGCGGCAAAAGGCGGAGACCGTAAATCCAAACAATACCAGAATCAAAGGGGTCAGACTCGATTGATTGATCTCTAACGCTGAGTTATCATTATCGCTTTTACTATAATCAATCGAGTCTGACCCCTTTGATTCGCCCTCCCCCAACCACACAGTGACCACCATGACCCGACAATACCGCGCTGTTTCCCTCATCTCCGGCGGACTGGATTCCATGCTTGCCACCAAAGCGGTGCTAGAACAAGGCATCCACGTCGAAGGCATCAACTTTTACACCGGCTTTTGTGTGGAAGGTCATACCCACGCCATCCGCAAGCAACACAGCGACAAAACCAAGCGCAATAATTCGCTATGGGTTGCCGAACAGCTCGGCATCAAGCTACACATCGTCGATATTGTCGAAGAATACAAAGACGTGGTGCTCAACCCCAAATACGGCTACGGCGCGAACATGAACCCCTGCCTCGACTGCAAGATTTTCATGGTAAAAAAAGCCCACGAATGGATTCAGCAAAAAGGCTTCGATTTCATCATCACTGGCGAAGTCGTCGGGCAACGCCCGATGTCGCAACGCGCCAAAACTATGCCGATCATTGCCGCCGAATCGGGTGCGGAAGATTTGCTGTTACGCCCCCTCTCCGCCCACAACCTGCCGCCCAGCAAAGCCGAACGCGAAGGCTGGATCAACCGCGAACAGCTCTACGGTTTCAGTGGGCGCAGCCGCAAGCCACAAATGGCACTCGCCGCGCAATGGGGTATCGAAGAATACGCCCAACCCGCAGGCGGCTGCTGCTTCCTCACTGATGCGAATTACACCGACAAGCTCAAGGATTTGTGGGCGCATCGCCCCAGTCGCGACTACGAACTCGACGACATTATGTTGCTAAAAATTGGGCGGCACATCCGCCCGCGCCCGCATTTCAAAATGATCGTGTCCCGCGAAGAAGGTGAAACGAATTTCCTCGAAGGTTACAAAAACCAATTTACCTGGATCAAAACCGCCAGCCATTCGGGGCCATTGACGCTGCTGGACGGTGACAATATCACAGGCGAAGACTTGCTGCTTGCGGCACAAATTTCAGCACGTTACAGCCAAGGCAAGCACGCGCCTGAAGTGGTCTGCAAACTCGCCCGACCGGGGGAAACGCCTATTGAGCTGAGCGTTACGCCTTTAGCAGGCACTATTCCTGCTGAGTGGCTGTTGTAAGTACCCGCTGTTAGAATGCTTAACCGTATAATTTCCGGTACAAACCGTCTTGTTCCAATAATTCCTGATGGCTGCCCTGTTCGCTGATACCGCCATCATCAAAGACGAAAATATGGTCAGCCTGACGGACTGCACTCAAACGATGCGCCACAATCAGGGTAGTGCGCCCTTGCAGGAACTCGCTCATCGCTGTGTGTAGCTTTTGCTCCGTCGCGGTATCCAGTGCCGAGGTTGCCTCATCCAAAATCACCACGCTGGGATTCGATAAAATCATGCGGGCAATCGCCAAACGCTGGCGCTGCCCCCCCGAAAGCCGCATACCCTGCCGCCCCACCACCGTATCCAACCCTTGAGCTTGCTCACGAATCGTGTCATCCAGTTGTGCAATGCGTAAAGCCTCCCAGAGTTGCTCATCTGCTAGCGTGCGCCCCAAGGTCAGATTGGCACGTACTGTGTCGTTGAACAATGCCGGTTGCTGTAAAACCGTGGCAACGTGTTCACGCACCACGTCCAAACCGATTTCGGTGACAGGAATACCATCAAAATACAACTGCCCTTGCTGCGGTTGGTAAAGCCCTAACAGCACTTGCACAAAGGTGGATTTGCCGCCACCGCTTGCCCCTACCAAGGCAATTTTCTGCCCTGCTTGGATGGTGAGATTCACATTGCGCAATACCGGCGGCTTGTTTCCGTAGGCAAACGTAATATTGTCAGCCCGCACACTGACCGTGGTTTTGCCTGCGAACGGGTTGTGGATATGGGGATAACGGGGTTCAGGTTGCAGTGCCAGCAAGGTGTTAATGCGTTGTAAAGCGGCTTTCGCGCCGTACCAGCCGTATTGAATCGCCAGCACCTCTTGTACCGGCCCCATCATGAACCACAAATAGCTGAATACCGCAAACATTTCGCCAATACTGAGATCGGAAAACACTACCATTAACATGCTGACCGCACGGAATAGGTCAAATCCCGCGATGAATACCGTGAAGGATAAACGGCTGGCAGCATCGCTGCGCCAGGCAAATTGCCCTGCGTGTTGCCTGACTTCTTGCGCGTGCTGGGTGACACGCCCGAAAAAACTACTGGCGCGGTTGCTGGCACGAATTTGCTGGATGGTATCGAGGGTTTCGGTCAAGGCTTGCTGGAATAGTTCAAAGGCGCTGTTTTCCTGTTTTTTCAGCTCTTTTACGTAAGAGCCGAGTTTGGTGGTGAGCAAAATCACCAGCGGATTCAGCAATAAAATGAACAGGGCTAATTGCCAATGCAGCCACAACAACACCGCCGTGACCCCAATCAAGGTTAACACTGCCACAATGAATTTGCTGATACTGATACCCAGAAAATTGTCGACGGTTTCCACATCTACCACCAACCGAGAACTGACTGTGCCACTGCCAAGGGTTTCGTATTCAGTCATCGCCACTGTTTCGATGTGTCCGAGCAGACGACGGCGGATGCTGTAGGTAAGTTCCTTACTGATCAGGGTAAACTCACGGTTTTGCCAAACGCCTGCTGTCAGCCCGGTCAGGCGCATGATGACGGTTAACACGCTGATGAAGGTGATGTAGAGCACGGGTCCGTGCCAAGCGGTAGGGAATAAGCCATTCATCCATGCGACCAACCAACCGGGTTTATCGAGCAGCACTTCATCAACTAATAGCGGGATCAATAAAGGGATAGGTACACTAATCAGCACTGCAAAAATAGCAACAAGGTTGGCAATGATTAATTCCTTACGATGCAGCAACATCTGCTGGAACAATTCTTGCCATGTGTAAATGTATTGAGTGCTAGGTGTTTTCATGTGGGCATACTACCCGCAATCGTGTTCTCTGCAAAAAAGAAAGGCGCTGTGTAGCGCCTTTCTTTTTTGCTTAGGGTGTCAACAGCACATTATTTGGCGTGAGAAACCATGTAATCAACGGCTGCTTTGACTTCAGCATCAGACAGCGCTGGATTGCCACCTTTGGCTGGCATTGCGCCTTTACCATTCAATGAGGAGCCATACAATGTTTCCATTCCTGTCGCAATACGTGGATCCCACGCTGCTTTATCGCCAAATTTAGGTGAACCCGCAACACCTACGTCGTGGCAAGAGAAACAGATACCTTTATAGATTTTTTCACCATCAATGGCCGCAGCTTGTGCAGCAGGGGCGGCTTCAGTGGCTGCCGGAGCAGCAGCTTGTGCTGCGGTAGGGGCTTGCTCAGTTGCAGGGACGACTTCAGGAGTCGGAGCAGCAGCTTGGGCAGCAGGGGCAGCGTCAGTGGTTGCCGGAGCAGCTTGTGCAACAGGGGCAGCGTCAGTGGTTGCCGGAGCAGCTTGTGCAGCAGCGGGTGCTTTCACTTGAGAAGAGAGGTCATGACCTGCTTTACCCGTCATGTAAACGATGGCATTGCTCAGCTCTTCGTCGGTAATGCTTGGATCACCGCCGCGTGCTGGCATTGAGTTAAGGCCATTGATGGCGTTTTTCATCAAACCGTCTAAGCCATTCGCAACACGTGGAACCCATGCCGCTTTGTCATCAATTTTGGGAGCGCCCAGTACACCAGCCGCGTGACAGGAAGTACAAACGGCGGTGTAGACCGCTTCACCGGAACGCGCTTCCTTCACAATGGATTTATCCACTGCGTTAACCTTACCAATGGGAGCGAGATTGGCATCAGCCGCAGCGACTTGTGCTGTCGTGTCAATTTCGCCCTTAATGGAATTCTTTTCAATGGTACTGAATAAGTTGGAAACCAATACGGCGACTGTCGTGCCGATCAAAACGAGACCACCAATCAGCATTGGCTTAGCCATCGGGTCTTTAGGTGTATAATGAGCCACTTGTGTCCTCCTGTAGACTGGGCGCTATGCGCCAAACAATCTGTGAATTTTGAGCATCAGAAAATTATAAACCGACGGATTATATTCAAATTCCCTAATATTCGCTATGTGTCGGCAACGAAAACTTGACCTGAATCATACTAAAAAATGCAATTTTCCGCATTAACACGATGATAGACGTGGCGACGCTCCTTGGGTATGATGCACCTTCTGCAAAGCACCCGTAGCTCAGGGGATAGAGTATCGGCCTCCGAAGCCGAGGGTCGCTGGTTCGATTCCAGCCGGGTGCGCCAGTATTTTCATACACTTACGCAAGATTCAGAAAAGCAAAAAAATGGTGAGTCACCATAGAGTCACCGCCAGAAAAGCCGCAACAGGTGCGGCCTTTGGTCTAAGTGGTTAAATTTTCTTGTGTCTATGCCGCTTTCAGCACGTTGTAAACGCTTGCCACTGAGATACCCAATGCTTCAGCAATCTTCGGCTTACTTCCCCCGTTTGTCGATTGATGTGTGTAAATGTTCCCATGGGATATGACAAACTTGTGTGCCAGCTCCACGCTTTACCTTTTGTCGACTTTGTTTGAGCAAATCGCGTAAAAAACGCAATATCAGTGCCATTTCCGCACCAATAGTCAGCAATAATCATTATGAGCTTAGCCATCGTTTACAGCCGCACCAATAATGGGCTGGATGCCCCCTTAGTGAGCGTCGAAGTACACCTCGCCAATGGCCTGCCCGGTGTTTCCATCGTCGGTTTGCCCGAAACCGCCGTGAAAGAAAGCCGGGATCGCGTCAAAGCCGCCATGACCAATTCCGATTTCAACTTTCCGCTGCGGCGCGTCACCATTAATCTCGCTCCGGCGGATATTCCCAAAGATGGTGGGCGCTTCGATTTACCGATTGCGATTGGGATGTTGGCGGCGAGTGAGCAATTGCCGCATGACGTATTGCAAGGTTACGAATTCATCGGTGAGTTATCGTTAGGTGGGCAATTGCGCCCCGTGCGCGGGGTATTGCCCACCGCGTTTGCTGCCCTGCAAGCCGGACGTGCTTTAATCGTGCCGCAAGACAATGCCGCCGAAGCCAGCTTGATCAAAGGCTTGAAAGTTTTTGCCGCGAACACCCTCAGTGAAGTGGTGAAACACCTGCACGGCAGTGAACCGCTGGTACGCTGGGAACACAATATTGAAACCACAGAGACCACCTACCCTTTCGATCTCAGCGATGTGAAGGGGCAATTCATGGCACGTCGAGCGCTGGAAATTGCGGCGGCGGGTGGTCACAATCTGCTGATGGTCGGACCACCGGGAACGGGCAAAACCATGCTCGCCAATCGCCTTGCCACGATTTTGCCGCCACTCTCCGAAGACGAAGCGCTGGAATCCGCCGCGATTGCCTCGATCAGCCATCACGGTTTTGAAGCTAGCCGCTGGGGGCAACGCCAAGTGCGCGAACCGCACCACACCTCCTCCGGCGTGGCCTTGGTCGGCGGTGGTTCGCAAGTCAAACCGGGGGAAATTTCCCTCGCGCACCACGGCATTTTGTTTCTCGACGAACTCACCGAATTCGACCGCCACGTACTCGACGTACTGCGCGAACCGTTGGAAACCGGCAAGATCACGCTCTCCCGCGCTGCCCGCCAAGCCACTTACCCCGCCAAATTCCAGCTCGTCGCCGCCATGAACCCGTGTCCGCAAGGGCGTGCTTGTGACTTGCGTGAAAACTGCGAATGCAGCCCGGAACGTCAGCGCAAACACCGCAGCCGCATTTCTGCACCGTTTCTGGATCGCATCGACCTGCAAATCGAAGTGCCACGGGTGAAACAAGACGACCTGCAATCCTTAAAACAGAGCGAAACCAGCGCGATGGTGCGCCAACGGGTCGAAGCGGCGCGTTCCCGCCAACATGCCCGCCAAGGCAAGATCAACAATGCCCTGAGTGGGCGCGATGTGGATCAGCATTGCGTCTTAAGCGACAAAGACCAAAAATTGCTGAATGCGGCAATGGAACGCTTCAAGCTTTCCGCACGGGCGTATCACCGCATTCTCAAAGTGGCGCGTACCATTGCCGACCTTGCCGACAGTACCGAGATTCGCACCGCGCACTTGACCGAAGCCCTCAGTTATCGGGCGTTGGATCGCCTCGCTGCGCTGTAAAAACAGCAAGCCATTTATCTGATGCTGGTTGATAGAATTAACAATAAAAATTAAACTACGACCTACTTAATAACATAATCATAATGAGGCTTAAAATGGACGAAAATAATCAAAATATTGACTTTAATGAATTCAATATCGACAGCTATCTCCATGAAGTAATGGAAAATAATCAATCTGCATTGGATGATAGTCCAGTCCAGTCCAGTCCAGTCCAGAGGACAATATTGATTTAACTAACTTTGATGAAGAGTATTTTCCAGATGAGCCAAATGAACCAGAAGATTTAGGTGTCATTATTGATGATAGCGCTCTCAAGGAAAAAGAAGACTGGTTTCAATCAGAGATCAGAAACGTCGAAAACCTTAAAGCTGAATGCCACGCCCTTTACAAAGCTTGTCATCAAAAAAAGCAAGAAATAAAAGCAATAAAAAATAATATTGCTTTTAGTCATGACTGTAAAAATGATATAGAAACCATTTACACCAATATTGAAACCGATACTTGTGAGAATATTAAGGCTCATGCTGCTGACATCGGAAAAAATATTCGCACCAACAAAAACATTGCTGAAATGTACCTGCGAAACCTCAAACGCGATGCTGATTTATTAGCTTTACAATTTGATTATACCAATATCATTGAAAAATTCTCCATCACCTGTTCCGAATGGAATAAACGCCAAAAAGTTGCAGAAGACGTTAGAGTTAGAATTTCAGGCTTTGAGGAGATTAGAGAAAGAATGCGTCAACGTGCACTTAGTGAACAAGAAGATCGCAGAAGAATCACGGAAATTGAAGAAATTATCAATCAGCGATAATTTTCTGTCTTGTTGAAAATACAATCTGCCATCGTTAAGCCGATCATATTGTTAACTTCAACCTAAGGTCATATTCCCCAGTATGGCTTTAGGTTTATAAAAATGAGTGTCACCCTAATGATCTATTATAAGCATAATGGTTTTATCCATTCTATTCATAAACTTTACCAAAAAGATGGCGATTACCGTCGTGCTGCAATGGTTGCCTTAGCCATTATGGCAAAATCACAAGAAAGTGATGTTTTTAATGATGCACTTATTATTGATAAGTTAAACACCGTCACTATTCAAGGCATCTCAGGAAAATTATACAATGTGTATGATTTGCCAAAGTCATGTCGTCTTGTGGTCGCCGTCCAAGACCAAGAGAAAATACTCTTATTTGTCGGCAATCATGACACATTCCAAACTTGGAAAGCCGACACGCTGAAGGCTAAATTTGCTTTTAGCGAACTTAAAAAGAACTCGAAACAGTTATCTAAAATAGCGCAAGAAGAAACACTAAGCGAAGAAGAAACAGCAGAGTTCAATTTCGATGACTTTGTTAAACAAAACCCGGACAGTGTTGAAGCAAAAATAAAACAAGCCATTGATACACTGATTAGCCAATCATCTGAAAATAAAGTATCCAGAAAAAACCTAAGAAACGCAATAAAACAATACCGTCAAGACATCAAGGAATATTACAGCCTGTTAGAGCATAAAAACCCAACCAGCTATGATGATGATCTGCCTAATGAAATGACTGTTAACGTTGAAGTAGACAAGGTTATCACAACGGTTGATACCAAACATCATGCTGTTGTGACTCATAAAGTTGAAGATGCATTTTCACTGATAAAAGCTCGTCAGTTAGAAAATGGGCTTATCGCTACTAAAACATTGAAAGACGAAGTTGATTTCATTGAAATAAAAGTTAAATATGCAATAGCACTTGAGAGCCTTGTAGAGAATATGAAAACTGGCATTGCTCTTGAAGAAAAAACCAAACGCATCAATGATGTTATCAATGAAAATCCAGTCAACGAGGAGATTTAACATGCCAATTCTTATACCAGAATCCCCTTGCTTTAATGGAAATAAAGGGGAAGAAACAATTTTTAACCTACTCAAAAAATTACCTGATGATTGCATTGTGTGCCATGAACTTGATGTTCAAGATAGGCGACCAGATTTCATTATTTTCTCACCAAGGCTCGGCATCTTAATTATCGAAGTAAAAGCTTGGAACATCACCACTATTATTGATGGCGACCAAAACATCATCAACATAAAAAGCAAGTATGAACACTTAGGTCAAGTAAAATCAGTTACACACCCAATAAAGCAAGTCAATAGCTACATTTATCGATTACAAGACAAATTACTAAATGATTTAAATATTAAGGAACTGGTTAGTTCTGATAATAGTCCATATCGAGGAAGATTGGTTTTTCCTATTGCAGGAGTCATTGCATTGACAAAGATTACCAAGCAACAATTACATGAGCATGGCATTCAAAACAGTGATGGATATATTACCGAAAAACGTACTTTTTTTAAAGATGAACTAGATCTAATTAATGACATTGATGATATAGCACTTGAGAAAGAACTAAAAAAGTTTTTTCTCATAAAATGGCAGTTTTCACTTACTGATAGGCAAAAATATCTCGTAAAAGCAATATTAAGTCATGAACCTGTCGCAGTAGTTGAACCTGTCGCAGTAGTTGAACCTGTCGCAGTAGTTGAACCTGTCGCAGTAGTTGAACCTGTCGCAGTAGTTGAACCTGTCGCAGTAGTTGAACCTGTCGCAGTAGTTGAACCTGTCGCAGTAGTTGAACCTGTCGCAGTAGTTGAACCTGTCGCAGTAGTTGAACCTGTCGCAGTAGTTGAACCTGTCGCAGTAGTTGAACCTGTCGCAGTAGTTGAACCTGTCGCAGTAGTTGAACCTGTCGCAGTAGTTGAACCTGTCGCAGTAGTTGAACCTGTCGCAGTAGTTGAACCTGTCGCAGTAGTTGAACCTGTCGCAGTAGTTGAACCTGTCGCAGTAGTTGAACCTGTCGCAGTAGTTGAACCTGTCGCAGTAGTTGAACCTGTCGCAGTAGTTGAACCTGTCGCAGTAGTTGAACCTGTCGCAGTAGTTGAACCTGATGAAGCTAAAATTAAAAATGTAGTCGACTCCATTTTGCAGAATTATTTTTCGCTTGAGAATGAAAAATATAAAAAATCACAAGATGTGAATTCTTTACAAAAAGAAATCAGTTTAATCAATGAACAAATCTCGCCAGAAATTGATAATAACGACTTCATTAATCAACATCGTGAAGTGATAAGCCGCATAGTATCAAATTTAGGTCAAGGCATTAATAAGAGCACTGCACATGATGCTGATGAACTGTACAGTCGCTCTAAAGTCATAAAGTTAAAGGCAGAAGAGGAAATGATCAAAAGCTCGCTGCACAATATTGAAAAAAACCAACAAGAATTAAAATCAAAACTAGTAAGAGTAGCCTCCATTCTTGAGGTAGAAATAGCATAAAGGAAGCAATAAAATGAGCGCTTTTTTTCAATGGTTTTATAGATTGATTTTTTCTCGAAAAGAATCAATCCAGCATGGTTCAGATGTCATTGTCCAGATTCCGCTTCAAGCAGCAGAAACGGAAATTGAACAATTACCATCAGATAATGTTCCTGAAAAACCACCTGTTATCTCTATCGACAATACGTCTCAAGAGATTGAGTTAATCTGCCATCAGATAGAGCAAGCCATTGAAAATATCCGTGCTAATAATATCCGCACCAATAACGACCACGCTGCACGGCAAACCTTGCAGCGCCTTATCACAAAACTCGATCACTTGATGGCCTGCCCTCAACATTTGGACAGCAAATAGTAGCGCACTGCAACAATAGTTTGTGCCATTATCCGCGCTGGCCAATCACAAGAATCAGGTGCGGGTATGCTGCGTTCGACAGACACAAGAAAAGTATTGCTGGCAGGCATTTGCAGCCTGATCCTCACCGTGGGCTTAGCGCGGTTTGCCTACACGCCGTTACTGCCGGTGATGCGAGCAGAAACTTGGCTCACCGAAGTTGCGGGCGGCTGGCTTGCTACCTTCAATTACATGGGCTACATGAGTGGCGCATTACTCGCCGCCTCCATTAGCAGTTTGCACACCAAATACCGACTCTACCGCGCAGGCTTAGTCATTGGCGTGTTGAGCATTGCGGGCATGGCGCTGACGCAAGACATGGTGCTGTGGTCGATTTTTCGTTATACCGCAGGTTTAAGCAGCGCCGCTGGAATGCTGATCGGGTCAGGCTTAATGCTAAGCTGGCTAATACGCAATGGGCATCGCCCCGAACTCGGCATTCATTTCGGTGGCTTGGGCGGAGGCATTTTGGTGTCGGGGTTAGTAGCGGTTGCCATGAGTGCCTTGGCGCTGGATTGGGCGCAGCAATGGTGGACACTCAGTCTGCTGGCGGCGCTGCTGTTTATTCCCGCGTGGTTATGGTTGCCCGAACCGCTCCCGACAACGGCGCAAGCCCCCCATACCCAAACGCCACCGTCACGCCGTTGGTTGCTGCTGATGGTGGCGATGTATTTTTGCGCGGGCGTGGGCTTTGTGGTCAGTGCCACCTTCACCGTGGCAATGGTGGAAAAAATTCCGGCATTAGCAGGCTGGGGAAACTGGACATGGGTCTTGGTAGGGCTTGCTGCCACACCTGCCTGTTTTGTGTGGGATCGGGTGGCGCGGCGGGTGGGCGATGTACGCGCCTTGCAATTGGCATTTGCGGGGCAAATTGTGTCGATTTTATTGCCAGCCTTATCCCAGCATCCTTTATTGGCGGTATTGAGCGCCGCGCTGTATGGTGCAACCTTTATCGGCATTGTCAGCCTGACCCTGACGGTCATCGGGCGTTATTACCCCGCCAACCCTGCCAAAGCGATGGCGCGGCTGACCGTGAGTTACGGCGTGGCGCAAATCGTCGCCCCCGCAATTACCGGCTACATTGCCGAAGCAACCGGCAGTTACCAAGGCGGTTTGTTAATAGCAGCCGCCTTTATGATGGTCGGCATGGGCTTGTTGTGGAAAATGGAGTTTTGACATCCTCCCCTCCCTAAAGGAAGGGGATTCCTACTGCATTCAGCCAGATAGCTGACTTGCTTCGGTGGGTTCCCTTAGTCCGTTGCAACCCCGAAGGGAAATATTCTTTTACGCCACCTCAGTTTCTAGGGCTATGGGTTTTTCTGCACCTTGGGTTTTCAAACTCCTATTTGGAGAACCCTTCCCATCTATCCGACGGTACTTCCAAGGCTCTGCCGCCGACAACGACAGATAGAACAATTTTAGGTTTTTATGTGAAAGAAAACAACCAAATCTCAGTGAACATAGGGCGGCTACACCGCCCGCGCTATCCTCCCCGCCCTGAAGGGCGAGGTTTGCCGCGCAATCTGATCAAGCGTATTTGGGCAACGTTTTACGCCCGCTCTCTGGAATTTTTGCGGGATCGTTCCACCCTTGGCTGGAATTTCATCCTGCCAATCGCGTTGGTGTTTGGCTTGGCGTTTGTGTTTTCGGGGGATGGGCAGCCGCTGTTCAAAGTCGCGGTGGTCGCTCAAAGTGCCGAGCATCCGTTTCTGCACACCGAACACGTTGAGTTTTATGAGGTGACACCGGATGCGGTGGAGGCAACGGTGCGCAAAGTCGGGCGGCATCAGGTCGATATGCTGCTGGATTTACGCGCCGAATCTGCCCGGTATTGGATCAATAGCGACTTGCAAAACGGTTACTTTTTGGAAAAGCTGTTGCAACACAGCGGCGGTACAGCGTTGCAGCCACAGAGTGTGCAGGGCGCAGAAATCCGCTACGTCGATTGGGTGGTTCCCGGCATTTTGGGGATGAACCTGATGTTCAGTTGCTTGTTTGGCGTGGGCTTTGTGATCGTGCGCTACCGCAAAAGCGGCTATTTGAAACGCCTGAATGCCACGCCCTTGAGTGCTACCGAATTCCTGTTGGCGCAAATTGCTTCACGTTTGGCGCTGGTCGTCGTCGTGACCACGATTGTATTTACCGGCACTAACCTGTTCATGCATTTCACGATGGAAGGCAGTTATTGGAACTTATTGTTGGTGCTGGTATTGGGGGCATTTACCCTGATTGCGCTGAGCTTGGTGGTTGCCGCACGGGTGAGCAGCGAGGAATTGGCGGGCGGTTTACTCAACCTGCTGACTTGGCCAATGATGGTGTTGTCGGGGGTATGGTTTTCGATGGAAGGCACTAACCCAGTGATGCAATGGGTGAGTCAATTGTCACCATTGACCCACATCCTCAGTGCGGCGCGGGCGATTATGCTGGATGGGGCAGGCTTGGCGGATATTGGTGTGCAATTGCTGGTATTGGTAGCAATGGCAGCGGTGTTTTTGGTGATTGGCACCTTGTCATTTAAATGGACAACCGAGTGAGGGGTTAATAACAGGCAAGCCCCCTCACCGACACCTATCATTAAGCCGCTTGCGCCTTCATCGGCAAATAGCCGTTGTGCAATAACGTCGGGTATAAATGCACGATTTCGTCGTCAATGCGGCGAATCACCAGCGCAAAAATCTCGCGGGTATCGCGGATAAACGCTTCATGATCACGAATGCGCAGTTCTTTGCCTTTGCACCAGCGTTTCAAATATTGCCCAAAGACCCGCTTGATTTCGCCGGAACCGGAGAGGAATTTGCGCCCGGTATTGCGAGCATCGTTGTCATCATCCATCAACAACAACTGGTATAACTCGCGCTCTTCGGTTTCCAGATGCTCTTTTACCAATTCGACATAACGGAAAAACAACTCACAGGATACTTCGGTATCACACATGGAACGTTCGTTAATCAGGTAACTTAACACATTGGACAATTCAGTAATTTTGTGGTTTTGCTCATTGAGCTCCATGTATGAAATCATGGGGGCGGCCTCCTGTAGTGGTATTTTGCTTGGTGTTTAATCTTCTGTGAATCATAGGTGATTAAGCCTAGACAAATCATGACATTACTCATGAGAACTGACAGGAGGAGCTTAGGGTTTCCACTAGTTATTAAGCATTGCTAATATGTTCCAGTGCAATTTTCAGCATCCGGCGCACCGGTTCAGCCGCACCCCACAGCAATTGGTCGCCGACGGTGAACGCGGTGAGGTATTCCGGCCCCAAGTTCATTTTGCGAATCCGCCCAACCGGAACAGTCAGCGTGCCGGAAGCTTGTACTGGAGTCAGGCCGTGCAAGGTGGATTCCTTGTCATTCGGGATGACTTTTACCCACTCGTTATGGCTGGCGATAATGCTTTCAATTTCCGCCAGCGGCAAATCTTGCGTAAGCTTGATGGTGAAACCTTGCGAATGACAACGCATTGCACCGATACGCACACACTGCCCATCCACAGGGATGAGGTTCGCCGCCGTTTTGCCGAGGATTTTGTTGGTTTCGGCAATGCCTTTCCACTCTTCCTTGGTTTGACCGTTTTCCCACAGCTTGTCGATCCACGGGATTAGGCTACCAGCCAGCGGCGCACCGAAGTTGGCGGTGGACAGTGTGCCGTCATTCAATTTCGCGGTAACTTTGGTGTCGATGTCGAGAATCGCAGAAGCAGGGTCTGCCAGCAAATCGCCGACTTCGCCATTCAATTCGCCCATTTGCGTGAGCAATTCGCGCATGTTTTTCGCGCCCGCACCGGAAGCGGCTTGGTAAGTCATGGAACTGATCCATTCGACCAGCCCTTTTTCAAACAAGCCGCCCAAGGCCATTAACATCAGGGAAACGGTGCAGTTGCCGCCGATGTAATTCTTGATGCCGCTTTGCAAGCCCGCGTCGATCACGTTACGGTTTACCGGGTCGAGTACAATGATGGCGTCATCTGCCATGCGCAGGGTGGAAGCTGCGTCAATCCAGTAGCCGTTCCAGCGGGCGCGAAGGGGGGCGTACACCGCATTGGTGTAATCACCGCCTTGGCAGGAGAGGATAATGTCCATTTCCGCCAGCTTGTCGATATTCATTGCATCTTCCAGCGGTTTCGCGCCCATGCCGACGTCAGGGCCGGGTTTGCCGGACTGCGAAGTGGTGAAAAATACTGGCTCAAAGCCCTGAAAATCGTGTTCCGCACGCATCCGTTCCATCAGTACCGAACCGACCATACCGCGCCAACCGACAAAACCAACCTTTACCATCACAAACTCCGTCAATACCCGCAAATAAACGTGTGATTATAACATTTTCGTCAGTGCAGCAAAACACCGGTATGCCAGCATTCATAGGCTATATGGACTATACTGTCAGCATAAAATCACCACGGGCGAGCGAGGGTTTCAATATGTCTGATACTGCTGATAAGCATTCCCTGCAACTGTTATTACCCGGTGTCCCCGGAGCATCAACCAACCTAGCGAAGACTCCCCCCGCCATCCTTAGCGATATTAGCCGTTCTGCTACGGGAATACCTGACCCTTTTATTAGCGAAGCAGTTGTCAAGGTAACCGCCGTGCATGAACTGCTGGCTCCCAATCGCAGTGGTGAGGCAGGCAAAATCAGCACCACGGCTGAGGCTACGCAATTATTGGCGCTGGAAGCCACAGACGGCACAACGCTATTCATCCGTGCTGACAAATTGCAAGCCGATTTGCAACGCCTATACCCCACTGAATACGCCACAGGCGTGCTGGATCTCAGCAAACTACCTGACCCCGAAGGCACATCACGCGGGCTAAGTGATTGGGTATGGTCAAAACTAGCCGTCTTGAACCTTGCCCCCGATGCCTTGATTGAAACCGCCAAAGCCGAAGCCTTACGCTTGGCTAAAGATGCCTTAGGCGAAAAACTCAGCCAACACCTGAGTGAAGACTTGGAAGACAATTTGTCTTGGGTAGGTGCTAAAGCACTGATGTGGGCGATTGAATCACGTTTAGACGGTGGTCAACCGGGCTTATACCGTTGGCAAGGGCAAGCCATTCTGGCTGCTGACCGGGTTATGGCGGATGATCCCGCTTATTGGGAGGCCAATAGACAAAGCGCTGACACCCCCATACTCCTGTTCATTCATGGCACAGCATCCAGCACACTTGGCAGCTTCAAAGAGTTAGCCAACAATGCCGGTCATAAACTCTGGGGCAATTTGCAACGCCAATTTGGTGAACACATTTACGGTTTCGAGCACCGTACCTTTTCAGAAAGCCCGATCGAGAATGCTTTGCAACTTGCGCGTTCCTTACCTCAAGGGGCACGTTTATCGGTAGTCACCCATTCGCGGGGCGGGTTAGTGGGTGATTTGCTGTGCATGGATACCCTGAACAAAGAATTGATCCTGCGTTATCAACGGCATCCACCCGCTAATACCAAAGAAACCCGCCAGCAAAAAGCCTTGCGGGAAAGTCTGAATGCCCTACAGCAAGCGCAATTGCGTGAGTTATCCGCCTTATTGCAAACCAAACAATTCAGGATAGAGCGTTACGTGCGGGTTGCCTGCCCAGCCGGTGGCACAACACTGCTTTCTGATAATCTTGAACTGTTTCTGTCCAGCCTGTTGTCATTAATGAACTTGCTGGTTGGTTCATTTACCGGCGGGTTGGGCAACGCCATGCTGTCGGCTTTCAAGCGTATTGTGCTGGAAATTGCCAGCAAGCGTATTGACCCGCATGTAATTCCCGGTATCGAAGCCATGCTGACCGATGCGCCGATGGGCGCATTGCTAGCTAACGCACCCCGTCTCAAGGGAGTGAAAATGGCAGTCATTGCGGGTGATATTGCTGGCGGCAATGCCCTCAAACGCATCGCGGTCATGTTCACCGATTGGATGTTTTTCAACAAGGTCAGAAATGATTTGGTAGTGGATACGCACTCCATGTATGCCGGGCAAGCACGCCACCCGGACACTTACGCTTTATTTGACCAAGGGCAGGAAGTCAGCCATTTCTCTTACTTCAGCAACCCCTATACCCGTCAGGCGCTGGATGAATGGTTAGCAGGCAATGCCCCGGAACACACCGCGTTTGAACCACTGACGGATGTGGCTAAGCAAGAGCGTCAGGAACGTTCCGCCACCACCCGCCTCAGCGCCCCCAGTGGCAAACGCCCGGTGGTGATTTACGTACCCGGTATTATGGGCAGTCATCTGGAAATTCCCACCGCCGCCCACCAACGCCCCGGTCATGGCAACCGCGTCTGGCTGGATGTCCTGGAACTGGGCATCGGTGGCTTAGGGCGCATCCACATCGAGCAAAGCGTTGTGCCAGAAGCATTGGTTGACCTGTTTTACGGCAAGCTGTCGGCTTTTTTAGGGGAAACCTACGATGTGATTGAATTCCCCTACGATTGGCGCAACCCGGTTGAAGAAGCCGCCGAGCGCCTTGCACAACGCTTGCGCGGTATTTTGGCATTCGTGCCACCGGATCAACCGGTACATTTACTAGCGCACAGCATGGGCGGCTTGGTCGTGCGAGCCATGTTGGCACAAACCAACTTATGGGCAGAAGTGGTCAAACGCCAAGGGCGCTTTATTATGCTGGGAACCCCCAACAATGGCTCTCATGCCATGGTCAGCACCTTAGTCGGGCGTGCCAGCAGTATCCGCAAGCTGGCAATGCTGGATATGTCGCGCTCGTTACAAGGTATTCTGGATGTTATAGGAGCATTTCCCGGTGCCTTACAGTTATTGCCACGCCCCGGATTTAGCGATACCGATGGTGCTACTGGGTTCGATTATTTTACCCCCGATACCTGGGCAACCTTTAAGAAACACAATCGTGATCGCTGGTTTGGTGATACGACTGGAGCCATCCCCGGCAGTACGACCTTAGCCACCGCGCACGCTGTCTGGGCAAAGCTAAAACCCTTGCCGAACCCCGAACACATTGCCTATGTTTTTGGCAAAGCAGAGCAAACAGACTGTGGCATTAAACTGGAGAATTCACGGCTTTATCTACGCTCCACCGCGCAAGGTGATGGCTCGGTCACGTGGAAGTCCGGTAAGCTGGAGTGGTTGCCAGAAGACCGTTATTGGTACATGCCTGTCAATCACGGGGCGTTAACCCATACATCGCAGTATTTCCCGGCTATCCGTGAATTGCTGGAAACTGGCACGACTACCAAGCTGGAGCAAACCCCGCCGGTTAGTCGTGGCGATGACATTATTCGTAGCTACGAAGCAGCGCCAGAACCTTACCCCAGTGCTGAAACGTTCGTGTACAGCATTTACAGCGATGCCCCCGAATACCCACTTGCCAACCGTAAAGCACACCGCCTCACCGTCAGTGTGCAGGCCATGGATTTACGCTTTGCACAATTGCCGGTGATGTGCGGGCATTATTGGGCCGATGCCATTTCCGGGGCAGAACGGGCAGTGGATGAGTACATTGTCAAGGGAGCATTAAGTCAGCGCCAGCGTTTAGGCGTATACGCGGATACCGAAGGCAGCAGCATCGTTATTCTGAATAAACGCACCCAGGAAGAACTTCAGCGTGGGACAGGCAAAGGTGCGGTGATTATCGGTTTAGGTGACTGGAGCAAAATTTCTACCCAACGCATTACGGAAGGCGTGGCAGATGGGGTGTTAAATTTCCTCCTGCAACAGCATGAACTGATTACTGGGCTGGAAGAGACCTTACCACCGGCGGCACTGTCATTGGGGTTGAACAGCCTGTTGATCGGCTATAATTCCACCACACACATCACCGTTGAATCCTCCATTGATGCAATTGTGCGCGGGGTTTGTGAGGCGAATCAACGCTTTGCCAGAAATACAACCAGCCAGTTGCGGGTTGGTAAACTGGAATTCATTGAGCTGTATCGTGACACGGCGATTACGGCTGCCTACGCAGTACGGGAATTGCCTAAACGGCTCACAAAAGAGTTTCAGCGCTATGCGGTGCAAGTGAGCGCAGCGCCGCATATGCTGATTTGCAAAGGGGTACGCCCGCGTTTAGGCGTGATGGCAGCTTCCGGTTATTGGCCACGCTTGATGGTGACGGCCGCCAATTCACTGCCACCAGACGACTATAAAGCGGGCGAAACCCCCGATGCGTTTAAATACGTGTTCCTTTCTGAACGCGCACGGGCTGAAGAAATTGCCTATCAGCGTCAACCGCGTCTGATTGAAACCTTGGTCGAGAGCAGCTTGTGGAATAATCGCTATAACGCTGAAGCGGCACGTACCTTATTCCAGTTGATGGTTCCCTTGCACTTTAAGGCGATGGCACGTCAGACCGAACGCCTATTGTTGGTGGTGGATGCGTATACCGCTAATTTGCCTTGGGAAATGTTGCTGGCAGATGATGAACCCTTGGTATTGCAGGTCGCGATGATACGTCAACTGGTGTCAGTCCGTTTCCGGCGCACCGTGACCAGCACGGTACAACGCACCGCGTGTGTCATCGGCAACCCTGCGACGACGGGGTATCAGGGTGCTTTTAATCCACAGCACCCTGAACCAGAAGCCGGTTTGCTCTCGTTACCGGGGGCTGCCCAGGAAGCCAACACCATTCATACCATTCTGCAACAAGCACCGGAGCACTATGAGGTAGTCGCACTGTACCCTCAGAAACACAGTGATGCGCCGCATCATACTGCTGAAATGGTGTTCAACGCCTTGTTCAAACAGCCCTACCGTATCCTGACCATTGCGGCTCACGGGGTGGTAAATGCCAAACATAAAGATGGCAAGTATCGTACCGGGGTCGTGTTATCAGGCGGCTTATTGCTGACCGCAGCCGAAATTGGGCAAATGGAGGTCGTGCCTGAATTGGTGTTTTTAAACTGCTGCCATCTTGCCACAACCAACGGTGAACCCGTGCGTACCGATGTGCCTTACAACCACCTGGCTTACAGTTTGGCTCAGGAATTAATCGAAATGGGGGTGCGGTGCGTGGTGGCGGCGGGGTGGGCTGTCGATGATGCCGCCGCAGCGGTGTTTGCAAAAACTTTTTTCAGTGCATTTGTGCAAGAACAACAAACCTTCGGGGCGGCGGTGCATAACGCCCGGCGGGCAACATGGACACACGATAAGCACTGCAATACGTGGGGTGCTTATCAGGCATACGGCGACCCCAGTTATGTGCTGGATGCGGATGGTAGCCAACCAGAGGTAAAAACAGCCTGGAATCCCGTCGCCCCGGATGAGTTACTGGCAGAACTGGAAACCTTACAAACCGATGCGAATCACCGCAAGCACCGAACGTTTGCAACGACCTACCACAAAGTACAGGGGTTGTTGCAACGTTCCCCCGCAGAATGGCTGCAATTATCGCGGATACAATTTGCGTTAGGTGAATTGTATGCTGAATACGCACCGGAAGGTTTCGAGCAAGCCCAAGCGGCTTACCGTCAAGCGATCAGTGGCGATGACGGTGGGCGCGTGCCGGTTAAGGCAGTCGAACAATTAGCCAATCTGGAAGCGCGAACGGGTGAAAAAATTGGCGGGGAGGCAGGGCATTCCCTGTTGAATAATGCCATTAACCGCCTTACCGGTTTGCTGGAAGTTACCGAAGGGATTCAGGTCGAAACCGTCGATGGCATCAAACACGTTATTAGCCAAGGTGTGACGGATACCAAGCCCAATGCTGAGCGCTGGTCATTGCTGGGTAGTGCATGGAAGCGCAAAGCGGTATTGTACAAGCGGGCGGAAACTACCACTCACCCCTTAACTGAGGCCATTAAAGAGGCACTCAATCACAGCCGTCGGGCTTATCACGCTGCCAACCGAAACGTTACGCTAGAAAACCCCGCCTTTAATTTGTATGCACTGCTTAACGGTTTGCAACTCGATGCATTGCTAACAACGGATGCGCAACAACCGGAAGCCGTACTAGCATTGCAACACGCCAGACGCTGCCAGGAACTGGCTCGCCAGCGTTTTGCACGGTCGTATGACTTCTTTGATGCAGTGATACCCGTTGATGCGCAACTGGCCATTTACTTGCTGGAAAATACCTTGGCTGATCAGCCTGTCAAGGCATTGGTAAAGCTGTATCAGGATGCGGCTGCACCCGTACCGACCAGCAGTCGTCAATTTGATTCTGTGGTAAGGCAATTACAGTTAATCGCGGATTTTCTGCCACTACAGCAGCGGGATAACGGGGATAGGTGTGTGCAAACGCTGCGCGATGTTGCCGAACGCTTAGCGCAGCAGGCGGAATGAGAGGCGAGAGACGCATCCATTGCGTCTCTGTAAGCTCAATGGGCGGGCTTGGCTTCGTCTTGATAAGCCGTTAAAAACTCGTGGGGATTAACGTAAAAGACTTGATCCAACCCTAACGGTTGTTCGGCTTTCCAACCGGTGACTAATGGCGGCAGACTACGGATAGAGTAATACAAGTTAGCCGCAGATTTAGTTTGCTTGGCAGTACCCAATGTGCCGATTTTCTCGCCTGTTTTAACCCAAGAAGCAGGTTTTACTGCAACCGTGTCCAAGTTGGCATAGTGATGTAAGCGCCATTTTGCACCCAATACCCACACAGAATTATCACCTCGCGGGGTATCTGCACTGTAAAGGACTAGCCCACTGGTGACAGCTTCTACGGAAGCACCTTGGTCAGCGAAAATATTAATGCCTTTGTACGCATCAAACCCACCCACTTTATAGCCATACACTGTTGGGTTGCCCTGATAAGACTTGGCACTTGCTACCGGCACATGACGGTCTTCCGGTATCCAGTAACCGATCATAAAAATGGTAATTGCTAATAAAAGCAACAGAGGTTTCTTGTTCATTGCATACACCCTATATATCCCTATCCACTGTTATTGCTATTTATGACGGACAGAGTATTTGAAAGTTCAGATTTTTATATAGGATATAATACAATTATTTTATGGATCAAAAAACCTTTTTCCGAAGAAAGGTTTATTGTGCAGGCTTTATGAGTATTTGCTGAATTTCTTCAACAGTTGGCTGCCACTTGGATGGGAGGTTATTTTCCCAATCTGTCAGGTACTTACGCAATGATTTATCATCACTGTCATCGCCCAGATTTAAATAATTGAGCGTTGTCCATGCTTCCGGTTGTTCCGTAAAAATAGGTAATAACTGGTTGGCAACCAGTTCGTTGAGATCACGCCCTTGGGCATAAGGGTCGGCGCTCAGCGTTTTGGCATACGCCTGATACCATTTGGGCAATTTCATGCTGTTGGGAAGCTGACGATGCGTTTGCTTGAACATGTCTTGCTGGTATTCGGTAAACTTGGGGGCATATTCCTGCCAATGTGGGTACGGCGGGTTGCTTGCCCACTGTTGTGCCATTTTTTCCAAAGCAAACAAGCTAAAGGCTTCGCAGAGTGATTCTTCAAACCATTGCTGGCGGGTGATGTTATTGGGGGCAAGGTCATAGTTTGACATCAAGTGGCACATTTCATGGGAAAACTGGTAAGCGAGTTGCGCCCAGTAACGCCCGTTAACGTTTAACAGAACGATGTATTCGTCGTTAGGGCTTTTTTCGTACAGGGAAATAGGACCACTCTTGTCGTTTCTGACAATGATATTACCAAAGGTTCGCCCTGCCATATAGGGGGAAATGGCTTCGATCACGGAATTCAAGACCGCTTTCACATCATCTGGATTGGCATCCCCCCACTCGCTTTCGACTTGTACTTGTGCCGGAGCCACAAAGGCTTGTAAGCGCATGGGGCTAAGCAGTAACAACAATGACAGCAGTAACAAGCAAGTTTTTAGATAACGCATGGCATCACTCAGCGGTTACGGAGATTTAGTGGATTATCGGAATGTTTATTTTGGCCTGCTATCCACGCTTGAAAAGACATGTATCATGTCAATCGGTAGTGGAAATACGATATGCGTGAACATTACTCAACAGTGATGACTTCCCCCCCAAAAAAACCAAGCATGGCGTTAGGCAGCAGCCTTACTGAACTGCTGTTTTAACACCTTGATTATGGGTATTTTCCCGCTGTTAGCGGTTCATGTTTGCCTATCATCGTCCTCATCGCCGTTGACGGCCGCGTTAATTCGCCACCAGAAGGCTTTGGGGGGAGAGCGCAGTAATTGCCGTGCCAGTAGTGGTGCTAAAATCTGTCGCACGGTGTTCTCGGAAGGCAATTCACGGGAACGGGTGCGCAAATACAAGACCTGCTGCTTCCAAAGCCCCTCATGGTACTTGAGGGAAAACAGTTGTAGCAAACCGGTGGCGATGCAGGGGTGTGAACAAAAGTGCGGTGTCCTGTAGACTAAGATGGCACCCCCTAAAACCAGAGAAAAAGGACTTTCCCATGTTGACAGTTAGCTCCCGCGACCAAAAACTTTTAGAAGCCTTGAACCGCAACCCCGCATTAAAAGCTCGGATGGAAGGGCTAATCGAGGTGGTTGAAAATGCCGGTGATGACATTATCAAAGCAGCAGACGCCGAACAGCGGGTGATAGAAGAACTGCGCCAAATGGGAAATGATGCGATCACTGCATGGGCAAACAAACGTGTAGAAAAATGCACAGCCCCAGCCTGTGAAGAAGGCATTGGGAAGTATGTAAAGAGTGGAAAAAAAACTGTCATTGGCACACGACCTACGGAAAAATCCACATAAGCGAACCGGTCTACCGGATTCCCGGCAAGCGTGTCCGCCCCTTTAGCCAGAGTGCCGAGGTTGTTTGCCGAGGCTGTTCGCTCCCGCTGCAACGGGCGGTGACGGACTTTGGGGCGGACTGTTCATTTGCTCAAGTGCCTGATAAATTAGAAGAACATTACGGGATACGGCTGGCATCCAGCAGCATCCGACACATCACCGAAGGTCACGCCAAACGCATCCATGAATCCCAAGTGTTGATAAAAGACTATCCAAGCACGTTGGGAAAAGCCTATGTCATTGCCGAAATGGACGGCAGCATGATCCCCATCGTCGAGATTGACGAAACAGCCCCCGACAAGCGCAAAGGCAAAAAGGAAAGCTGGAAAGAAGCCCGCCTGTGTCTTGCCCACGCCAAAGGCAGTGCTACGCCAACGTTTGGCGCAATATTCGGTGGCACGGTAGAAGATGCTGGAAAAATCTTATTCGACACCGCCTGCCGTGCTGGATTTGGAAAAAGCACGTTCCTCCATGCGGTGGGTGATGGGGCAAGCTGGATCAACCGTCAAGTGGATGAACAATTTGGCACACAAGGACATTACCTGATTGATTTTTATCATGTTTGTGAATACCTATCAGCAGCATCCGCAAGCTGTTCATGCCTCAAGGACAAGGATAAATGGTTTGCCAAACAGAAAAAAGCCCTACAGGGGGTGTGAACAAAAGTGCGGTAAACCTCATGCCGCCTCAGCGGTGTTTCGCCAATAATGCTTCCATTGCTGGTTTCCCCGCATGACCCTCAACGCCAACATATCCGCCGCATTATCACTTTTCCACCATGCCCCCGATTTTTTTAAGCGTTGCTGGATGATGTAACGGTGTGCACTTTCTATTTCGCCCGACCCCACGGGCAATCCGAGGGATTTTGCTGTCGGGTAATCCAGTTGCTCAATGCGGTTGCTCAGGTAACGGTGACAAGCTCGTACTGGGGCGTTACTGTCTTCTACCGTTTCTGCTTCGAGGAAAGGTTTCAGTGTGTCGATGACCGCTTGAGCTTGACCATCCTGTAGGGCTTTTTTCTGTTTGGCAAACCATTTATCCTTGTCCTTGAGGCATGAACAGCTTGCGGATGCTGCTGATAGGTATTCACAAACATGATAAAAATCAATCAGGTAATGTCCTTGTGTGCCAAATTGTTCATCCACTTGACGGTTGATCCAGCTTGCCCCATCACCCACCGCATGGAGGAACGTGCTTTTTCCAAATCCAGCACGGCAGGCGGTGTCGAATAAGATTTTTCCAGCATCTTCTACCGTGCCACCGAATATTGCGCCAAACGTTGGCGTAGCACTGCCTTTGGCGTGGGCAAGACACAGGCGGGCTTCTTTCCAGCTTTCCTTTTTGCCTTTGCGCTTGTCGGGGGCTGTTTCGTCAATCTCGACGATGGGGATCATGCTGCCGTCCATTTCGGCAATGACATAGGCTTTTCCCAACGTGCTTGGATAGTCTTTTATCAACACTTGGGATTCATGGATGCGTTTGGCGTGACCTTCGGTGATGTGTCGGATGCTGCTGGATGCCAGCCGTATCCCGTAATGTTCTTCTAATTTATCAGGCACTTGAGCAAATGAACAGTCCGCCCCAAAGTCCGTCACCGCCCGTTGCAGCGGGAGCGAACAGCCTCGGCAAACAACCTCGGCACTCTGGCTAAAGGGGCGGACACGCTTGCCGGGAATCCGGTAGACCGGTTCGCTTATGTGGATTTTTCCGTAGGTCGTGTGCCAATGACAGTTTTTTTTCCACTCTTTACATACTTCCCAATGCCTTCTTCACAGGCTGGGGCTGTGCATTTTTCTACACGTTTGTTTGCCCATGCAGTGATCGCATCATTTCCCATTTGGCGCAGTTCTTCTATCACCCGCTGTTCGGCGTCTGCTGCTTTGATAATGTCATCACCGGCATTTTCAACCACCTCGATTAGCCCTTCCATCCGAGCTTTTAATGCGGGGTTGCGGTTCAAGGCTTCTAAAAGTTTTTGGTCGCGGGAGCTAACTGTCAACATGGGAAAGTCCTTTTTCTCTGGTTTTAGGGGATGCCATCTTAGTCTACAGGACACCGCACTTTTGTTCACACCCCCCTACAGGATGGTCAAGCTCAAGCGGTCATCGACACACTGAAACCTTTCCTCGAAGCAGAAACGGTAGAAGACAGTAACGCCCCAGTACGAGCTTGTCACCGTTACCTGAGCAACCGCATTGAGCAACTGGATTACCCGACAGCAAAATCCCTCGGATTGCCCGTGGGGTCGGGCGAAATAGAAAGTGCACACCGAGCGACTTGCAAAATCCGACAAACTGAGTTGCTCAATTTTCAGCATTGACCGAACGCCGCATATTCAGCCGATTTTTTACTCAATTTGACCAACGAAACCTGAGCTTTTTCAGTTTTACCGTAACTTTTGCTAAATTTCACCCATACCGATGCGACTGCTCCTGTTTTTCAGTCAGTCTTCCCGTGTTTTTTCAAACCCAGTCGCTTTATAACAAGACACGCATCAGTTGATCAGCACTCAACACCAAAATCCCAAACATCAAGTGGCTGTAAACTTTTTGCGCACCTTGCACCCACACATTCCGACCACCAAATTCATCCTTCAGGCGGGCATTGGTTCGTTCTACGGTGCTGCGAATTTTGTAACGCTCGGCATCAGCAGGTTCAAACGCTTCTTTCTGTCCGCCGCGAGGATTGTGATCAATCAGAGGGACATGCCCCAGATGACGGCTGTATTCGTGCAAATCAGCACTGCAATAGGCCGCATCCATCAGGTCGTAGAGACTGGTGACACGTTGGGCACTGATTTGAGAGAGTGGGATGGCTGCCCCGCTGTCGTGAAAGGAGGCGGAAGACAGAATGGCTGCTATCGGGACACCACAATCGGCGGTATCGATATGCAGTTTGTAGCCGTTCCAACTGTGCTTGTAGCCTTGGGCATTCTTCTTCGTCCCCCGGTTACACTGAACCGGTATCTCATCGAGTGCTTGCTGAAGTGACTGTTCCCGTTGGCGCTGAATCCGTGTTTGCCCTTGTTTTTTCTTTGGCTTTTCCTCGGCAACAGGCCGTTCACGTGCCTCAATGGCTGTTGAATCCCGACACAGGTGGCCGATCAGCGCATCGCCCAAATACGTTTTCACCAACGTTTCATGCACACGTTCCGCTAAACGCTGTTCAGCAAATTCAGCGAAGGCACGTGAAAAGGTGGATTCGGAAGGCAGTTTCTTGGTCAGGGGAAACCCGCAGATGCGTCGCAGGGAGCGATCGTTTTGCAGCCGGTCAATGAGTGCTCGCGTATTGACAATATTGAGCACGCTTTTGGCGACAAAAGCATTGGCAAACCAAGATCGCTCCGTCGCTGGCCGTCCAGACCCATCACGAAAAGAGCGCACAAAATCTTCAATGCGCGTCAGCTCCAGTACGTGAATGAGCTTTTCAAGCTTGGGGGTCAATGTGCCAAAGGCATCATTGAAGCAAGGCAGTATTTCAATTTGCAGCAAACTCCAGCGTTGTGCAATCGTAACTGTTCACGAGCTTGCAACTGCCACAGCTTGAGCTATGCTTGATGAATGAACGATCTGACCATCACCACCGATTTTACCGACATTGCGTTGCCCACCGATTTGGCAGCCTCCCAGCAGCTTAACCGTGATCTGCTGACGTTGGTGGTTGCTTTGCAAGCACGGGTCAAACGACTGGAAGCGGAACTGACAGAACTAAAAGAACGCCTGAATGACTCCTCCAGTAACTCCTCTAACCCACCCTCACGGGACACGCCCGAACAACGCGCCCAGCGCGAACGCAAACCCAAAAGCGCGCTAAAACGCGGCGGTCAGCCGGGGCACAGCAAACATGAACGTGCCTTAGTGGAGGAATCGCGGCTGGACGCTATCCAGCACTATTATCCTGAAGGCTGTTGCCGTTGTGGGGGTCATCTGGCGATGGAAACCACACCGAGCCAGCGTCATCAGGTGTTTGACCTGCCGGAAGTCGCTTACCATGTAACGGAACACCGCCTGTATGCGGGTACGTGTACTTGCTGTGGGAAACGTCAGGTAGCTGAGTTGCCCGAAGACGTCCCCAGTGGGCAGATGGGAGCAGGATTGATCAGTTGGATTACCCTGATGAACGGGGCTTGCCGCCTATCCACGCGGCAAATCCAGTTACTGCTGGAAGAACAATGGCAGTTATCCTTCAGTAGCGGTGCGATCAGTGAAGCGACTGCACCCGTCAGCGGTTGGTTAGCGCCTTTATATGCGCAGGCGGGTGAAGCGGTGCGTAGCAGCCCGGTGGTAAACGCGGACGAAACCAGTCACTACCGTGGGCGCGAACGTGAATGGTTGTGGGTGATGTGTTCGCCACAGGTGGTGTACTTCATGACGCATTACTCACGCGGCAAAGGCGCAGCGGATGAATTGTTGGGTGCATTCGATGGCATACTCGTGACCGACCAGCACGGCGGCTATAACCACCACCCCACTGAACGGCGGCAACTGTGCTGGGCGCATATCATCCGCAAGTTCAAAAAAATGGCACAACGTTACGGGCGTGCAGGCATCTTAGGGAAACGTTTACTGCGTCTGGCACGCCTGATTGTCCACTTACATAACCGCAGGCTCGCAGGCGCTTACGCTGACAGACTCTACCGGCAACGCATGGATAAACTCCGCGAAGCCTTCCGCCAGACATTGTTGGCAGGTAGCGGCTTACGGCAAGCACAACATCCTGATAAGCCCACTAAAACCGCCAACCAGTGCCAACGTTTACTGGATGATGAGCTTATGTTATGGACATTTCTGCGTCATCCCGGTGTTCCTCTGACCAATAATGCCGCCGAACGTGCCATCCGCCCCTATGTCATCTGGCGTAAGACCAGTTTTTTCAGCCAATCTTTCCGGGGCGACCAATTCCGCCCGTTAATACTGACTATCGTGGAAACCTGCAAACGCCTAGGTGTCAGTGCTTACCGAATTATCCGCCAGGCGTGCCAGCAGGCACTGACCAAAAAACCAGTGACGGTGCGTTTGCCGATTCCTCCACCGCAAGTACTGAATCCGGTTACTGGATTTCTTGCCGCTTAAGGGGAGCTGTTCCGTGAACAGTTACTGTGCAATCAGGGCGCGTTCGGTAGAATTCATAGCGTGGGCTTAATGGTTGTTTTGACGCTTCTATTATCGCCGAAAACGGCAGCCCACACTTCTTTTTTCCTTCAGATGAAGGAAGGTTCACGCTGAAAATGTAATTTTGCAAGTGGCTCCACCGTTACATCATCCAGCAACGCTTAAAAAAATCGGGGGCATGGTGGAAAAGTGATAATGCGGCGGATATGTTGGCGTTGAGGGTCATGCGGGGAAACCAGCAATGGAAGCATTATTGGCGAAACACCGCTGAGGCGGCATGAGGTTTACCGCACTTTTGTTCACACCCGCGATGCAGGCACACAACACAAAGGTTTCCATTGCCTGCCAGCAGGCCACCACCGTGGGGAGGTGCTGTGCTTGGGGGGCTTTGAGATGCCGATTGGCGGTAGGTCGCCGGGAATGGCGCGGCAGGTAACGGCTCCAGAAGTGGAAGCGGAATGCGCCCATGGTATTTTTCAGGGCATCAAACAAGGTTTCAATCCGGGTGCGTCGGCAGTACAGGGTGAGGATGGTTTCCGCGTCCAGCACCAAATCCGAACACATCAATCAGGCGTACCGACTCCTCCTTGCCATAAATGCACAGGGTCACTTCACGGAAAAAATCAGCATGGTCAAAGGCTTCCCACAACACCAGCTTCATCCCGTACTGGCGTTGCCGCCCACGCCTTCCCGGCGGTTTGGGTGGCGCAGGGAAGTAGGCCACATAGTTCTTTTTAGCGCGGGTGATGACCTGCACCAGTGGTTGTTGTAACGCCACCGACCAAACCGAGCATGCCAGCCGGAACACCGAAGCCGTGGCAAAGAACGCATCCAGCACCAGCCACACCGGACGGTCATTCACCTGCGCAAACGACAACGCCATCTGCACCACCCGTGTCCCCAGTTTGAGTGCCGGGTCGTTGCTGTCTTCCTCCCCCAAATGCCGGAAGCCCTGATGGATTTGCAAACTCAGCGGCAGGCAGAAACAGGCGGACAGGCTCCCCACCAACAAACCCACGGCTCCCCAACACTGCCCCCGGAAATAGTCCGGTTTGCTTTGGGTTTCCGAGGTTTCCCGCAAGGAAACGACCCCCGGCATCCGCCCACCATCCTTAACCACATGGGTATGGTCGCCCAGCACCACTAAACGCCCCGCCACCTCAACCAGCGGCGCATGGGACAACACCCACCGCTGCCAGCTCGCCCGTAACCGCTCAGGATGGTAAGACCCGGCACGAAAAAAAATGGAGCAACCGATGGTAGCCCCGTTCATCCGATAGCCAGTAACGGCACATCGACGTGACCCCGCTCATCTCGGTCGCCGCTAAAAAGCTCAGGATGATGGCGCAAAACAATAGCCATGCTCGCTGGCGCGAAAATTCACTTTTAAAGTGGTGAAGGCTCTGGTATAGATCAACTAGCATGATGTCCCTTGGATAATAGGTCGCTGGTAACGCCTACTCTAAGGGATTTCGTGCTGCTTGGGGGGATGGGGAGAACTTATGACTGTTGAGTAAAAAGACAATCACCTAATCTTGACATCCTCCCCTCCCTAAAGGAAGGGGATTCCTACTGCATTCAGCCAGATAGCTGACTTGCTTCGGTGGGTTCCCTTAGTCCGTTGCAACCCCGAAGGGAAATATTCTTTTACGCCACCTCAGTTTCTAGGGCTATGGGTTTTTCTGCACCTTGGGTTTTCAAACTCCTATTTGGAGAACCCTTCCCATCTATCCGACGGTACTTCCAAGGCTCTGCCGCCGACAACGACAGATAGAACAATTTCAGGTTTTTATGTGAAAGAAAACAACCAAATCTCAGTGAACATAGGGCGGCTTCGCCACCCGCGCTATCCTCCCCGCCCTGAAGGGCGAGGTTTGCCGCGCAATCTGATCAACCCAACAACCATGCGACGGGTACTGCCACCACATTCCCCCATTGCTGAATCCGTGGGTCATTCGACACCACCAGCGCGTGCAACAATGGCTTATCCAACAAATCCGCCAAGTCGTGCAAATGCCGTGCATCCGCTGCACTGACATGGGCGGACATGTTGACTTCGATGGCGATATAACCGTTTTCCAGCTCCAGCAACAGGTCAACCTCACGCCCATCCACTGTGCGCAAATGGTAACAATCCACTGCCAGCGCGTGCGTTTTGATTTGCTTGTACACCTCCGCCACCACCGCACTTTCAAACTCATGCCCGGTGAATGTGCCCGTGCGGTTGAGTAAGACGCGCTGAATGCCGGGGTCAAGAAAATGCACTTTGGGTGATTTACTCAAACGCTTATGGAGATTGCGAAACCACGGTGCAAGCTGAATCGCTTGATAACTGATTTCCATATAGCTGATGAAACGTTTCGCTGTCACCGCCGAAATACCCGCCTGTTTTGCCAACTCGCTGACATTCAGCAACTGACCGCTCAATGCGGCGAGGGCTTTTTGTGCCCGTACAAACGGCTCAAGTTCACGCAAATTGCCCAAATCACGCACATCGCGCTGCAAGTACGTCCGAATATAATCCTGTAACCATTCGCGTTTTTCTGACTTTTCCACGCTGCTATCCACAATCGCAGGCATTGCACCGTATTCTAGGTAATCCGCCCACGCATTTTCAGCCTTGGCGTAACGGGTGTCGGTGAGCGGGATGCCCTGCAAAATACTGGCAGGTTCACCCATGAGCAAACGCACCAGCCGCGACGGAATAATGGCTTCGTCGGCAGTCGCGGTTTGCCGTTCCGGTAACGTCAACGGGTAAAGCTCAATCAACGCGGCGCGTCCTGCCAAACTTTCCTGCACCTTTTCCAGCAACAATATCTGGCTAGACCCCAGCAGGATGTAGCGGGTATCTGGATATTGGTCATAGGTCGCTTTCACGGAATCCAGCAGTGCGGGCAACTTTTGCACCTCATCCAGAATCGCCAGCGGGTAACGTTCTTGCCATTGCGCCGCCGACAGACGGGCGTAATCCGGGCGCGTGATCGGGTCATCCAGGGTTAGGTAGGCGTAATCAGGGAACAAGGCACGTACCAGCGTGGTTTTACCCGTTTGGCGTGCGCCGGTTAACACCGTAATGCGCCCAAAACGGGAGGCGGCTTTGTGTTGCAAGCGTTGGGTGATGGTTCGATTGTGCATACAGTTATAATATGGGCGTAAAATTAGTAAGTAGAGTATAGAATATTACGCCAATATTAGCCTATCTCTGCCAAAATCTTCTCAGTCATCCGCGCCGCCTGCTCCCCATACCCGCCCCAAAACAGGTTGAAGTGATTGAGGATGTGGTACAAGTTATACAACGTTTTACGCACCGCATAGCCCGAATCCAACGCCCAAGCCGCATTATACGCCGCGTAAAAATCCGCCCCAAACCCGCCAAACAGCTCCGTCATCGCAAGGTCAGTTTCACGATCGCCGTAATACACGGCTGGGTCGTATATCACCGGGCTGCCATCCAGCAAATACGCCAGATTCCCACCCCACAAATCGCCGTGCAACAACGAAGCTACGGGCTGATAATCCGTAAACAATGCGCTGATGCCTTCTTTCAGACGCAAGCCTTGCTCATAAGAACGGTGCGGATAGCCATTGCGCCGCGCCCGTTCAAGCTGAAACCCCAGCCGTTCCTGTTGCCAGAATTGCACCCAATCGTGCGTTTGGGTATTGCGCTGTGGGCTTGCACCGATGGTATTGCTACGAAACCAGCCGTGTTGTGCAGCAGTATGACGGTGCAGCGCAGCCAATTGCGTACCCGCCTGCGGCTGATCACCGCGTTCTTGCAGCGGCAAATATTCCAGCAATAGATACGCCTGTTGCCCTTGCACCCCATAGCCCAGCGGCTCAGGCGCACGCAGGCTGGCGCTCGCACGGATTGCATTCAACCCATCCGCTTCCGCCGCGAACATTTCCAGCAAACTCGCCTGATTTATTTTGAGGAAATAGCGGCTGCCATCGGCAAGTGTTACCGTACTGGTTTGGTTGATACAGCCACCGCTGGTAGCATCGACTCGCGCAATCGTAATGTCCGTACCAAGGTGTTGCTGAAGTATCGGTAAGATCAGGTCGGTGCTGCTGGATTTCATTGAATGTAAACCGGGGGATATGACATGAAGAACGCATTGTGTGCCGCACTCGCTCTCTTAGCAACCGCGCAAACGCCCGCCAACGCTGAACCGCGCCAGTGGAATGTCGGTCTTGCCGCTACTGCGGATCAATCGCCATTTGTGGGGGGCGACACGCAAATCGGCGTCAAACCTGTGATCATCAAAGAAAACGGCTTTG
Source organism: Candidatus Thiothrix putei (assembly GCA_029972225.1). Lineage (NCBI taxonomy): Bacteria > Pseudomonadati > Pseudomonadota > Gammaproteobacteria > Thiotrichales > Thiotrichaceae > Thiothrix > Candidatus Thiothrix putei. The sequence continues at coordinate 4,060,713 of CP124756.1, forward strand.
ATATTGTAGGCCCTGCCTGGTCATTCAGCGCCACGCCCGAACGCGAATTTTATGTCGGTGCAGGGCTGGACGAATGGGATCACGAACGCGGCGATAGCGCGGTGTTGCAAGACATGGCAGAGCTGGATCAGGCCATCAACCTGCGGGTTGGCGGTGCGTGGAAACTCGCCACCGGCACGATTTCCGCCGACCTTGCCCAAGATGTCGCCGCCCACAACGGTGCACAAGCCAAACTGCGTTACACCCATCACCCCGACACGGTGCTCAACCTGCGCCCGTATGCGGAATTGCAATGGCTTTCCGCCGACCTCACCGACTACTACGTAGGCGTGGATGCGGCTGAAGCCAAAGCCGATCGCCCCGCTTATCAAGCAGATGATTCACTCGCCCTAAAAGTTGGCGTTAAAATGGAAAAACCACTCAGCCGCCGCTTGACCTTGGTGAGCAGTGTGAGCGCCAACAGCTATGTCAGCGCCATTGCGGACAGCCCGATCATCGACAGCAGTACGGTGTGGGGCGGGTACGCGGGCGCGGCGTATCGTTGGTAAGCCATTCCTTCAAATAGAGAGCGACACCATGACCGTATTTACCATTACCGGCGACGTTGACCCCTTCCTCCACGTTGCCATGCAGAAAGGCGACAAGATTTATTGCGAATCCGGCGCAATGGTGATGATGGAAGCTAACCTTGAGCTAAAAGGACGCATGACTGGTGGGTTGGGCAGTGCCTTGATGCGGCGTTTCACCAACGGCGAATCCCTGTTTCAGCAACACATCGAAGCGATAGGGGGGGATGGCGACTGCCTGCTTTCCCCTGCGCTACCCGGTGGCATGGAAATCATCGACGTAGGCGCACGCCAATACTTGCTGAATGATGGCGCATTCGTCGCCGCCACCTCCGGCACAGAAATGAAAGTGCGTACCCAAAGTATCGGCAATGCCTTGTTTGCGCAATCCGGCGGCTTTTTCGTCATGGAAACCTCGGGAACGGGACAAGTAGTCGTCTCCGGTTTCGGCTCGATGTTCTCGCTGGACGTTGAGCCGGGTAAAGACCTCACCATTGATAATGCCCACGTGGTGTGTTGGGACAGCACCTTGCATTACGAAATTTCCGTCACCACCAGCAGTTCCGGCGGTGGCTTGGGCGGCATGTTCGGCAATCTGGTTAACAGCGTCACCAGTGGCGAAGGCGTGGTGTTGCGCTTCAGCGGGCGTGGCAAAGTACATATTTGCTCGCGCAACCCCAGCTCATTTGCCGCCTTGGTGCGCAAGCACATGCCTGCTTGATGGCTATGCTATATTTCAGTAAACCCATCGGTTACGAGGCAATGGCATGAAACTCCCCTACGGCATCGCCAATTTTGAAGCAGTTATTAGCGAAGGTTACGAGTACGTTGACCGTACCGCTTTTCTGCCATTGCTGGAGGATGCAGGCAAGCAATTGCTATTTCTGCGCCCGCGCCGTTTTGGTAAGTCGCTCTTGCTGTCGATGCTGGAAAACTATTACGACCTCAATAAGGCCAGCCGTTTTGAGGAAATCTTCGGTAAGTTAGCGATAGGGCAGAATCCGACCCCCTTGCATAACCGTTACTTAGTGATGAAGTGGGATTTTTCAGCGGTCAGCCCAGAAGGGGATGCCAACAAGGTTGCAGCCAATTTGTTTGATTACCTGAATGGCAATATCCGCAAGTTCAGTGAGGACTACAAGGACTTGCTGCCGACCCCGATAACCATCCATGCTGACAATGCGCTGGCTTCTTTCCAGTCACTGGTGGCAGTGGTTAGCCAAACCCCCCACAAGCTCTATTTGCTGATCGACGAATACGATAATTTCGCCAATGAAATCATGGTGAGCCAACATTACCCCAACCACGATTCACGTTATGCGGCATTGCTGATGGGGGAAGGCGTTCTCAAGTCGCTATTCAAAAACATCAAGGCAGCGGCGGCTGGGCTGGGGGTAGACCGGGTATTTATCACGGGTGTAGCACCGATTGTCATGAGTGACATGAGCAGCGGCTACAATGTGGCGACCAATATTTATCTGGAAGAACGTTTCAATACCCTGTGCGGGTTTACGGAAGGTGAAATCAGCCAGTTTGTGCAGGGCGTGACCCAAGCCTGCCAGCTTCCCGCAATGTTTGCGGATGAAACCTTGAGCTTGATGCGTGATTTCTATAACGGCTACCGTTTCTGCCCGGAACCGCAACAAGATGGCGTGTATAACCCGACCTTGGCGTTGTACTTTTTGGGGCATCTGCAAACCGGGTGTGCGTATCCGCGCCGGATGCTGGACAGCAACCTGTCAATGGATCGCAACAAGCTCAGTTACATTGCCAACCTGCCGGGGGGCGATCAGTTGATCATGACCGCGCTGAGCCAGCAGGGAGACATTGCGATTCAGGAATTGCAAGACCGTTTCGGGGTACATGACATTTTGCAGACCAAGAAAGACCCTGATTTCATGGCATCCTTGCTGTATTACTTTGGGGTGTTGACCTTCAGCCGTGAAGCCAATGCATTCGGCGAGTCCTGTCTGGTGGTGCCCAATCTGGTGATCCGCAGCCTGTATGCCGAACGCTTGCAAGCCTTGCTGGTACCGCAACTGGACTGGCATGACCATCAGGCAGCGGTGAAGTCCTTGCTGGGTTATGCGGACATTGCGCCCTTGTGCCATCTGGTCGAAAGCCAATATTTCCCGGTGTTCAGCAAGCGCGATTACCGCTGGCTCAATGAACTCACCATCAAGGCGGCGTTCCTCACCCTGTTGTTTGAGCAAGCGACGTACATTATGGATTCGGAAGCGGAAATCGGTGACGGTTATGCCGATTTGACGATGCTGATACGCCCGGACATGCGCCATTTCCAGCAGTTGCAGGACATCCTGATCGAATTCAAATACGTGGGTTTGAAAGAGTTGGGGATGACAGCGGCGGAACTTGCCACCCCCGGTCAGGCGGCACTGGAAGCCTTACCACCCGTTGCCAGCCGTTTGCGCGAAGGGCGGGAACGGGTGCTGGCTTATCGTGACGGGTTGCAAAGCAAGTACCGGCAGCAGTTGCGTTTGCACAGTTTTGTGGTGTGTGCGTTGGGGGTGGAGCGGTTGGTGTGGTGGGTGGTTTGAAGACCCACCACTATCATGCCACTAACCGATTCACCCCGCTGACCAACGCTTTGATGGACGCAGTAATAATATTGCCGTCAATCCCTACGCCGTAACATTCAGCACTGCCACCCGCGCCTGCCTGCCGCAATTCAATGAAAGCGCAGGCTTGCGCATCACCCGCATCCACGCTTGCACCGATGGAACGTTCCTCATAACTACGCACTTGCACCCGGATGCCTGCCCCTTGTAACGCATGAACTGCCGCATCAATCGGCCCATTGCCCGTCCCCGTGAGTTCGTGCTGAATGCCATCGCGCTCAATCACCAAGCGGATGCCTTGCGCGTTACCCTGTTCAAACAAATGGTGTTCGCAATAGCGCACGGGCGTGGCAGTGTCCAAATACGTCGCCGCAAAAATACCCCAGATGTCGCTGGCATTCACTTCGCAACCGTGCTGGTCGGTGTGGTCTTTCACCACGCTGGCAAATTCGACCTGCAAGCGGCGCGGCATCACAATGCCATAAGCACTTTCCAACAAGTACGCAATCCCGCCTTTGCCCGACTGGCTGTTGACGCGAATCACTGAATCGTAACTGCGCCCCACGTCCGCTGGGTCAATCGGCAAATACGGCACGTTCCAGAACGACTCCGCTGTTTGCACCGCCAAGCCTTTCTTGATCGCATCCTGATGCGAGCCGGAAAACGCGGTAAACACCAAATCGCCCACATACGGGTGACGCGGGTGGATTGGCAATTGCGTGCAATATTCCGCCGTCCGCGCCACTGCATTGATGTCGGAAAAGTCCAAACCGGGGGCAATGCCTTGGGTGTAGAGGTTCAATGCCAAGGTCACGATGTCGACGTTGCCAGTGCGTTCGCCACTGCCGAACAAGCAACCTTCGACCCGATCTGCGCCTGCCAACAACGCCAATTCGGCGGCGGCAACGGCTGTGCCTCGATCATTGTGCGGATGCACACTGAGAATCACGCTGTCGCGACGGGCAAGCTGGCGGTGCATCCATTCAATCTGGTCGGCGTACACATTCGGCGTTGCCATTTCGACCGTGGCAGGCAAGTTGAGGATCACGGGTCTGTTGGGGGTTGCGCCCCATGCAGCGGTCACGGCATCGCAGACTTCGCGGGCAAATTCCAGTTCGGTGGCGCTAAAGGTTTCGGGGCTGTATTCCAATACCCATTCGGTTTCCGGCTGGTCGGCTGCCAAGTGCTTGATCAATTCCACTGCCGACACTGCCATGCCCAACACATCTGTCTTGCTCATGCCAAACACGGTGTCGCGGAATGGCTGGGAAGTGGCATTGTAGACATGCACAATCGCCCGCCGTGCGCCGCGCAAGGATTCCATCGTGCGCCGAATCAGGTGTTCCCGCGCCTGCGTCAACACCTCGATGGTGACATCGGCGGGAATGTGCTTGCCTTCGATCAGCTCGCGCACAAAATCGAAATCGGTTTGCGAAGCGGAAGGAAACGCCACTTCGATTTCCTTGAAACCGATGCCGCAGAGGGTGTGGAACATGCGCATTTTGCGTTCAACGTTCATCGGCTCGAACAGGGCTTGATTGCCATCGCGCAAGTCGGTACTCATCCAGATCGGCGGCTGGGTGATGGTGCGGCTCGGCCATTGGCGGTCAGTCAATGCGACGGGCGGGAATGGCTTATATTTGGTGGAAGGCTGTTTCAACATGGCACGCTGCTCTAGTAGTTAATGCAGCTAGTTTAAAAGAAAGGGCGTAGCAGGCGATTGCGTTTTGAGGGATAAAAACCTATCGTATTGGCAGTAAATTGCTTAACTCAAATCAATAATGGAATAATCATGCAACTCGACCGCCACGATTGGCACATCCTGCAAGTGTTGCAAGACAACGGCTGCATCAGCAATCAGGATTTGGCTGACCGCATTGGGCTTTCGCCTTCACCCTGTTTGCGGCGGGTACGGCTGTTACAAGAGGCAGGTTTCATCACCGGCTATCGGGCGTTGCTGGATGCCAAAAAGCTCGGTTTATCGCTGATGGCATTAATCCACATTTCGATGGATCAGCATACGCCGGAACGTTTCGACACGTTTGAAGCCCGCATCGCAGCCATCCCCGAAGTGTTGGAATGCCTGCTGATCACGGGGCAATCCGCCGATTACCAGCTCAAGGTGGTGGTGAAGGATATGGATGCGTACCAGGAATTGCTGCTCAACCGCATTACGCGCATACCGGGGGTGGCTGGGGTGCATTCCAGCTTTGTGCTGCGGCGGGTGGTGGATAAGACGGCGTTGCCGCTATAGCGTTGGATAATTCCTTCACGGCAGCTTGGTCAGCTCTCCCGCCAATTCACGCAGGCTGATGACTTCTACGCCAGCACTTAACGGGTATCGGTCTTGTCCGGGGTAAACGATAAACGTCCGTGTCGGTTTCAGGTCTTCCCTTGCATGATGAAAACCCTTACTGGGTGCGGGTGCGAGGCTACGTTTGACCTCTATCGCCCATAGGCCGTGTTCGCCGCCCAATTCCAACACCAGATCCATTTCAGCACCGGCAGCGGTACGGTAAAAGCTAGCCTGAGTGCGCCGTGGGGTTGCCGCCAACAGGTTCTCAATCACAAAGCCTTCCCAACTAGCCCCCACGACCGGATGCCCAGCCAAGGTGTTCAAATCACCGAGCCGCAGCAGGGCATGAACCAAGCCGCTATCGCGGATATACACGCGGGGGGATTTGACCAAACGTTTGCCAACATTGGCATGGTAAGGCTGCAAACGCCGCACCAGCAGCAAATCCACCAGCAAGCCAATGTAGTGATTGACGGAGTGCGAACTAACTCCCAGCGATGCCGCCAATTGCGACACATTCAATAACCCGCCTTGTTGATGCGCAAGCATCGTCCACAAGCGTTCCACGGTTTCGGTGGGAATACGAAAGCCAAACTGTGGCACATCGCGTTCCAGATACGTGCGAATGAAGGCTTCCCGCAAGATCAGGCTGTCACGGTCATCCGTCGCTAGGTAACTGTCAGGGAAACCGCCACGTAGCCAGAGGCGGTTAAGGTCAGCATTGCTTTCCCCAGCCTCCAATATATCCAGTGGCCCCATATCCACATACTCGATACGCCCCGCAAGCGTTTCACTGGACTGACGCAGCAAGTCAATGGAGGCCGAACCGAGAATCAGAAACCGCCCGGTACGTTTGCCGGTGCGTCGCCCTTTGTCGATCAGCCCGCGAAGGTTCTGAAACAGTTCTGGTACACGGTGGATCTCATCCAGGATCACCAGTTTGTCTTCATGTTGCCCAAGGAACAGTTCCGGGTCACTGAGCTTGTTACGGTCAGCGGGTGATTCAAGATCAAGGTAAAGCGATGGGCGTGTATCCGCCAGTTCATAAGCCAAGGTGGTTTTGCCCACCTGACGTGGGCCGATAAGAGCAACAGCAGCCTGACGATTGAGGGCTTGCTGGACAATGGATGTGATGTGTCGTGCAATCATCCTTGCAATTTAGAGACTTGACCTCAGATTTGCAAGGATAAAATGACAGAAACGTCCATGATGAAAGATATGGATGCGTATCAGGAATTGCTGCGGCGCGTGGTGGATAAGACGGTGTTGCCACTATAGAATGGAAACAGCACCTTTCCACTAGGAATACATGACATGCAAATCACAATGGACATCCCTGAATACTTCGGGCTAGATAAAACCAAGCCGGAAATCGTCAGCACCCTCAAGCTGTATGCTGCCCTTGCGCTATTCCAAGCCGGAAAACTGTCCGCTGGCGCTGCAACCGAACTGGCAGGCGTTGACCGCTACACCTTCATGGCAGAGTGCAAAAAACACGACATTCCGACCATCAACTACACGCCCGAAGACTTGGAAGCCGAGCTGGCTGATTTTCGGTTAACCTGCTGATGCTGGTCATTGCTGATACCTCACCACTGGTTGCCATAGCCGCGTGCGACGGCTTGAGCTGGCTGGACACTTTGTTTGCAGAAGTGCGTGTACCTCCCGCCGTGTTTCAGGAAGCAACCGTTCAAGGCAAACCCCAAGCAGACAGGCTACGGCACTACTTGCAAGATAAAGTGTTGACGATTGACCTGCATGATTTCGTGATTACCACCGAAGGGTTAGGAAATGGTGAACTGCAAGCAATGGCGTTGTATAAAAAACAACATGCCGACCGCTTGCTCATTGATGACTTACGGGCGCGGAAAGCGGCATTGCGTAACGACATTCACATTATCGGCAGCGTCGGTATCTTGCTGTTAGCCAAAGAAGGTCAGCTCATTTCCACCATCAAACCTTATCTGCAAATTATTCAGCAAACCGATGCTCATCTCAGCGCCAAGCTGATCGACAAAGCGTTGTTGATTGCTGGGGAATGACGCTGACTGAAAACCCTACCATCACAACCGATCCCATTCCGGCACATTAGGATTGTGTGGCACTTTATCCAACAATAACGCAATTTTCTGTTTCAAGTCGCTGAGGTTTTTAGTGCGTAACCGTTGTTCAATACCCGCGAAGGTTTCAAGTTGGCTGAGTTGTGTTGTCAGCAAGTAGTTAGCCAGATTGTTCAGCGAAACCCCTTGAACTTTCGCCTGTTGTTCCAAGCGACTTTTTAGCTCATTGGGTACGCGCAAGGTGATAACTTGTGTTTTGATTAAGCAGGATTCACTCATGGCTACTTCTCCATCGTTTGCAAAAATCACTGGGGGTGACAACCTCGAAGGCTGCTCCGAGCCATTCTGCGTGTGTAAAGTCTCTGATATTGGATGTGATCAAGTAATCGCTATTACTGGTAAACGCGCATTCAAATATTAGGTTGTGGTGAAGGTGGTTTAAGTCGCCCGCCTCGTGTGGCTAACGCTGTGCCTATTTCATCTTTTCCAACAACGCCTCATAGTTTTTCCGCCCGGTTTTGGTCTCCGAGTGGTCGTCGCCGAATACTTTTTCCCAAATGCCTAGGGCACGCTCATACAGCGGTAGTGCCTGCTCGTACTGCCCCTTGGCTTCGTACAAGAGTGCCAGATTGTTGAGCGAGGTGGCAACATCTGGATGGTCGTTGCCGAGGGTTCTTTCATCAATGCTTACGGTACGCTTAAGCAGCGGCAGTGCTTGCTCGTACTCCCCCTTGGTTTTGTACAACATGGCGAGATTGTTGAGTGAGGTGGCAACATTCGGGTGGTCGTTGCCAAAAGATTTTTCCAGAATGCTTAAGGCACGTTTATGCAGAAGCAGTGCTTGATCGTACTGACCCTTGGCTTGATACAGGAGTGCTAGATTATTGAGCGAGACGGCAACATCTGGGTGATTATTGCCGAGGGTTTTTTCCCTAATACTTAAAGCACGTTTATGCAGCGGCAGTGCTTGTTCATACTGAACCGTGGCGTGGTACAATTCAGCAAGATTGTTGAGTGATTGGGCAACATCTGGGTGATTATTGCCGAGGGCTTTTTCCCTAATGCTTAAAGCACGTTTATGCAGCGGCAATGCTTGCTCGTACTGATCCTTGAGTTGATACAAGCTCGCAAGATTGTTGAGCGAGGTGGCAACAGATGGGTGGTTATTGCCGAGGGCTTTTTCCCCAATGCTTATGGCGCGTTCAAGCAGTGGCAGTGCCTGCTCGTACTGACCCTTAGTTTGGTGCAAACCCGCAAGATTGTTGAGCGATTGTGCAACATCTGAGTGGTTAACAGGCAAGTATTTTTCTCGCAGGGCGAGTGCTTTTTCATACAGAGGCAGTGCTGTCTTGTATTGCCCAGCACTCTGGAAAGCTATACCAGCCCAATTCAGGTACTCGCTCCACTTCGCATAATGTTTATCACCCAACGCCGCCATTTTGTTGGCAGCGTCTTCGTAACTTTCACCTGCCTCTTCGTATTGCAATTGGATGTTTGCCAATCCTCCTTCAGATGCTGCAATTTCGGCTGCTGTGATTAGTCGGTCTTCCGTTTTTCCAGACATTGCCAGCTTTTTAGCTGCGCCTAATAATGATTTGGCTTTCTGGTATTGACCTGCCTCAATAGCTTCTTCCGCTTCGGCTTTCAGAGCGATAAAATCTTCATCTGTGGTTTTGATAGCAGCGAGTTCTTCTTTTAAATTCTTGTAGTTTTCGGCGATTTCTGCGAGTTTCTTATCCCAGTCTTGCAGCGGCACGTCTTCGACTTGCAGGATGGCGAAGAATGAAGCCAGAGATTTTTCCGCAACACCCAGTTTCTTTACAGCTTCTTTATTGGCTTGGTAAACGATAGTGCCGTTGCCCGTTTGGACAATGACCACGCCTTTGCCCGTTGCCTTGATGGTCAGGTTTTCTCCCGCAGAAATGCTGCTGTTACGGTTGTCACCCGATTTTGAGGGACGCAGTTCCTTGATGAAGTCGCCCGTTTTGCCAATGATCTTGCCGTCACCTGTCTGGATGATCGCCGTGGCTTGATCATCAGCCGTCATTTCGACTTTTTTGGCACGGATGCTGGAATCCTGATCCGCCAAAACCAGCGAACTGCTGAGTAACAACGGGAGGAAAAAGGCTGTTGCTTTCATGGCTTACTCCGCTTGCTGAATTTGTCCGTTGCCCGTCACGACATTGACCTTGCCGTTGCCTGTGGCTTCGATCACCAGATTGCCGTCGCTGCTAATGCTGGAATTACTGGGTGTCGCGGGTTGTTCCTTGAATTCGCCCGCCGTTTGCTTGCCTTGCACCACCTGCCCATTGCCCGTGATGACATTGACCTCACCCTCATTTGCAGCACGGATTTTGGCATCTTTGTTGGAATGAATACTGCTATCACGCTGGATTTCAGCGGCTTTAGGTGCTTGCATTTGGGTAAGCGTAACAGGTTGGCTTGGTTTGGGAGCTACTGCTTTTTCAACCGATTTAACCATCGCTTGCGGTGCTTCCGCTGCAATGACCGGCGCAGCCGACGACTGCCACCACGCCAGCACCAACACAAACAATGCAATCCCACCCGCCGCTTTCAATGAAGTACTGGACTCCTTATGCTGCATAGCCAGCGTCATATCCCCCGTCAGGAAAAAGCCAAACAAACCCGCCAGCAACGCCATCGAAAATGCCAGAATCTGTTGTTTGAAAGACGGCAAAGCATCCGGTGCAAGCCAGAAAACAGCGAAGACAAAAATCAGCAGGATTGCGCCGAAAATCCAGCTACCGTAAGCGCGGTGGTTTGTACGAGTCATGCAGAAGCCCCTGAGACTGAAGTTCGGTAAATTTTAGCTGATAAACGGTAGTAATGTAGGTGTTTGCCATCACAAATAGCCCAGAAATTCGTGATATGGCTTTTCCACCGGGATAACCCTACAATCAAGCAAACTCGCGCCGCATGATTGTCATTGCAGATTGATAAAATGTACGCACAAGGTATATCGTTTCTCAGACACTTGCATTCTTGTTGTATCCTTATAAAAAAGCACATCGAGGCATTCCGATGAACCTAAACAACCGCATCACTATCGACCCTGCTATCTGCCACGGCAAACCCACCATCCGTGGCTTGCGTTACCCTGTTGAAATCATGATGGAATTATTCAGTTCTGGCATGAGCATCGAAGAAATTCTTGATGATTATGAAGACCTAGAACGGGCAGACCTGTTAGCGGTACTGGCTTACGCCACCCTCCACTAATACGGGCTTCATCTCAATACAAAAACCCAAACAACCACAGCGGAATCTTCCCCTCCACCCCAACTTCCAGCCCATCCGCCACCACCCACGCCGCCGTTTCATCCTTAATCTGCTTCTTCGTTTTGGACTTGCCGCCAACCTCAAACACATACTGCCCATCCACCAGAAAATCCCCACTTTTGGGATAGTTCAAAGTGTGGTGGTAAGACAGCATTGAAGCAAAAAACGTCTCGCGCAGCGTCCCCGCTTTGGGCTGGTTGCAAAACACGGCAAACAGGTTGGTGTTATCCAGATACAGCTTTTCCGGCTTGGAAATAATGCTGACCCCGCTGGATTTCGCCCCCAATAAGCGCAACAACCCCGCCGCCTGCAATAAACCCAAATATTTGTAGAGGGTTTTCTGGTTCAGCTCCACCGCGCCGCACAGCTTGGACACATTAATGTCGTAAGGCTCGCTTTGGCACAACATCACCATCAGCTTTTTCAGCGCATTCACTTTGTCGTAGTCAATCGGGTAAAGCGCGGGGATGTCAGTCTCGATCACCTGCATCGACGCATTCAGCAAGCGCGGCAAATAGGTTGAACCCGCCTCGCGGTAAAACGGGTAAGCACCGTGTTCCAGATACGCGGGCAAATACGCCAAGGGTTTGATGCGGCTGACGGTTTCCAGCGCCAATTGCGGATGGTGTTGGAGCAGGGCATCCAGCGTCACCGCCTCAAAGGTTTCGCCCGTTTCCAACTCCAGAAACTCGCGGAATGACAACACTGGCAAACGGTATAGCATCGCCCGACGGCTCAAATCCGCCTTGGCATTATCAATGGTGGTTGCTGATGAACCCGTGAAAATGACTTTGAGATTGAAATAGCTGTCGAAAATCAGCTTCAGGTCGCGCTCGAAGTGTTGGCATTTGTGGATTTCGTCGATGATGAGCAATTCACCGCCGATTTTCTGGAATTCATCGGCAATGGTAAACAGCCCGTGCTGCCCAACCAAGGGGTGATCAGCAATGACATACAGCACCTTGGTTTCCCGCGCCACGGATTTGAGGTATTGCAGCAGCAAAGTGGTTTTACCCGCCCCGCGTGCGCCCATAATACCGATCAAGCGTTGCGAAAAGTCGATTTGCCGGAACAGGAAACGCTGGTAATCCGGTAGCTTTTGCGTCCTGATTTGATTGGAAAGGTGTTGTAGCGGCTCAATCATCTTACTTAAATACCTGCTTTTAAGTAGTTTTTTAGTATTATAATGCCAAAGACAGCCAATGTCTTGCCGTGCTGTAGAGAATTCGCCTCTTTCCAACCACTTTAATACACTCCTTGTATTAAGATGTTACACTTTAATGCAAGGAGTGCATTATCATGTTCCATCGTCAAGCCGTCACCGACATTATCCGCTGGTATCAGCAACCCCAACGCAAGCCGCTGGTGATTCGTGGTGCACGCCAAGTGGGGAAAACCACCGCCGTGCGTCTAGCAGGCGCACAACTCGGCATTCCCGTCATTGAAATCAACCTCGAACGCCATGCCGAACTCGAAACCCTGTTCCGGCGCTACCAACTCGATGAACTGCTATTCAATTTCGCCCTGATCACCGGGGAACAAATAACCCCCGACAAACCCATGATCCTGTTTCTGGACGAAGCGCAAGCCACCCCCGCAGCCTACGCCTGCCTGCGCTATTTCTGGGAAGACATGCCCAATCTCGCGGTCATCCTCACCGGCTCATTACTCGATCAAGTGTTGAATGACTGCCAGCTACCCAGCCCGGTAGGGCGTATCGAGCCGTATTTCATGGGCGCATTGCGTTTCGACGAGTTTCTGCAAGCCATCGGTGCAGACAAGGAATTGCGGGCGCTGGACATGCTCAATGCCAGCAATATGCACCTGATTCCCGACAGCCTGCACGAAAAACTGCTGGGGCTGGTACGGCGTTACACCCTCACGGGCGGAATGCCGCATTGCGTGCAATTGGGGTTGGATACGGGCTTCAGCCATGCCGACATCCTCAAATACCAAACTTCATTGCTGCAAACTTATCGGGATGATTTTGCCAAATACCGGGGTTCACAAACCGCGCTGACGTTGAACACTTTTTTCAATGGCATTCTAGGGCAGGTCGGGCAACAGTTTTCCCACAAACAAGCCAATGAACTCGCCACCACCAGTAGCGGAGACAACCGCCAGTTGAATACCGCCATTGAACATTTCCTTGCCGCTCGCTTGTTTTACCGCGTGCTGCACAGCCAGGCGGATGCCGTGCCATTAGGTGCAGAAACCAAAATTCGCATCAGCAAATTTCTGTTTATCGACATCGGCTTATTGCTGGCAGCACAAGGCATTCCAGCCCAAAGCATCCTGCAAGCCCCGCTGGAAATGGCAGGGCGTGGCACGCTGGCAGAACAATTCGTCGGGCAGCAATTACTGTATGCCAAACCCGCTTACATCAACCCGGAACTGTATTACTGGCAACCGCCCAAAGCCGAAGGTCAGGCAGAAGTCGATTTCCTCTACACCCACGGCAACGAAATTATTCCGGTGGAAGTGAAGGCTGGCAGCAGCGGTACAATCAAATCGCTGCAATCATTTGTGGTTAAGAAGCAATCTGAACGAGCGGTACGCATCAGTTCAGCCAAACCCTCGGTCGATAAGCTAGAAGCCAAATCCAATGGGCAAAGCCGCTCGTTCCAATTGTTGAATATCCCGTTTTATCTGGTGAATCGCTTGGATGCTTTGCTCGGCTCAACAACAGGAAACGCGCCATGAAAACTACAGTCATCGGCATCCTCGGCTCACGCCTTGACCACCAAGGCTTAGGCAAACGTCGCCACTCGCGCTGGCGACCGTCGGTCAGCATCCTCATGCACCCCGATTTTCCGGTGGATGAATTCATCCTCATCCACCATAGTGACGAAGCCGCACTTGCCGCCGTCACCCTGCGTGACATGCGCGACCTTGCGCCGCACGCCCGCATCACCCCCTACGTAGTCGACTACGAAAACCCGTGGGACTTCGAGCAAGTCTACAACCAGCTCCACGAATTCACCCGCCAGCAACGTTTCGACCCAGAGCAACACCGCTACTACGTGCACATCACCACCGGTTCACATGTTGCGCAAATCTGCCTGTTCCTGCTTACCGAAGCCAATTACATCCCCGGCAAGTTGTTACAAACCTCGCCGAGTGCGGAAGGCGTGCAGGGCACGTATCAAATCATCGATCTCGATCTGTCGCGCTACGACCAGATTGCCAGTCGCTTCGAGCGCGAAGCCCAAGCAGGCATCGCCTACCTGAAAGGCGGCATCGACACCCGCAATCTCGCCTTCAACGCCCTGATTGCACAACTCGAACAAGTCTCCATCCGCTCCGCCGCGCCCATTTTGCTCACGGGCGCTACCGGTGTCGGCAAATCGCGCCTCGCCAAACGCATTTACGCGCTGAAAAAACAACGCGGGCAAGTCAGCGGCAAACTGGTGGAAGTCAACTGCGCCACCTTGCGCGGCGACAATGCCATGTCCGCGCTGTTCGGGCATGTCAAAGGCGCGTTCACCGGCGCACTCACCGCCCGCAGCGGCTTGCTGCGTGAAGCCGACAAGGGCTTGCTGTTTCTGGATGAAATCGGCGAACTGGGGCTGGACGAACAAGCGATGTTACTCCGCGCCATCGAAGACAAAGTGTTCATCCCCTTCGGCAGCGACAAGGAAACCAGCAGCGATTTCCAACTGATTGCCGGAACCAACCGCGACCTGTTCCAGCGCGTGCGCGATGGCAAATTCCGCGAAGACTTGCTGGCTCGCATCAATTTGTGGACGTATGAATTACCCGGTTTACGCCACCGCCTCGAAGATTTGGAGGCGAATATCGAATACGAATTACAGCACTTCACCCGCAAAGTCGGGCATAAAGTCAGCTTCAACAAAGCGGCACGGGAACAATACCTCGCGTTTGCACAAACCCCGGCAGCAACCTGGCGGGCGAATTTCCGCGACCTCAATTCCAGCATCACGCGCATGGCAACGCTGGCAAATGGTGGGCGAATTACGGAGGAAAGCGTGACGGAGGAAATCCGCCGCTTGCGTTACGACTGGGGCAGTTTCCAAAGCGTGACGGGCAATAACGATCCTGATGCGATGTTGCGCGAAGTATTGGCAGAGGAGGTACTTGCCAATATCGACCACTTTGACCGCGTGCAATTGGCGGAAGTCATCCGCGTATGCCGCGAATCGAAAAGTCTGGCGGATGCCGGACGCACCCTATTCAATATCAGCCGCACGCAACGTGCCAGCGCGAATGATTCGCACCGGCTGCGGGTGTATTTGCAAAAATACGGGCTAACGTTTGGTGAATTGCAGTAAGGCTATTTTGTGCCGCTCAAGGCTTGCACTTCCGCAATCGCGGGTGCTGCACCTTCGAGTTCAAATTGTGGCGGGAAGGATTCGCGCACACTTAACACCTTTAATTGCCCCGCTTTTTCAAGGTTACGAATTTTCGTTTCAACCGGATCAGGTTGCGCAGTCGTACCGTGAACAGTATACCAGTCCGTGCCATAAAATAGTTTTTTTGATCAGGGAAATATGGTTAGATGACTGGTAACAAAAGCAGCCATGAGTAATGTATGACATTAAAAATCACTTTCACTGAGGATGAGATAGCGGAGCTGTTCTACTGGAAGGAGCGCCATCCTCATCCCAGAGTCCGTAAGAAAATGTCCGTGCTGTACCTGAAATCCCAACAGTTGACGCATAAGGAAATCAAACGATTGGAAAGGATTACAGAAGCCACGCTGCTTGCCTACCTAAACGCCTACCTACAACCTAACGGTTTAGAAGCTCTTAAAGAAATACGATTCAATAAACCACAGAGTGATTTGATGGCATATAAAGACAAGATTGAAGCCTATTTTCGTGAATATCCCCCCGCAACCAGCAAGGCGGCAGCCGCTAAGATTGAGGAGCTGACAGGCATCAAACGCAGTGAGGACAGGGTACGTGTCTTTATGAAGAAAATAGGGATGGACATCCATAAAGTGGGGATGATACCCGCCAAAGCTGATGTGGAAGCACAAGAAAAGTTCCTGGAAAATGAACTAAAACCGCGCATTCAGGAGGCTAAGGAGGGCAAACGCGCCCTTTTTTTGTCGATGCCGCCCACTTCGTGTTAGCACCGTTTCTGGGGTTTTTGTGGTCATTTTCCCGCGTATTCATCAAAGCCCCCTGTGGTCGACAACGCTACAACGTATTGGGCGCACTCAATGCGATAACGCTACAACTCATCACGATCACTAACGACTCCTATATCAACGCTAACAGCGTGTGTGAATTATTGGAAAAAATTGCAGCGTTAGCACTCAAAATACCGATCACTTTGGTCTTGGATAATGCCAAGTATCAACGCTGTGAAGCCGTGTTTGCCTGTGCGAAAAGGCTCAATATTGAACTATTATTTTTACCGACCTATTCACCCAACCTCAATCTGATTGAACGGTTGTGGAAGTTCGTCAAGAAAAAATGCTTGTACTCGAAATACTATGATAAGTTTCCCGCTTTCAAGGCGGCCATCACCAACTGTCTCGACAAGCTGGATACCGATCACAAGAAAGAACTGACCCAGTTGATGACAACAAATTTTCAAACCTTTAAAAATGTTCAGGTCTTGACGCTGTAAGGTATAGCGCGAGTAGTCGCAGCAGTGTCAGTCGGTGGGGTGCAAGCACCTAGGGTAGCAAGGCAGAACACCAATAGGCTGAGAGTTTTCATGACCATTCCTTGTTGGGGGGTAGAGACGCAAAAGCTTGCGTCTCTACGGTGGCGTTGTCAAACCTTATACTTTGCGGTTCATCGCTTCCACGCTGGCAAACGCCGCCATGTTCACAATGCCGCGCACGGTGGTACTTTCAGTCAGGATATGCACAGGGTAATTCGTCCCCACCAACATTGGCCCCACTGGCAAGCCATCTGCCAACATCTTGGTCATGTTGTAAGCGATATTCGCCGAATTCAGATCAGGGCACACCAGCAAATTGGCTTCACCCTCAAACGCCGCCCCCTTAAACAAACGGTCACGGATTTCTTGTGACAGGGCTGCATCTGCGTGCATTTCACCTTCCACCCGCAAATCAGGATGCTTCTCACGCAAGATTTCCAGCGTGCGGCGCATTTTGGCGGAATGCACATTCATGCGGCTGCCAAAGTTGGAATGCGACAGCAACGCGGCTTTCGGTTCAAACCCAAAACCTGCCACCAGTTCCGCTGCCAACGCTGTGTTATACCAGTCCGTGCCATAAAATAGTTTTTTTGATCAAGGAAATATGGTTAGATGACTGGTAACAAAAGCAGCCATGAGTAATGTATGACATTAAAAATCACTTTCACTGAGGATGAGATAGCGGAGCTGTTCTACTGGAAGGAGCGCCATCCTCATCCCAGAGTCCGTAAGAAAATGTCCGTGCTGTACCTGAAATCCCAACAGTTGACGCATAAGGAAATCAAACGATTGGAAAGGATTACAGAAGCCACGCTGCTTGCCTACCTAAACGCCTACCTACAACCTAACGGTTTAGAAGCTCTTAAAGAAATACGATTCAATAAACCACAGAGTGATTTGATGGCATATAAAGACAAGATTGAAGCCTATTTTCGTGAATATCCCCCCGCAACCAGCAAGGCGGCAGCCGCTAAGATTGAGGAGCTGACAGGCATCAAACGCAGTGAGGACAGGGTACGTGTCTTTATGAAGAAAATAGGGATGGACATCCATAAAGTGGGGATGATACCCGCCAAAGCTGATGTGGAAGCACAAGAAAAGTTCCTGGAAAATGAACTAAAACCGCGCATTCAGGAGGCTAAGGAGGGCAAACGCGCCCTTTTTTTGTCGATGCCGCCCACTTCGTGTTAGCACCGTTTCTGGGGTTTTTGTGGTCATTTTCCCGCGTATTCATCAAAGCCCCCTGTGGTCGACAACGCTACAACGTATTGGGCGCACTCAATGCGATAACGCTACAACTCATCACGATCACTAACGACTCCTATATCAACGCTAACAGCGTGTGTGAATTATTGGAAAAAATTGCAGCGTTAGCACTCAAAATACCGATCACTTTGGTCTTGGATAATGCCAAGTATCAACGCTGTGAAGCCGTGTTTGCCTGTGCGAAAAGGCTCAATATTGAACTATTATTTTTACCGACCTATTCACCCAACCTCAATCTGATTGAACGGTTGTGGAAGTTCGTCAAGAAAAAATGCTTGTACTCGAAATACTATGATAAGTTTCCCGCTTTCAAGGCGGCCATCACCAACTGTCTCGACAAGCTGGATACCGATCACAAGAAAGAACTGACCCAGTTGATGACAACAAATTTTCAAACCTTTAAAAATGTTCAGGTCTTGACGCTGTAAGGTATATCCGCAAGCTGTTCCGCCGTTGGATCTTCGCTGACGTGCGTATCGGTGAGGAAATACGTCCCCTGCTTCAGAATCAGCATGGTGACAGCCGCCACATCCGTCAAACCGGGACGCGCCCCGATCATGTCGCGCACGTAATGCAGGTGCGAAATGAAGTTACCTTCCACCCCGCAAATCATCGCGTCAGCATCGCCACAACGTACCATCACCGCTGCAATTTGCGTGGTACGTGCCGTCATCACCCGACGGCTATACATGGGCGTAACACCCTTGAAAAGATGTACATATTCATCAACAATCCCAAGAATCCCTATTTTGATGAGTATAACCATCATGTTAGCAGCCATCGGTGAAACCATCCGCTCCGCCCGCAAAGCACGCGGCTGGAGCCAGCAACAACTTGCCGACCTGTGCCATCTCGACCGCACCACCATCGGCGCACTCGAACGCAACGATTTCAACGACCTTGGCATCCGCAAAGTCGAGCGGGTATTAATGGTGCTAGGCAAAACCCTCACCACCAAAGATGTCGGTTTGCCCACGCCTGACGATTTGAAGGCACAACAATATGGCTGAAGTTGACGTTTACACCGGACACGGTTCGCAACCAGTAATGTACATTGCTGAAAACCAAGCCCACCAACAAGGATAATTGAAATTCCCGCCCCCCTACACCACACTTTGCGCCCATCGCTTTATCAGGAAAAATCTCACCATGCACATTGCTGAAAACGCTTTCATGCCACAGGAAATCCCCGCCATGACCCAACTCCACGAAGAAGAGCGGGTCATGCTCAACGCCCTTTACCCCTTACTGGCACAAGCAACGCCGGATATTGCCAGCATCGACGCACACCTCGACGCGCTGCTCCAGCACACCACCGCGCATTTCGAGCAAGAAAACCGCAATATGCTGATCATCGAATTCCGCCCTTACCCGGTACACAAGGACGAACACGACCTCGCCCTCAGCGCCATGAGCAGCGCGTTCGATCACTGGAAAGTCAGCCGCGACCTGCCCGCCTTGCGCCATTACCTCGAAACCGAATTGCCCGCTTGGTTGCAACAACACATTGCGACGATGGACATGATCACCGCGCGTTTCCTGAAAATGCATCAGGACAAAGGCGGCGTGCTTGAATTCGCCTGAGTTACCCACCGTGCTAAGCCTGCATTGCCACCCCAGCACCCCCTGCCCTGCGGTCGATGCCTTGCAGGTGCAAGTAACACCCAGCGCAAGCGGTTTACACCTGCGTTACATACTCAACGGCACACTCGCAGCCCTCAACATTCCCCGCCCGCAAGCCCCGACCGCCACCGATGGCTTGTGGGAACACACCTGCTTTGAAACATTCATTCGCGTGTTGGGTGAAAACCGTTATCATGAGTTCAACTTTTCGCCTTCGAGCCAATGGGCAGCGTATGCATTCAGTGCTTATCGGGAACGGCTGGCATGGCAAGCACAACAGCCGCCCGTGATCAGTACCGCAGTACACGGCAATGAATTCGTGTTGGAAACCTTGCTTGCCAGCGCTGATTTACCCGACAATAGCACCCAACAGCCGTGGCAACTGGGGATAACGGCGGTGCTGGAAACCACCAGCGGCGAAAAATCCTACTGGGCATTGCAGCATCCCGCCACACGCCCGGACTTCCACCATAATGACGGATTTGTACATGCAATTTGGCCTTGACCGCTTTCTAAACGATGCCAGCCTGCGTGCGCCCTTGCACGGCAAACGGGTTGCTCTACTCGCGCACCCTGCCTCCGTCACCGCCGACTTGACCCATTCGCTGGATGCACTCGCCGCTTTACCGGACATTCACCTCAGCGCCGCGTTCGGTCCGCAACACGGCATTAAAGGCGACAAGCAAGACAATATGATGGAATCGCCCGACTTCATCGACCCGCAACACGGCATTCCGATTTTCAGCCTGTACGGGGAAGTACGCCGCCCTACCGCCGCGATGATGGATACCTTTGACGTCTTGCTGGTGGATTTGCAGGATTTAGGTTGCCGTATTTACACTTTCATCACCACCCTGCGCTATGTGTTGGAAGCCGCCGAACAACACGGCAAAAGCGTATGGGTACTCGACCGCCCCAACCCTGCCGGTCGCCCCGTCGAAGGCTTAACCTTACGCACGGGCTGGGAAAGTTTCGTCGGCGCAGGCGCAATGCCGATGCGTCACGGCTTAACGATGGGCGAACTGGGTTTATGGTTTATCCGCGAACTCAAGCTCAATCTCGAATACCGCGTGATCGGCATGGAAGGCTGGCAACCAGAACGGGCAAACGGCTACGGCTGGCCACTGGGTGAGCGTGAATGGATCAACCCCAGCCCCAATGCCCCGAACTTATCAATGGCACGTTGCTACGCCGGAACCGTCATGCTGGAAGGCACAACTCTCTCGGAAGGACGCGGTACGACCCGCCCGCTGGAACTGTTCGGCGCACCCGACCTTGACACTCGCGCCATTATTCGCACCATGCAAACCCTTGCACCGCACTGGCTGCACGGCTGTCGCTTGCGTGAATGCTGGTTTGAACCCACCTTCCACAAACACGCGGGCAAACTGTGTGCGGGGGTGCAAATCCACGTCGAAGCGCCGCATTACGACCACGCCGCGTTCCGCCCTTGGCGCGTGCAAGCCTTGGCGTTCAAAGCGATTCGCCAGTTGTACCCCGATTATCCGCTGTGGCGGGATTTCCCCTACGAATATGAATTCGGCAAACTCGCGATTGATGTGATCAACGGTTCACCACTGTTACGCGAATGGGTGGATGCCCCGCAAGCCACCCCAGCGGATTTGGATGTATTAACCTGGCCTGACGAACAGGCGTGGCTCAAACAGCGTGAACCCTTCCTGCTGTACTAATCCCAAGCTATACCGCAACTGCCCACTGATACCAAGCCACCGTCATCCCTGTGGCGGCAGCCAAGAACAGCGGAATACCTACCCGTAAACCCACACCCCATCCTCCAATACTGAGAGCCATCCCCGCTTTCACCAAAGAATTAACTGCCGCAGCCAACACAATCCCAAACACAGCAGTGGACGCAGTTAAACCGTTTAAACTCATACGTGACAATGACAAGGTGATCGCATCCACATCCGCCACCCCTGATGCGGCAGCCAATAGCAGCACGCCCATTGCCCCGACCCAATCTTGCAGTGCCTTGCCCAACAACATGATCACTGCCAACAATACCCCAAACAGAAAAGCCGTGCGCAATTCCAACGGATTACTCAAATGCACCCGTGGTTCAGCCTGTTGACCTTTCCCCGTGAACCAATACAGCAAGGCAGGCACATAGGTCAGCACCGCCATCAACACAACCGGCAACCACAATAAATCAAATATCAGAGGGTTAATCAGGCTCGCCACTAACAACATGCGCGGAAACATCGTGCCACAAGCCAGCAAAATCCCCGTTGCTAAGACCGGCGCTAATGCAACCTCTTGCCTTGCCAGCCGTGAAAAATTCAAGGTTAAAGCCGTCGATGACACTAACCCACCGAGTAAACCCGTCAGCAATGCCCCCTTGCGTGCCCCCCCCAATTTCAGCGCAAAGTAACCGATGAAGGAAATGGCGGCAATCAACACCACCATCCACCACAGCTCATAAGGGTTTAACGCCTGCCAAGGCCCAAAGCCTTGATGCGGCAAAATTGGCAAAATCACCGCCGACATTAACAACAGTTTAGTGGCTGCCCGCAACTCACTTTCTTCCAGCGCCTGCACCCAGCGGTGCAATTGCGGCTTGTACGCTAACAGTGCCATGGTCACGACACCTGCCGCAACCGCCTCTTCTTCCCTACCGCCCACCGCCAGTAGCCCAAACACAAACACCAGCAAACCCGCCACCAGACTGGTGATACTGACATCTTTACCGTGATTTTCACGCAAATTAACGCCGTAGGTAAGCGCCAAGGCCAGTGCAACGCCAACAAAGATTAAACCAATCGCTACCGCCCCCAATTGCGCCCCTAGCAATGCGGTACAACCACCCAACAACCCCAGCAAACCGTAAGTACGTACCCCAGCAACACGCTTGCCCTCACTGGCATCACGCTGTTGCCAACCACGCTCCACCCCAATCAGCAAACCAATGCCCAAGGCAATCGCAAGGTGATAAAAAATAATCGGATTGGCGCTCATCGTGAGTGCTCAGCCTTGATCAGTTGTGCGATATTCCACAAACTTGGCACGTATTCCACTGCGGCTTTCAGCGATCTATCACCCGGCTGTTCAAGGTGTTGTGCATAGAGAGCGTGGTAAAAATTGGCAAAACTCAACGCCACCCCACGTCTTTCCATGTCTGCCAGCAGGCGTTTGACATTACCCGCCCCCCAGTTATACGCGGTAAACGTCAGCAACCACGCATCGCTTTCGGCAAATCCTGCCACCTTCGCAAAATAGAAATGGTAACGGTGTAAATGCGCTTGTGCTGCTTGGGTACTTAAGGTGGCATCCGAGCGTAATTTATTGATGCCCGTGGTTTTGAGCTTGTCACCAACATAATCCAAAGCCTGAATTTCTTTCAATACCTCTGGAGTCAGTTGCCAGTAACCGTAATCGGCGGATTTTCTACCTTTTTTGCCGTGCCACTGCGATTCCAGATATGCAATCAGCAAAATGCTATCCGGCATTCCCTGCAAATCGACGTTTTTCGCAAACGGATACGAGCGGACAAAGGCATCCAAGTAATCATTGTGACCGTTATCATCACGCCACTGAATTTTGTTGCGCACGTGTTCTGCCACCTGCAAAAACGTGGTTTTACCTTCGCCATGCAATGCATTGCTTAGAAAAAACGCGAACAAATCGTAATGCTTATCCGCCAACTGTCCGATGGAAGATTCTGCGGGTACTTGGTAGGCCACTTTGTGCCATGCGGGGGTTTCCGCCTGTGAAGTGGCATTCAGCGAAAGGATTGTGAATAGCAGTAAGGCAATAGCAGTCCGTATTGAGGATGACATAAACAATCCATTTTGCAAAAGAAAGAATGAGCCTATTTTAGCGAGACTCATTCCCTCTGCATGGATTATTTTTGGCTTATTTCATCGTCACCATTTCTTCGGCACTAACAGGGTGAATCGCAATGGTGTCATCAAAGTCCTGCTTAGTTGCACCCATACGGATAGCAACCGCGAAACCTTGCATCATTTCATCCACACCCAAACCAATGGCATGGCAACCAACGATCTTCTCGTCTTCGCCCACCACGACCAGCTTCATCGCGGTTTTGGCTTTGTGCTTGACGAAGGAGTAATACATCGGGGTAAATTCGGTGCTGTACACCTTCACCGCATCGCCGTACTTTTCCCGCGCCGCTTCTTCCGACAAACCAATCGTGCCAATCGGCGGATGGGTAAACATTACGGTCGGAATCAGGCTGTAATCGACCTTGCGGTCTTTCATACCACCGAATAAACGATCACCGAGGCGACGACCAGCCGCAATTGCTACCGGAGTCAGTTGCACCCCGCGCTTATTGATAATGTCACCAATCGCGTAAACACCGGGAACGCTGGTTTCCTGATACTCGTTTACGTCGATGAAACCACCGGGCGCAAGCTCCAGACCGATGTTTTCCAAACCAATGTCGTCGGTATTGGTCTTACGCCCAATCGCCCACAACAACTGATCCAAATCAGCCAGCACACTGCCGTCGGTGTAATTCACGGTAAGTTTACCGTCGGCTTGTTTTTCCACACTGGCAATTTTCGCCGTGTCGTTGAACACAATGCCATCATGTTCCATTTGCGTGCGCAGGGTTTTCTGCATCAGGCTATCGAAACCGATCAACACGGGGAAACCTTGGTGCAACATGTGCGTTTCTGAGCCAAGTGCATTCAACACACCTGCCAATTCCAGCGCAATGTAACCGCCGCCGACAACCGCGACTTTCGCAGGCTGTTCGTCCAGTTCAAAAAAGCCGTCAGAGGTGATGCCGTGTTCTGCACCGGGAATATCCGTTGGCACAATCGGGCGACCACCCGTGGAAATTACAATGTGATCAGCGGTGTAGTTTTCACCATCGACTTCCAGCGTCTTGGCATCGACGAAACGCGCCTGGCCTTGAATCAGGTCAATGCCCGCTTCCGCCAAAAAGCTATCCATGTACCAATCGGTAATGCCACCGATCATGTTGTCGCGCTTGTTGACCAAGGTTGCCCAATCCAATTTACCGGGCGTTGTCGCAAAACCGTAATCTTGCGCGTCGTGTTGGGCATGAGCCAGATTTGCAGCAAACCACATCACTTTTTTGGGAACGCAGCCACGGTTGACGCACGTACCGCCGAGGTCATCATTGACTTCCACGACTGCGCACTTCGCGCCATGTTTCGCAGCCTTTTCGACCACTGACAAACCACCGCTGCCTGCGCCGATGGCGATTAAATCGTAATGTTGGCTCATGCCCTACTCCTTCTTAGCGTGCTTGCAACCAAGCTTCCAATTTGTCAGAACCGCCAATCAGTTCACCGTTAATGAACACTTGCGGAACCATATCCACACCAGCGATAGCACGCAGGCTGCGGTTGGTATAATCGCGGTTCAATTCCAGTTCGTCAAAGTCAATTTCCGCATCGTGCAACATGCCTTTGGCTTTCGCACAGAATGGGCAACCTTGACGGGTGAATACGGTAACATCCAGTGGTGCTTTTGCATTCGGTGCGATGTAAGCCAGCATGGTATCCGCATCGGAAACTTCAAACGGGTCACCCGGTTTGTTTGGCTCAATGAACATTTTTTCCACCACGCCGTCTTTCACCAGCATGGAATAACGCCATGAACGCTTGCCGAAACCGAGGTCGTTTTTGTCAACCAGCAAACCCATGCCATCCGTGAAGTCACCGTTGCCATCGGGGATAAAGGTAATCTTGTCGGCTTTCTGGTCAACTTTCCACTCGTTCATGACGAACGTGTCGTTGACCGACATGCACACGATTTCATCTACGCCCAGCTTTTTGAAGGTATCTGCCAACTGGTTGTAACGTGGCACGTGGGTAGAAGAGCAAGTCGGGGTAAATGCGCCCGGCAGTGAGAATACGATGACGGTTTTGCCCTTGAATACGTCGTCAGTGGTAACATCCACCCACTCGTGGTTTTGACGGGTACGGAATGTCACGTTAGGGACGCGCTGACCTTCTTTATTTTCAAACATGGGTAGTCTCCTTTTGAGAAAAAACAATTTAACTAATCTTTAACAATCTATAAAACTGATTGGAATGGGCGCAGTATAAGCAGATGCTGATGCATTTCCTAGTGGATTGTTTCTAATGTTATGTTCTGTTTATTCGATGAAGATTATCAACAAAGGTAGGGCACATCATGAAACACATTGTCGTCGACATCACTGCGCACGGCTTCGGTCATGTAGCACAAACGGCTGCTGTATTGAATGCACTCGATGGCAGCAACATTCGCCTCACTCTCCGCTCCAGTGCTGCCGAAACCGTGCTACGCGAACGGATTCGCCATCCCTTCACCTTGATTCCTTACCAACAAGATGCAGGCATGTTAATGCACGATGCGCTGCGGGTAGATACCGCCGCCAGTATGCGCTGGTATACGGATTTTCACGCCACCTATTCCACCCGCAAAACCCAAGCCGTCATTGAATTAGAAAGACTGCAACCTGACTTGCTGTTTGCCAATGTTCCCTACTTGAGCCTGGATGCGGCTGGGGAGCTAGGAACCCCCGCTATTGCGCTGTGCTCCCTCAACTGGGCAGACGTATTCCACAGCTATTGCAGCACATTACCGGGCGCGGACAAGATTCGCGACCAAATCCTCCATGCGTATGCGCAAGCTGAGATCTTTTTGCAACCCACCCCTTCGATGGATATGCACACCATGCTGCATACGCACCCCATTGCACCGATTGCTGCTATCGGTCAGCGTAAGCCTGAGTGGTTAAGGGAAGCTTCCGGGATGCCCGCTCACACCCGTTTCGTGTTGGTCGCACTGGGTGGTTTGGGCATGGAATACCCCTTAGCACATTGGCCGCAGTTACCCGATGTGTGCTGGATTTTTCCAGATACTGCACTAACACAAGCACGCGCTGATTTTATTCCGGCCTCGCTGTTTGGCTTGGATTATGTGGATTTACTCGCGTCTTGTGATGTTGTCATGACCAAAACCGGCTACGGCACGCAAACAGAAGCGGTAGTGAATCAAGTGCCAACCTTGTGCATTACCCGTCAGGGCTGGCCAGAAGAACCCAATTTACCCCACTGGCACACGCAACACGGCGAAGTCAGCTTCACCGATTGGCGCACCATTCAAGCCGGTGATTTCGGCAAGCACATCACCGCATTACTCGAAACAACTTGGCATAAGCCATTCGTTGTGCCTACGGGTGCACGCGATGCGGCAGCGGTGTTACAACACCAAATATCCCCAATGCCCGCGACAGTTCTTGTGTAAGCGGCTATATTGGTTTAATTAAATACCTTAAATTTCCATCACAAGAGGAGTGAGCTATGCAAGACGGTATTATACAAGACAGTATGAAAGGCATTGCTAATATTGCCGACAACCCTTACAAGCACTTACAAAAAATTGCAGGGGAACTGGATAGCTACGACACCCGTGACAAGATTGACCGGGTGTTAGATGAGCTGGATTTTATCCATGAATTAATTGACCCGGAAGCGCAGCCGATGGTGTCACAAGTCACCAAGACCCTGATGGAACGTTACCGCGCTCTCGCCTAAGGAACTGTCCCGAAATAACTTCCCGAAATCAGGGGGACTGAGGGGTAGCGGAGTAGTTCCATTTTGGCAGGAAGTCATCGAACTGGATGGTCATGTTATCCTTGAACGCTTGGGTATACTTGCGCCCGGTTTCAAAAACTTTACTGATGATGCGGACAGCGACCTTCAAGCCAGTGGTGGTTTCCGTTTTTGCCATGTAGTGTTTGGCGGTTTCGACCGTTTCCAACGGCACACCCCGGCAGGCACGGGTCACATGGGGGAACAGTCGGTGTTCAATCGGGTTGTATTTGGAGCAATAGGGCGGGTAGTGGGCGATGCGTATTGTCAGGTTCAGGCTGTCCGCCAATGCCTGCAAGTCTTGCTTGAACAGGTACGCAGAGGAACTGTTGCTGCCACCACCGTCACATAAGACCAACAGCTCGTCAGCTTCGGGGTAGTTGGGTTTCCCTTGCTCACGCCACCATAAGCCAAGGCTTTCGCAGGCAAACTCGGTGGTGTCGTGGCTGGTGTTCAGGTGCAGTGCCGCTTCGTTGCGGGCAAGGTCGTAGATGCCGTGGGGGATCACCTGACCATTGCCATAGCTGGGGAAGTCATGGTCATTGACCTCCGTGGGTTCGACGGCATCCGTTACCCCTTCACGGTAAAAGTTGCCCAGCAGTTCCTTCTTTTTGGTGTCAATGCTGATCACGGGTTTGCCTGCTTGCAGGTAGGTTTGTTTGAGTTGGGCAATCTTTTCAAACTGGGCATTACGGTCAGCGTGTTGCCCCATGGTGCGTTTCTTCTGGGGCTTGCGGCGGCGGTAGCCGTGCTCCCGTAATAGGCGCGACACCACGTTTTTCCCAGCCGATGTCCCCAATGCCTGCACCCGCCGGGCAATCTGCCGACGTGACAGGTTCGTCCATTTCACCGCCTCCCGCATGGGGTCGCCTGCCGTATGATCCTTTAAAACTTGGCGAAAATGGTCATCCAATTGCAGGTGCGTAGCGTTCAGCCGTTTGCGCCCGCCCCTTTTTTTCGCTGCCTTACGGTGGGCAAGCCATCTTCCGATTCCAACTCCGTCAACCCGTGGTGGATGGTTTTGGGGTCACAGTCCAATAACCGGGAAATGTAGTCCTGCCCCCCATGCCCAAGCCGGACGGCTTCCACGGCGGCGTAGCGGCGGCGGTCACGCTCATTGAGCGATTGGTAGAACCGCTGCATTTGTTTTTCTATGGCTGATGGGTAAACATCCATTGGCTCATCCTCGGTGTTGATTGGCATTACTTGGCATTACAAGGGGCTATCTTCCCCCTTTCGCTGTCAGCAGAAAAGAGGGAAGTTATTTCGGGACAGTTCCTAACCCGTATGTCTATCTGATGGATGTTCTGTTGCGCGTTAGTGAGCATCCCGCTTCTCAGGTACAAGATCTTACGCCAAGATGTTGGAAACAACAGTTTGCGGATAAGCCATTGCGCTCGGATTTGTTTGCGGATGTCAACGACGGGCTAGAATGACCGTTTACGCATATTCTGGTGGACACCCTAGGCAACCTGCTTCATGTGAGCGTCCATGCCGCCAACCGCAGTGATACCAAAGCGGCAGACCCGGTTCTGGCGAGGGGTCTCGAAAAGTACCCCTCTATCAAAGCCTTTTCAGGTGATGCCGGTTATGGCGGCACGGCGGTCACGTTTGTGGATGAGACCCTAGGACTGGTGCTGCACATCTCCAGAAAAATCAAGGATGGCTGGGCTGGGCTGTCCTACCCAAGCGCTGGATCGTGGAGAGGACATTTGTCTGGTTGGGCAACTTCAGACGACTGACCAAAGATTTTGAAATCCTCACAGGAACAGCGGAGAACATGGTGCGGATTGCCATGCTGAAAATAACACTTGCGAAATGCGTTTAAGCTTTTGCCAGACAGCTTCTAAAGTCATCTATGAACAGGCATGATGATCAAAAATCAAATAGATCGTTCATGCTTGTTTCTCAATCAGAAAAGATTTCTATCGGGCAACATAAAAACCACCTGACGAACAGGCCGCTCGTGAACTAAAGTCAGCACATGGACTAAGAATAACTTGATCAGACCAACCGTTTAATGTGGTTGGTTGAAAATTTTTGTTGACGCGCCATGCTTTGCATTTGTTAGTACCATCTCTGCAAACTCGCCATTCACCTCGTACATTCGAAGCTTCAGCCTGAGACAGTACTTGCACTGAATCAGATGACACGGCAGAAAGAACATCTGGTAGAGCATCCTCAGCATTTACTGGCAATGCACTAAACATGAAAATCATGGAAATAGTTGCTAACTTAAACATAATTATAACACTCCTTATTTATGGCTAACTTACGCGTTTGCTGGTCAATTAAAATCAGACTAGCTGGAATTAATGTTACTTTTAAATATGAGAATAAATCAAATTACAAAAAATTATTTTTTTAAAAAATTATTTTTATTGATAGGCGAATTCGTATCATAAGTGCATAGCCCGTTAATCGAGGCGGGATGCGGTTTTCCTCATCAGGTCAGAGGCAAAATGTGGTAAAAAGCATCCCGAAAAACCACTGACAGGAGAGCTTCATGGCTTACACACACCTTACCTCTGAGGAGAGGCATTATATCGAAACCCGGCACAAGATGAAGGAATCGACGGCAACAATCGCGTTAACCTTGGGGCGCAGTCAATCGACGATCAGTCGTGAACTGACCCGCAACCGAGGGCAACGCGGCTATCGGCACAAGCAAGCGCACGCCAAAGCGCAACAACGCCATGCGGACAAGCCCAAAGCGGTCAAGTTGACCCCGGAACTGGCGGTCAGCATTGATACGCTGCTGGAACAGCAATGGAGTCCTGAGCAGATCAGCGGTCGACTGAAAGCGGAAGGCAAAACGACTATTTGCCATGAAGCCATCTACCAGCATGTACTCAGGGACAAGCGTGCGGGCGGCAAGCTGTACCTGAACCTGCGCCGCCATACGAAGAAATACCGCCAGCGTTACGGCAGTCAAACGGGCAGCGTCAAAGGCATCCCCAACCGGGTGGACATTGACGAACGCCCAGCGGTAGCCAACCAGCGTGAACGGCTCGGTGACTGGGAAGCCGACACCATGATCGGCAAGGGACACCAAGGCGCACTGGTGACACTGGATGAACGCAAATCCAAGCTACGCCTAGCTTTTCCAGAGTAAACGGTCATTCTAGCCCGTCGTTGATATCCGCAAACAAATCCGAGCGCAATGGCTTATCCGCAAACCGTTGTTTCCAACATCTTGGCGTAAGGTCTTGCACCTGAGAAGCGGGATGCTCACTAACGCGCAACAGAACATCCATCAGATAGACATACGGGTTAATGTCATGCAGGCGGCAGGTGGTGATCAGGCTTTGGATGATGCCCACGTGTTCCGCGCCGAGTTCTGTCCAGCAGAACAACCAGTTTTTCCTGCCCATGGGGATGGGCCGCAGGGCGCGTTCGATGTGGTTGGTATCCATTGGCACGTCGGGATCTTCCAGAAACACGCGCAGTTCGTGTTCGCGGCGGATGACATAACCAAGGGCTTTGGTCAGCGGGTTGGAGGGGATTAAATCGGTACGTTGTAATTGGGTTTGGCACCATTCAAAGAACTGGTCGACCAACGGCTTGCTGTGGGTGAGGCGGTAGGTACGTTTGGCTTCCCCGTCGAGTTTTTTCTCGTTAATCTGGGCTTCGTGCTGATAGAGTGCCGCGATAGTGTCAAGGGCTTGGCGTACTGCTTGTGGTTCAGCGGTTTCGGCGGCAATGAAGGTGCGACGGCTGTGTACCCAGCATTGGGCATGGGTAATCTTGTCATTGGCGTTGACGTAACTGGCATAAGCACGGTAACCGTCGCTGAGCAGTGTGCCGCTGAACTGTTGGCGAAGAGTCTTTTCAATGTGTTGCCGCCCACGGCTGGCGGAGAAGGTGAAGACGATTTCGTCCTGATCCCCGTACAGCGGCCAGAAGTAGCCTTGCTTCATCTTGCCGTTGCCTGCGGGGCTGGCTTTGATGGGGGTTTCGTCCATCGCCAGCAGCTTGCTTTGCAGTACACTGGCGAGTTGCGCTTCGGCAATGGGTTTGAGCAGGTCGATGGCACGTTTCACCGCATTGGTCAGCGTCGTGCGGCTGAGGGTGATCCCCGCTTGGGTCAGGCGTTGGTGCTGGCGGTACAACGGCAGGTGGTACTGGAACTTGTCCACCAACATCCCCACCAAAAAGCTGACATCGGTGACACTACGTTCCAGCACGTTGGCGGGTGCAGGGCTGGGAAGTGGTGGGTTGCTGAGCGAAGCCGAAGCACTGCCCTTACGTTTGATGACCGGGCGCTCGTATTGCAGGATGAGGTAGCTGGCAGGGCGTTGCGCCACCCGATGGGTCACCTGGGTGCCGATCACCTCATACTGGTCAGCCTCTTCCCCCTGAAGTTCCGGCGGGGTGAGGTGAATCACCTTGACCGGGACATCGGCGGTAAAGCGTAACCCGCTGTCATTCACGCAGTCATCCGGGCGCAGCTTGGGGGCTTTACCGCGTTGGTAGGTGACGGTAATGCTTTCACCCTCGGGTGCGGCAACCGGGGCGGCGGCGGGGGCAAACAACGGCAACTGCGCCACCGGTATCTCAACCGGACGCTTTTCCGATTTGCTGCCAAAGACATGTTGCCTGAACCACGCCAATTGGCGTTTCAATTCAGCTATATCCTGTTTCAGGGCAGCATTTTCCTCACGCAACGCCAGCATTTCCGCCACAATCGGCGGCATGGGAACGCTGGTGTCAGACGGGGTGGATGGCTTTAAAATCATGGGCTTATTGTACCAGAATGTGGCTGCACAGGATACTGGTAACGCTTGAATTGTCTGGATTTTTGCACCTCAATGCCCGCCAAAATCAACTGCAAATCCGTCCGGGTCAGTTCGCGCTGCCCGCTGGTTGTCGGCTGCACCCGGTATTGGCCCTGCTCCAGGCGTTGGCTCCATAAGCAATAGCCGCTGGGTTCAAAATAGAGGATCTTCATCTGGGTTTTACGTAGGTTCACAAACACGAAATAATGCCCACTCAGGGGATTTTGCCCTAACTGGTTTTTCACCAAAGCGGTCAGCCCCGTAAAGCTTTTGCGCATGTCGGTGGCTTGGGTGCATAGCCAGATGCGGGCGGTGGCTGCGGGGGCAAACATCAGCGTTGGCTCAGGCGTAGTTCAACACCATTCCCCAAACTCAGCACAATGTGCCAGCCTTGCCCCAGCGCGGCATGACCCGCCGATAATGCTCCCAAGTCGATGAAGGTATTGGCGGGAACGGCTGGTTCCTCCACGCCATCTGCGGAGCGTAGACGCTGCCGCCATTGGCAAAAACTGGCGTAACCGATACTGTGCTGTTCACAAAATGCCGGGGCGGATAAGCCGCTGGCTTGCCATTGGCTAATGAGGGTTTGCCATTCGCTGGCGCGGCGGTGAGGGCGTTTCATTGAGGTTTCCTTCGGTTGTTCAGGTTGGAAACCAGTTTAGGACGTGGAAATCGCGAGGGCTAGACGTGCTGAAATGGTCGCTTACGAATCAGTGCCAATACAATAATCGGCATGTGTACTGCGAAGGTGAACGCGGTAGCCTTGGTGATATTGTCGTAAATGCGCCGCCCCTGCCGAATCGCCGCGACGATGCTGGCAAAACTGTCATCCAGTAACACCAACGCGGCGGCTTCGCGGGCGACATCCGTGCCACGTTCGCCCATGGCAATGCCAATATTGGTGGCCTTGAGTGCAGGGGCATCGTTAACGCCATCGCCGGTCATGGCGACTACGGGTGTGAACAAAAGTGCGGTAAACCTCATGCCGCCTCAGCGGTGTTTCGCCAATAATGCTTCCATTGCTGGTTTCCCCGCATGACCCTCAACGCCAACATATCCGCCGCATTATCACTTTTCCACCATGCCCCCGATTTTTTTAAGCGTTGCTGGATGATGTAACGGTGTGCACTTTCTATTTCGCCCGACCCCACGGGCAATCCGAGGGATTTTGCTGTCGGGTAATCCAGTTGCTCAATGCGGTTGCTCAGGTAACGGTGACAAGCTCGTACTGGGGCGTTACTGTCTTCTACCGTTTCTGCTTCGAGGAAAGGTTTCAGTGTGTCGATGACCGCTTGAGCTTGACCATCCTGTAGGGCTTTTTTCTGTTTGGCAAACCATTTATCCTTGTCCTTGAGGCATGAACAGCTTGCGGATGCTGCTGATAGGTATTCACAAACATGATAAAAATCAATCAGGTAATGTCCTTGTGTGCCAAATTGTTCATCCACTTGACGGTTGATCCAGCTTGCCCCATCACCCACCGCATGGAGGAACGTGCTTTTTCCAAATCCAGCACGGCAGGCGGTGTCGAATAAGATTTTTCCAGCATCTTCTACCGTGCCACCGAATATTGCGCCAAACGTTGGCGTAGCACTGCCTTTGGCGTGGGCAAGACACAGGCGGGCTTCTTTCCAGCTTTCCTTTTTGCCTTTGCGCTTGTCGGGGGCTGTTTCGTCAATCTCGACGATGGGGATCATGCTGCCGTCCATTTCGGCAATGACATAGGCTTTTCCCAACGTGCTTGGATAGTCTTTTATCAACACTTGGGATTCATGGATGCGTTTGGCGTGACCTTCGGTGATGTGTCGGATGCTGCTGGATGCCAGCCGTATCCCGTAATGTTCTTCTAATTTATCAGGCACTTGAGCAAATGAACAGTCCGCCCCAAAGTCCGTCACCGCCCGTTGCAGCGGGAGCGAACAGCCTCGGCAAACAACCTCGGCACTCTGGCTAAAGGGGCGGACACGCTTGCCGGGAATCCGGTAGACCGGTTCGCTTATGTGGATTTTTCCGTAGGTCGTGTGCCAATGACAGTTTTTTTTCCACTCTTTACATACTTCCCAATGCCTTCTTCACAGGCTGGGGCTGTGCATTTTTCTACACGTTTGTTTGCCCATGCAGTGATCGCATCATTTCCCATTTGGCGCAGTTCTTCTATCACCCGCTGTTCGGCGTCTGCTGCTTTGATAATGTCATCACCGGCATTTTCAACCACCTCGATTAGCCCTTCCATCCGAGCTTTTAATGCGGGGTTGCGGTTCAAGGCTTCTAAAAGTTTTTGGTCGCGGGAGCTAACTGTCAACATGGGAAAGTCCTTTTTCTCTGGTTTTAGGGGATGCCATCTTAGTCTACAGGACACCGCACTTTTGTTCACACCCCGGATAAGCCGCTGGCTTGCCATTGGCTGATGAGGGTTTGCCATTCGCTGGCGCGGCGGTGAGGGCGTTTCATTGAGGTTTCCTTCGGTTGTTCAGGTTGGAAACCAGTTTAGGACGTGGAAATCGCGAGGGCTAGACGTGCTGAAATGGTCGCTTACGACGCACCCGGATTGAAACCTTGTTTGATGCCCTGAAAAATACCATGGGCGCATTCCGCTTCCACTTCTGGAGCCGTTACCTGCCGCGCCATTCCCGGCGACCTACCGCCAATCGGCATCTCAAAGCCCCCCAAGCACAGCACCTCCCCACGGTGGTGGCCTGCTGGCAGGCAATGGAAACCTTTGTGTTGTGTGCCTGCATCGCCACCGGTTTGCTGCAACTGTTTTCCCTCAAGTACCATGAGGGGCTGTGGAAGCAGCAGGTCTTGTATTTGCGCACCCGTTCCCGTGAATTGCCTTCCGAGAACACCGTGCGACAGATTTTGGCACCACTACTGGCACGGCAATTACTGCGCTCTCCCCCCAAAGCCTTCTGGTGGCGAATTAACGCGGCTGTCAACGGCGATGAGGAGGATGAAGGGCAAACATGAACCGCTAACAGCGGGAAAATAACTATAATCAAGGGGTTAAAACAGCAGTTCAGTAAGGCTGCTGCCTAACA
The DNA here is from genome assembly GCA_029972225.1 of Candidatus Thiothrix putei. Lineage (NCBI taxonomy): Bacteria > Pseudomonadati > Pseudomonadota > Gammaproteobacteria > Thiotrichales > Thiotrichaceae > Thiothrix > Candidatus Thiothrix putei. The sequence continues at coordinate 4,095,457 of CP124756.1, forward strand.
TCATGCTTGGTTTTGGGGGAATGTCACGACTGTTGAGTACTGAAAAATCGTGACTTTTAGTGTGCCAATCACAGTAAAATCCTGCCTGAAGTCGCCAACATAAAAGTTGTGAGCGGTCTTAAAGAAATGACTAACGGCAACTATGCGCATACAAAAACGCCCGCATCAGCGGGCGTTTTCACCATCACTCACCACCAAGCCACTTACGTCGCCTGATAGTAAAGATTCTGCGGATGGTTTGCCTGTGCGAAGAAGAACCAGCGTTCTGCCAGCAAGCCCACGTACTGAATCAACGCCGCCGCCAGCAACACCACCGCAAACTGATTCGACCAACCAATCACCACCAGCGTCACCGGCACAATAAATGCCATGATCAAGAAAAACACCTTGATCCCTTGCATGAATTGCAGGCTTTTATGATGGAAAAACTCACGGGTATTGAACGAGCCGCCCATTGCCCCTTGTGAAATCTGGGTAATCTTCGGGTGACGTACCCCAATGGCGGTGCAAGCCGCGCTCTTACGCTTAATTCGCCCATTACGGCGCAACGCAAACATACGGCTCACAAACCCCAGCAAGGTAAACACCAACGCCCACAAGGCATACGCATCCACCAGCGTGCTACAGTAATACGCACTCAGCGCGGCAGCCAACGAAAACCCCGAAGCCAAACCCAACAGCGTGTAGTTCACAATCGTCAACGGCGTTGCCCATTCCTGAATGAACTTAATCGCCGCGTAAATCATCCCCGTGCAAATATACAGCAAGAACGCTAACACACCCGCGACCAAACCCACCAACAAGGTCAGTTTGACCTCCACCGTCCCTGCGGTAAAGATAACCGGATCAATTCCCAAATAGTGCAACGCGCCCCAGATGAACGCCGTCCCCGCAAACGCTGGCAACACAATCACTTCACGCGCCAACCAGGAAGTCCGCCACATGGTCGCCGCTCGCCACGCCCGCTCTGGTCTTCCCAAATGGAAAAACGAGGCAAACAAACCCAACGCCATCAACACCGTCACGATGACCGTGCCAGCAATGTACAACGCTTGCGGCGACATGGCATCACCCACCACCCCAAACGTGTTGTAAACCTGACCCGTATACAGCGCCAGAAACAAGCCCTGACCCGCACCAATCAATGTGGTCAAAAAAATGACCGAAAAAGCAGGATGCATAAATCCAATCTCCTTAGAACAGGAAGTCGTCCAACGATGGCAAGTCAGAGCTGACCGGCGCACGCTGTTCTTCTTTCTTCAACGGGTTATCAATACGGTTCAACGATTCCTCAGTGACATGCGACTTGATTTTTTGCCTAGGCAGGTAATGGTTCGCAGGTCGTGTTCCCCATTCTGGCATTAACTGATAACCGCCACGTTCATTAATTGCCACCGACACTTCCGACATCGGGTCATGCACGTCACCAAACAGCCGCGCACTGGTTGGGCAAGCCAACACACACGCCGGTTTACGGCGGGCTTCCGGCAAGGTGGTGTCGTAAATACGGTCGACGCACAAGGTGCACTTCTTCATCACCTTCTGCTTTTCGTCGATTTCCCGCGCACCGTAAGGGCACGCCCACGAGCAATACTTACAGCCAATGCACTTGTCGTAATCGACCAGCACAATGCCGTCTTCCTTGCGCTTGTAGCTTGCACCCGTGGGGCAAACCGGCACGCACGGCGGGTCTTCGCAATGCAAACAGCTTTTCGGGAAATGCACCGTTTCGACGTTGGGGTATTCGCCCACTTCAAAGGTTTGCACGCGGTTGAAGAACGTTCCCGTCGGGTCTTTGCCATACGGGTTTTTGTCCACCATGCCACCGCCGCCTTCGCTGGAGGTGTTCCATTCTTTACACGATGTGACGCAGGCGCTACAGCCGACGCACACATTCAGGTCAATGACCAAAGCCAACTGGGTCATCTTACTTACCCCCTTTGAACATGTTCTTGAATTTGCCAGAACCACCCACGAAGGTCAGCCACTTGCCCACAGGCTTCGCCATGCCGGGGTAACGCGGCTGAGTCGGGAATTGCGGGAAAGTCGAACCTTGGTCTTTCTTATCCGCTTTGTAGACTTTGACGCGCACATCGAACCACGCCGCCTGCCCGGTGATCGGGTCAGAGTTGGAGAGATGTTCGCCTTCCGCCTGATTCGGCAGCTCTTCGCCGATAATGTGATTCAGCAAGAAACCACGGGTGCATTCGTTGGCATCTTTTTCCAGACCCCACGCGCCGGAGGCTTTACCAATTGCGTTCCACGTCCACACCGTGTTCGGCTCGACCGATTGCGAGTAACGCGCTTCGCAACGCACCCGCCCGTGGGTGGATTCCACCCAAATCCAATCCCCGTCTTCAAAGCCGTACTTTTCGCCGACGCTGGGGTGCATGTGCAAATAGTTGTGCGCGTGAATCTGGCGCAACCACGCATTCTGCGAATCCCACGAGTGATACATCGCCATCGGGCGCTGCGTCAACGCACTCAGCGGGAAATCCTGCTTATTGATCATCTCGTTTTCGAGCGGCTCATGGTAAAACGGCAGCGCATCGAAGAAACGTTCCACCCGTTTACGCAACCGTTCCGGCGGCTGCTTGCCGTGCGAAATGCCTTGCGCGGCGCGGCGGAATTTGTGCAGCACCTCGGAATACAGGTGAATATTGATCGGTTCAGCGTGGCGCACCATACCGTTCTCTTTCGCCCATTGCAGATAGCCCGCGTTCCAGTTCCGCATGTACTGGTACGACTTCGGCATCACGGTATGGTGCATACAATTGTTCTTGGCGTACTGTTCCCACTGATTAGGGTTCGGTTCGCCACGCATGGTTTTTTGACCATTCTGCCCACGCCAGCCGCTCAAAAAGCCAATGCCAGACCCCGGTGCAGTTTCAAAATTGACAATGAAATCAGGGTAATCTTTGAACTTACGCTTGCCCTTCGCATCGGTGAACGCGGGGAAGCCCAAGCGTGAACCCAGCTCAATCAACACTTCTTGGAACGGCTTGCACTGCCCTGTTGGTGGCAAAATCGGAATCCGCACGGAATCGACTGGGCCGTCGTATTCGGAAATCGGACGATCCAACATCGACATCACATCGTAACGCTCTAGGTACGTGGTATCCGGCAGAATCAAATCCGCAAACGCTGTCATTTCGGAATGGAACGCATCGCACACCACGAGGAACGGGATTTTGTACTCGCCGTTCTCATCCTTGTCCTTGAGCATGTCGCGCACGGAGGTGGTGTTCATCGACGAGTTCCATGCCATATTCGCCATGAAAATCAGCAAGGTGTCGAGTTTGTACGGGTCGCCGCGCCACGCGTTGGTAATGACGTTGTGCATCAAACCGTGTACCGACAGCGGGTATTCCCACGAGAAACCTTTGTCGATCCGCACCGGCTCGCCCTTGTCATCGACGAACAAATCATCCGGGTCAGCAGGCCAGCCCAACGGCATCCCATCCAGCGGGGTATTCGGCTTGACCGCATCCGGCGACGTACCCGTTTTCGGGCAAGGCGGAATCGGGCGCGGATACGGCGCTTTGTGGCGGAAACCACCGGGGCGGTCAATCGTGCCCAGCAACGCCATCAGAATACTGAGGGCGCGAATGCTTTGGAAACCGTTGGAATGCGCCGCCAAACCGCGCATCGCATGGAACGCCACCGGATTACCGGTCACGTGATCGTGCTCATTGCCCCACACGTCTGTCCACGCAATCGGCAATTCGATTTTCTGGTCACGCGCCGTAATCCCCATCTCATGCGCCAAGCGCTTGATGGTTGCCGCTGGAATGCCAGTAATGTCTTCCGCCCATTCCGCCGTGTACGATTCGACCCGTTCGCGCAGCAATTGGAACGCGGGTTTGACCGGCGTACCGTCTTTCAGCTTGAATTCGCCGGTCAAAAACGGGTCAGCGCCGGGGGTATGCGTCGAAATCGGCTTGTTCAGGTCACGATCCCACCACAGCTTGTTTTGCGGGTCGAAACAGCCTTCTTCGGGCGGTACTTCAAAGCGCAGGAACATGCCGTATTCGCGGTTGTTCGGGTCAAGGTTGACCAGTTCGGGGCCATTGGTGTAATTCACCACGAAGTCGCGGTCATACAAACCTTGCTCGATAATTTCGCGGGTAATCGCTAACAGCAACGCGCCGTCTGTGCCGGGGCGGATCGGAATCCACTCATCTGCCACCGCTGCATAGCCTGTGCGCACGGGGTTGATCGCAATCATGCGTCCGCCGTTGCGTTTAAACTCTGCCAGCTCGATTTTCAGCGGGTTGGAATGGTGATCTTCCGCCGTGCCGATCATCACGAACAATTTCGCGTGGTGCAGGTCGGGGCCGCCGAATTCCCAGAACGAACCGCCGATGGTGTAGATCATGCCTGCCGCCATATTGACGGAGCAGAAACCACCGTGTGCCGCGTAGTTCGGCGTGCCGAATTGCTTGGCGAACAAGCCGGTGAGGGCTTGCATCTGGTCACGTCCGGTGAACAGCCCGAATTTTTTCGGGTCAGTGGCGCGGATGTGGCGCAGGCGGGTTTCGAGGGTGTCAAAAGCTTCTTCCCACGTAATCGCTTCAAATTGCCCTTCGCCACGGGTCGCGTTGGCTTTGCGGCGCAACGGCGTGGTCAGGCGGGCAGGCGAGTACTGCTTCATAATGCCGGATGAACCCTTGGCACAAATCACGCCCTTATTGAGCGGGTGATCAGGGTTGCCCTCAATGTATTTCACCTCACCGTTTTTGAGGTGGACATTGATGCCGCAGCGGCAAGCACACATGTAGCAGGTGGTGCTTTTGATTTCGGTTGCTTGGTTTACTTGGTTTGTTTGGGTAGTCATATCAGTACGTAACTAAATAATGAATTACTGAAATACAGCGTTACGCCGATAGTGCTTGAGATAGATCAAGGAATCAATAATAAAGATTATTTATATCAATAGATTTTTTCTATGAAAAGATAGAGTCACCCACAAGGGATAGTTGTGCTTTAATCCTAACTATCACTGAGGAGGTAGCACCATGCAAAGAATATGTAACGCAGGCCATTTTTGGAAAAAGTGGGAGATTTAGCGGTAGAGGCATTCCACGTTCTGGGTTTGTTCGTGATCGGCGGCACGATTGTGTGGTCGGCGGCGCACGCTTACTTGGTGGATATTATGCAGAAGCCCTACGCCAGTCTGGATGACATCCTGTTGCTCTTCATCTATCTGGAATTGGGGGCAATGGTCGGTATCTTCTTCCGTACCCATCGGCTGCCCGTCATTTTAAAGATTTCGTGATCACTTCCGGTTCATTCCGACCATTAGCGTGAGCGTATTGTCTTCTGCCACTGCTCCAGTTCCTGCCGTGAAAATCCCATGCCCGCGATATTATGCGGGGCTAGGTGTTCAAGGTCGTAGCGCAAGTCTGCCATGAATTTTTCCTGGTGAATCGCGGGTACAAGTGCCGCAACCTGTTGCTGAATATAACGTTCCAGTGTTTCACCATGCAGTGTGTGCTGCACAATGTCCCTGATCACCCCCCGCCGTGTTTGCCGGTATTGCACCCGCAGCGGATCAATGCCTATCGCTTCAGCGGTGACGCTGTACAGTTGGCAGGAACGCAAATACGACCAGACATACAACTCAGCCAGCGGGCGGGTTTCATGCTGTTCATAAGTCACCAGCACTGCCGAAGCGTAATCATCCTTGTCGATGTCGTTAAAAGAAAGCGGCACAAGATTATGTCGCACCAGAGGGATATTGCACGCCAGCCGTGCGGTGCGTTTATTGACATCAATAAAGGCTTGTAAGTAAGCAATGTGTACCAGCAGAAAAAAGCTTTGCTCAAACGGGTCATGGATGAGCTGGGCTTTATCTGCAATACGGGTAAGCTGTGCTTCCAGCCGTTCGCGGTTATCCATCGGCATATACGTGCTGGAGGCAATCCGCACGCTATCACTGCGTATTTGCCCCGCCGCACCCGCAACAACCAACCCGTCAGCCAGTAAATAGTGCAAGGAGCGGATATTATCCGTGCTGATTTCCATACGGTTGATGCCCTCCACCAGAAAACGGATGGCATCCTTATGGTTCAGCAACATGATTTTTTCTTCATCCAGCTTATTGTCAGCTTCAAGCCCTTCCAGCAGCAGCTTTTGGGTATCCAGTAGCGAGTAGGTGTTGCCTTCCAAACGTGATGAGTTATAGGACAGGTCGATCAGCATACGGGTGAAAATGCGCTGTGCATAAGTGCCCGCCGGTAATTCGTCAGTGATTTTTCTACCCTGTTGCATCAGGCGTTGGCGTTGTCCAACATCCAGATAAAAGGTTTCATTCGGTTGGTAAGCATCAAACCACTTGGTGTCATAGGTACACGGCGAGCGGGTCATCAATGGCTGGCGGATACGCTCAATAAAAGGCAATGCCACTGCTGAAAACAACAGGTGTGCGCTGGTTGCGGGCGGCAAGAGTGAACGTTGCGTCGGCAAGAAATAACGACGACCCCGTTTTTGACCGGAAGTTTGCACTTCGCCTGTTGCGACCCATTGTGCCAACCAGCGGTGTAATGTCCGCTCTGGTATGCCGTTCAGTTTGGCCTTAATGTCAGACAAGGCGGCGGGTTCGCCTAATTCACGTAGCACTTGCAGAATGAGATCTTTGTGATTGCTGAGGTTATCCGCCATTTTATCCGCCACTTTTGGCTGTAAAACCTCAATATCCGCCACATATCCGCCAAAAGTCAAGTTATCCGCCACCGGTCAGGCGGAATTCACCGATGGTATCCTACGGCGAAGGCTCCAACCGATACAACGCCCCGTCGCTCCATCCGTCAGCACATACAAATACCCATCCGGCGCTTGCTGAATATCCCGAATTCGCCCGATGTCGTCTTCCAGCAAACGCTCCTCATCCACATAGCGATTCCCATCCAACCTAAGGCGCGAAATCAATGCAAACTTGAGGGCGCTGACCAGCAAATTACCTTGCCAGCTGGGGTTTGAAACAGTTACCATAAAATCTATCTAAATCTATTCAAACTTTATCATTTTGGTTAGGTTTATAAAAGCGTAGTGCCGTTTATCCGTAAAAGATAGCAGCAAAAGCACGGATGACTAGACAACTATCACACCGTGCTGCATTCTGTTTGCCATGATCATCAGCCACAAAATCCGCCTCGACCCCAACCATAAGCAAGCGACGTACTTGGCGAAAGCCGCAGGCACAGCGCGGTTTGCCTACAATTGGGCATTAGCGGAATGGCAAACCCAATACACGGCATGGAAGGAAGACAACACTCAGCCAAAACCCAACCAAATGCGCTTGCGCCGCCAATTGAACGCCATCAAACGCGAACAATTCCCCTGGATGCTGGAAGTCACCAAAAACGCCCCACAAATGGCGATTATCCAACTCGGCGCAGCTTTCAAGAACTTCTTTGCGGGGCGAGCCAAGTACCCGCAATTCAAAAAGAAAGGTAAAAGCCGCGACAGTTTCACCCTCACCAACGACCAGTTCAGCCTTGACGGTTGCCGCATCCGCATTCCCAACCTTGGGGTAGTACGGATGCGGGAAACGTTACGCTTTTCCGGTAAAATTCTCTCTGCCACGATTTCCCGCACCGCTGACCAGTGGTTCGCCAGCATCACCGTGGACACCACCTCAAACCACCTCCCGCCTGCCAAAAACCAAGGCACGGTAGGGGTGGATTTGGGCGTATCTGCACTGGCAACCCTATCAACGGGGGAAAAAGTGGTTGGGGCGAAGCCGCATAAAGCCTTGCTTTCCCGCCTAAAACGGCTCTCGCGCAGCCTGTCCCGCAAGGTCAAAAGCAGTGCCAACCGCCACAAGGCAAAACAAAAACTGGCAAAACTTCACGCACGTATCGCCAATATCCGCCAAGACAGTTTGCACCAACTCACTACGGATTTAACCCGCCGTTTTCACACCATCGGCATTGAAGATTTGAACGTGTCGGGTATGGTGAAAAACCGTCATTTATCCCGTGCCATCAGTGATATGGGGTTTTTCGAGTTTCGCCGTCAACTGGAATACAAGGCGGGAATGCGGGGTGCGGTGGTCGTGGGGGCTGATCGGTTTTTTGCCTCCAGCAAAACCTGTTCTGCTGCTGGCTGTGGGCATAAAGTGGAGAAGCTGCCACTGTCGGTACGTGAATGGACTTGCCCCGTTTGCGGTGCAGTCCATGACCGTGACGTAAATGCCGCCAAGAATTTAGAAGAATATGCTTCGGCTACGCTCAGCAACCACGCCGTGAGTTACACGGTGTCTGCCTGTGGAGGGGAAGGCTCTGGTCTTGGGCGCAAGCCGAAGACGAAACCAGCCCCCGTGAAGCAGGAATTCAACACCATGACTACTTTTAGTTAGCTATAGGTAGATTTGGGTAGGTTTGAAATAACGGTATTTGTCACCGGTGTAAAACGTCACCCTTGCTCAGCAATCGCAGGCAAACCGCTCACCGGCTTGGGCAATAAGGTGTTTCCCTAAATACGCCGCAATTTGCCCGCCCGTTCACTGACCAACACCTCGCCATCGGGCAGAAACACCATGCCCCACGGATGCTCCAGCTCATCAACTTGTTTAACAGCAGTAACGGCATTTACAGGGAATGCCGTTACCAACAGTAATGACAGGAAAAACGCAAGCGCTAACTTAACGTTCACCTTTCGCCGTGTAATACAAACTTGCATAAGGCGCAAACAAGCGTTCATTATCCAGCCTCATTTCAATAGGCAAACCTTGGAAGTTTACCCAACCATCCAAATCAGCACTGTATGGCGTTTTGTCGACTTTGCCATCATTATTCAAATCAAGCTCTTCACCTTCCGTATTTTTACGCACCAAGCCCACAAAACCATCCCACATATTGCGCACATTGGTGTAACCCGCCTCTGCCAGTAAATTGCTTGCACCAATACTGCGGCTACCGGTACGGCATACCGTCACGATTAAACTGTCTTTCGGCAAACCCAAGGCATCCACCGCTTTGACGAATTCAGCATTCGGCTGGGCGATGTATTCGCCGAGCGTTTTTTTTTACGTTTTACGGTAAGACCGACTACACTCTTTAAAAAGAGCGTGACAAACACAATAAGACGGGAGGATGTGTGGAGATTATCCAGGAAAACCGGGAAGTTGCCATTCAAACGCAGCTTGGGAAGGATGTACTGGTGTTGCGTAGCCTTACCTTGAAGGAGGAGTTAGGGCGGCTGTTTACTATTCATGTCGAAGTACTCAGTTTAAAAGGAGCCACTTGCAAAATTACATTTTCAGCGTGAACCTTCCTTCATCTGAAGGAAAAAAGAAGTGTGGGCTGCCGTTTTCGGCGATAATAGAAGCATCAAAACAACCATTAAGCCCACGCTATGAATTCTACCGAACGCGCCCTGATTGCACAACGCTGGAGTTTGCTGCAAATTGAAATACTGCCTTGCTTCAATGATGCCTTTGGCACATTGACCCCCAAGCTTGAAAAGCTCATTCACGTACTGGAGCTGACGCGCATTGAAGATTTTGTGCGCTCTTTTCGTGATGGGTCTGGACGGCCAGCGACGGAGCGATCTTGGTTTGCCAATGCTTTTGTCGCCAAAAGCGTGCTCAATATTGTCAATACGCGAGCACTCATTGACCGGCTGCAAAACGATCGCTCCCTGCGACGCATCTGCGGGTTTCCCCTGACCAAGAAACTGCCTTCCGAATCCACCTTTTCACGTGCCTTCGCTGAATTTGCTGAACAGCGTTTAGCGGAACGTGTGCATGAAACGTTGGTGAAAACGTATTTGGGCGATGCGCTGATCGGCCACCTGTGTCGGGATTCAACAGCCATTGAGGCACGTGAACGGCCTGTTGCCGAGGAAAAGCCAAAGAAAAAACAAGGGCAAACACGGATTCAGCGCCAACGGGAACAGTCACTTCAGCAAGCACTCGATGAGATACCGGTTCAGTGTAACCGGGGGACGAAGAAGAATGCCCAAGGCTACAAGCACAGTTGGAACGGCTACAAACTGCATATCGATACCGCCGATTGTGGTGTCCCGATAGCAGCCATTCTGTCTTCCGCCTCCTTTCACGACAGCGGGGCAGCCATCCCACTCTCTCAAATCAGTGCCCAACGTGTCACCAGTCTCTACGACCTGATGGATGCGGCCTATTGCAGTGCTGATTTGCACGAATACAGCCGTCATCTGGGGCATGTCCCTCTGATTGATCACAATCCTCGCGGCGGACAGAAAGAAGCGTTTGAACCTGCTGATGCCGAGCGTTACAAAATTCGCAGCACCGTAGAACGAACCAATGCCCGCCTGAAGGATGAATTTGGTGGTCGGAATGTGTGGGTGCAAGGTGCGCAAAAAGTTTACAGCCACTTGATGTTTGGGATTTTGGTGTTGAGTGCTGATCAACTGATGCGTGTCTTGTTATAAAGCGACTGGGTTTGAAAAAACACGGGAAGACTGACTGAAAAACAGGAGCAGTCGCATCGGTATGGGTGAAATTTAGCAAAAGTTACGGTAAAACTGAAAAAGCTCAGGTTTCGTTGGTCAAATTGAGTAAAAAATCGGCTGAATATGCGGCGTTCGGTCAATGCTGAAAATTGAGCAACTCAGTTTGTCGGATTTTGCAAGTCGCTCAGCAGAAAAGAGGGAGGTGAATTCAAGTAATAAGTGCATAACCCACCAACTTTTCGGCCTCTATGCCGGATAGTTCTCGGAACACCTCGTAAGGTGTCTTGAACCCCAGACACTTCCTTGGTCTGTTGTTGAGTTTATGTACAGCCTCCAGTACCTGTCGGGTGGTCACGTCCAATAGCCCCATTGCTTTAGGGAAGTATTGGCGTAACAGCCCATTGGCGTTCTCATTTTGCCCACGCTCCCACGAATGGTAGGGCTTGGCGAAATACGTTTCGCACCCAATGGCTTGGGCAACTTGCTCATGTTTGGCAAACTCTTTGCCGTTGTCGAAGGTGAGCGTGTGCACCCAATCCTTGAAGCTGTCCAGCAAGGTGATAATGCTGCTGGTTACGGCTTCTGCGGTCTTGTTTGCCACTGGAAAAGCTAGGCGTAGCTTGGATTTGCGTTCATCCAGTGTCACCAGTGCGCCTTGGTGTCCCTTGCCGATCATGGTGTCGGCTTCCCAGTCACCGAGCCGTTCACGCTGGTTGGCTACCGCTGGGCGTTCGTCAATGTCCACTCGGTTGGGGATGCCTTTGACGCTGCCCGTTTTACTGCCGTAACGCTGGCGGTATTTCTTCGTATGGCGGCGCAGGTTCAGGTACAGCTTGCCGCCCGCACGCTTGTCCCTGAGTACATGCTGGTAGATGGCTTCATGGCAAATAGTCGTTTTGCCTTCCGCTTTCAGTCGACCGCTGATCTGCTCAGGACTCCATTGTTGTTCCAGCAGCGTATCAATGCTGACCGCCAGTTCCGGGGTCAACTTGACCGCTTTGGGCTTGTCCGCATGGCGTTGTTGCGCTTTGGTGTGCGCTTGCTTGTGCCGATAGCCGCGTTGCCCTCGGTTGCGGGTCAGTTCACGACTGATCGTCGATTGACTGCGCCCCAAGGTTAACGCGATTGTTGCCGTCGATTCCTTCATCTTGTGCCGGGTTTCGATATAATGCCTCTCCTCAGAGGTAAGGTGTGTGTAAGCCATGAAGCTCTCCTGTCAGTGGTTTTTCGGGATGCTTTTTACCACATTTTGCCTCTGACCTGATAAGGAAAATCGCATCCCGTCTTGATTAACAGGCTATGCACTTATGATACGAATTCGCCCATCACTGTTGAGATCGGAACCGCAGCCTGAAGATAATTGGACGGGATACGTCGGATTTATTCACGATGTACTTTATAAAAATTATTTGAAAGATCATGCTGCACCAGAAGAGTGCGAATATTATTTGTGTGGGCCACCGATGATGAATGCCGCTGTCGTCAGAATGTTATTGGATATTGGCGTAGAGCGCGAAAACATTTTGTTGGATGATTTTGGCGGTTAATGCTATTTACTGAATAGCATTAGTGTGAGTTAAGTTGTTGATTGGTATGTAAAGAGCGGGGTGGACATCCACCCCGAACCGCTAGGAGGAAATGGGTTAGTTGCCTAACCCAAGGTAATAGTAGCGTAAAATTCGCGAACGTGAAATGTTTTTGCGGTGCAGCATGATAATATTCGGAATTACTAAGATTAACGGTAAGTAATTATGAAAATTTTCCTATTAACGTTTCTTATTTTTGGATTGGCAATTATTGGTTTGGCTTTGGGCTGGATATTTTAAAATCTTGAATAAGCTGGAGGAGTCCATCATGGCGGATGTTTCATTGTCGGTGCGTCATTACATGTCAAACCGCCTCGCGACCTTGTATGAAAAGCAGGATATTCGTGAAGCCGTGAAGGGGGTGTGAACAAAAGTGCGGTAAACCTCATGCCGCCTCAGCGGTGTTTCGCCAATAATGCTTCCATTGCTGGTTTCCCCGCATGACCCTCAACGCCAACATATCCGCCGCATTATCACTTTTCCACCATGCCCCCGATTTTTTTAAGCGTTGCTGGATGATGTAACGGTGTGCACTTTCTATTTCGCCCGACCCCACGGGCAATCCGAGGGATTTTGCTGTCGGGTAATCCAGTTGCTCAATGCGGTTGCTCAGGTAACGGTGACAAGCTCGTACTGGGGCGTTACTGTCTTCTACCGTTTCTGCTTCGAGGAAAGGTTTCAGTGTGTCGATGACCGCTTGAGCTTGACCATCCTGTAGGGCTTTTTTCTGTTTGGCAAACCATTTATCCTTGTCCTTGAGGCATGAACAGCTTGCGGATGCTGCTGATAGGTATTCACAAACATGATAAAAATCAATCAGGTAATGTCCTTGTGTGCCAAATTGTTCATCCACTTGACGGTTGATCCAGCTTGCCCCATCACCCACCGCATGGAGGAACGTGCTTTTTCCAAATCCAGCACGGCAGGCGGTGTCGAATAAGATTTTTCCAGCATCTTCTACCGTGCCACCGAATATTGCGCCAAACGTTGGCGTAGCACTGCCTTTGGCGTGGGCAAGACACAGGCGGGCTTCTTTCCAGCTTTCCTTTTTGCCTTTGCGCTTGTCGGGGGCTGTTTCGTCAATCTCGACGATGGGGATCATGCTGCCGTCCATTTCGGCAATGACATAGGCTTTTCCCAACGTGCTTGGATAGTCTTTTATCAACACTTGGGATTCATGGATGCGTTTGGCGTGACCTTCGGTGATGTGTCGGATGCTGCTGGATGCCAGCCGTATCCCGTAATGTTCTTCTAATTTATCAGGCACTTGAGCAAATGAACAGTCCGCCCCAAAGTCCGTCACCGCCCGTTGCAGCGGGAGCGAACAGCCTCGGCAAACAACCTCGGCACTCTGGCTAAAGGGGCGGACACGCTTGCCGGGAATCCGGTAGACCGGTTCGCTTATGTGGATTTTTCCGTAGGTCGTGTGCCAATGACAGTTTTTTTTCCACTCTTTACATACTTCCCAATGCCTTCTTCACAGGCTGGGGCTGTGCATTTTTCTACACGTTTGTTTGCCCATGCAGTGATCGCATCATTTCCCATTTGGCGCAGTTCTTCTATCACCCGCTGTTCGGCGTCTGCTGCTTTGATAATGTCATCACCGGCATTTTCAACCACCTCGATTAGCCCTTCCATCCGAGCTTTTAATGCGGGGTTGCGGTTCAAGGCTTCTAAAAGTTTTTGGTCGCGGGAGCTAACTGTCAACATGGGAAAGTCCTTTTTCTCTGGTTTTAGGGGATGCCATCTTAGTCTACAGGACACCGCACTTTTGTTCACACCCTGCCATCTTAGTCTACAGGACACCGCACTTTTGTTCACACCCGCCGTGAAGGTGTTTACCGAGCGCAATCTGTTCGGTGGTGCGGTGCTGGATAACTTGGGCAATCTGATCGGCATTTTGTCGGTCACTGACTGCATTGATGTGGCATTGCGTTCTGGCTACCATTCCGGCTGGCGCGGTACGGTGGGTGAACGGATGTCACGGGATGTGCGCACCGTGGATGCGGAAGACAGCATTCTCGATGTGGCAAAAATGTTCATGGATGACCATTACCGCCGTTACCCGGTGGTGGATGATAACCGCGTGGTGGGCGTGATCACGCGCTTGGATGTGCTGAAAGCCCTACGCACCATTGGTGATTCGGGCTTTCCGGTGTAAGCACCTAGGCGGCTGGGGTTTTGCGCACCAATAACCATGCCACCAAGCCGCCCGCGATACCACCAAGTAAATGCCCATCCCACGATACGCCGGATTGCCAAGGCAAGATGCCCGTGAGCAAGGTCGTACCGTAAGTAAAGGCCACAAAGACGCTGACAAGCAGCGGCACTACACGCCGTTCCAATGCGCCAGATACGATTAAAAACACCGCTAACCCAAACACCAGCCCGCTTGCGCCAATGTGCAGCGAATGCCCGCGCCCAAACAGCCACAACAATACCCCGCCCACGACCGCCACCAATGCCACTGCCGCACGTGAATCGGTGCGCGAACCCGCGAGTAAGGTCAGCAATACCGCCAGCGGCACGGTGTTGTTCAGCAAATGCGTGAAGTTGGAATGCAGAAACGGCATGGTGACAATGCCGATCAAGCCGCCAAAATCACGCGGAATCAGCCCCAAGCGTTCCAGTGGCAGGATGCGATCCAACAGAAATACGCCCCACATGGTGGCGAGAAACAGGAGAACCAGCGGTAATTCTTCGCGGATACGGTGGATGTGGCTTTTCATTCAGGCTCTTTTTTGGTTTGCAGACAGGTTTCCAACACCTGACGGTGGTGTGCCGTTCCCAGCGCGTTCATGGTTTCAATATTGCGTTCAGGAATGGCATCGACATCAGGATAACTGTCAACGGCTTGCGCCAGGCTGTCTTCGCGGATTAAGTGCAGCATTGGCCAGGGTGAGCGGTTGGTGTAGTTTTCTGCGTCGTTCGGGCGCGTGCCGTCAAACTGGTAATCAGGGTGGAAGCTGGCGACCTGAAATTCACCTTCAAAGCCGCCGTCTTCCAGCAGTGCGTCGACCAGATCGAGGAAGTCGTTGTAATCGAGGAAATCCTCCAGCGTGCCGGGGTGAATCAACAAGGTGGTTTCGACTTCACTCACCGGTGTGGCGCGGAGTTGTTCGAGTTCGTATTGCAAGTCTTCCAGCAAAAATTCAGGGCGGGCGGAATCAGTCACTACGTAGCGGATTTGCCCGCCTTTGAACGGCTTGTGCGCAAACGGACACAGGTTGTGCTTGAGGACAACGTTTTCCAGCCAGCAACGGGTTTGGGCGATGTAAGTGGCGTTAGAATGTTTCATGGCTTAGGCTTCCAAAATGTCGAGGATTTCCAGTTCAAAGGTGATGTTATGCCCAGCCAGTGGATGGTTGAAATCGACGACCACACTGTCAGCAAGGATGTCGCGCACCTTGCCGGGGATTTCTTGCCCTGACGGTAGCGCAAAGCTGATGATTTGCCCGACGTTTAGTTGCCAATCGGCGGGGAATTCATCGCGTGCCAAGGTTTGGATGGCATCAGGGTCGGGATACCCAAAGGCTTGATCCGCCATAATAATCAGGCGGATGGGTTCGCCTTGTGGCAGACCGATCAGGGCGTTTTCGATATTGGGGTGAAGCTCGCCTTGACCCAGTTGCAAGATGTCACCGGCGGGGTCTTCGCTGGCTTCTACCTGGTGTCCGTCGGCGAGGAATAGTTGGTAAAGCCAGCGGATGCGGCTATTGGCTTCTACGGTTTTACTCATGGTGATGGCGCTTACTGCTGGGAAAACACTGAGGATACCAGAGCTATCCAGCAAGCGGCATCAGATAGCGTACATTCACGTAACAAGGGGTGTGAATGGTGTCGCGTGGGTAGACGTGCAGCCAGTACTCTTCACCGTGTTGCTCCATACTTCCCTGTAGTGATACTAGATTGACCTGTTGATGCTTGCGCAGGGGCGTGACGACCGGAGAACCTGCATCGGCTAGTTGGTGACAGGTAACGGAATCCGTGTCTGTTTGCACGGCATAGACGGTAGCAACTATCCGTGTGATGGGTAATGTTATGGTTGCTGTATGTATTTTCTGCCCACACCCGCTGAGTAATGCAGCGATGAGCAGACCTCCATAATAATAATGCTTCATACCCGGATATTCCTTTATTCTCGGCCTCAACTTGAGTGATTAAACGCATGAACGCTTGAAACGGCTACCTAATCCCGCTTTAATGGTGCGTTTTTCAGGATGCAACGGGAGTAACGCAATGAAAGTACTGGTAGTAGGCGGCGGCGGGCGTGAACATGCGCTGGCATGGAAGATTGCACAATCCGGGCGGGTAAGCGAGGTGCTGGTTGCTCCCGGTAATGCGGGTACGGCGTTGGAGCCGAACATGCGCAATGTACCGATTGCGGCGGAAGACGTGGATGCCTTGTTGCAATACGCGCAAACCCACTCTATTGATTTAACTGTTGTTGGCCCTGAAGCACCGTTGTCAAAAGGCATTGTGGATAAATTCCGTGCAGCAGGTTTGCGTTGTTTTGGCCCGACCCAGCAAGCGGCGCAATTGGAATCGTCGAAAGCCTTTGCCAAGGATTTTCTGGCGCGGCATCACATTGCCACTGCCGAATACGCGAATTTTACCGAGATTGAACCGGCGATTGCCTACATCCGCAAAATGGGTGCGCCGATTGTGGTGAAAGCGGACGGCTTGGCGGCGGGCAAGGGCGTGATTCTGGCGCAAACTGAGGACGAGGCGATTGCAGCAGTGCAGGATATGTTGGCAGGCAATGCCTTTGGTGCGGCGGGTAGTCGCGTGGTGATCGAGGAGTTTTTGCTGGGCGAAGAGGCCAGTTTCATCGTGATGGTGGATGGCGAACACGTGCTGGCAATGGCAAGTTCACAAGACCACAAAGCCCGCGACAACGGCGATAAAGGCCCGAATACTGGCGGTATGGGTGCGTATTCCCCCGCGCCCGTTGTTACCCCAGCGATGCACGAGCGCATTATGCAGGAAGTGATTTATCCCACCGTGCGCGGCATGGCGGCGGATGGCATTCCCTACACCGGCTTTTTGTACGCGGGTGTGATGATTAATGCGCAAGGTGTGCCGAAAGTGCTGGAATTCAATTGTCGCTTTGGCGACCCCGAAACCCAGCCGATTATGGTGCGCTTGCAGTCCGATTTCGTCGGTTTGCTGGAAGCCGCGTTGGAGGGGCGCTTGGATAAAGTGACCGCTGAGTGGGATAGCCGTGCCTCATTGGGCGTGGTGCTGGCGGCAGGCGGCTACCCGGATGCTTATGCAAAAGGCGCGGTGATTCATGGTTTGGATAATGCCGCAATGCTTGAGGGTAAAATCTTTCATGCCGGAACCGCCGTTCAGGATGGCAAGGTTGTCACCCAAGGCGGGCGTGTCTTGTGTGCCGTGGGCTTAGGCAACTCTGTCACCGAAGCGCAGGCAGCGGCTTATCAGCTAGTGCAGGCCATCACTTGGCAGGACGTGTATTACCGTACCGATATTGGGCATCGGGCGGTGGTAAGGGAGGTTTGAGGGGGGACAGATTCCCACTGATTTCACTTAGATTGCTTGCAAAACTTTACTTTCCCCCCGGTTACAAGCATAAAATGCCGCCTTGTGACTAATTGAAACACGGGCAGTAGCGCCTTGAAGCATAAAAAATGAGCGAAAATCTAGTAATCGTCGAATCTCCGGCGAAGGGTAAAACCATCCAAAAGTACTTGGGGAGCGGGTTTGAAGTGCTGGCCTCTTACGGTCATGTGCGTGACTTGATCCCCAAGGAGGGCGCTGTCGACCCCGAC
Organism: Candidatus Thiothrix putei; assembly: GCA_029972225.1. Taxonomy (NCBI): domain Bacteria; kingdom Pseudomonadati; phylum Pseudomonadota; class Gammaproteobacteria; order Thiotrichales; family Thiotrichaceae; genus Thiothrix; species Candidatus Thiothrix putei. The sequence continues at coordinate 4,113,272 of CP124756.1, forward strand.
AACGGTTACGCGATGCGTTATGAAATCATCGACCGCAACCAAAAGCATGTCGATGCGATTGCGCGGGCGCTCAAAAAGGCTGACAACCTGTATCTCGCGACTGACCCGGATCGTGAAGGCGAAGCCATTTCCTGGCATTTATACGAATTGCTGAACGAACGCGGTGCACTCAAAGGCAAAAATGTGCAGCGCGTGGTCTTTCACGAAATTACCAAACACGCGGTGCAAGAGGCTGTTGCCAACCCGCGCGACCTTGCCTACGATTTGGTGGATGCGCAGCAAGCCCGTCGTGCCTTGGATTATCTGGTCGGTTTCAACCTCTCCCCCTTGCTGTGGCGTAAGATCAAGCCCAGCCTTTCGGCTGGGCGGGTGCAAAGCCCGGCATTGCGCCTGATTGTCGAGCGAGAGGAAGAGATCGAACGTTTCGTCCGCCAAGAATACTGGACGATGACCGCGCAAAATGAAAAAGACGCTCAAGCTTTCAGTGCACGATTGCACACGCTTGATAGCCACAAACTCGATCAATTTGATATTAATAATGAGGCGCGAGCTAGCGAAGTACGTCAGCACTTACTGCAAGTAGCCAACGGCAAATTGTTAGTCAGCAAAGTCGACAAAAAGCAACGCAAGCGTTACCCCGCGCCGCCGTTCACCACCTCTACCTTACAGCAAGAAGCGGTGCGCAAACTCAAGTTTTCCACGCAACGCGCCATGCGGGTTGCCCAGCAATTATACGAAGGGATTGACCTCGGTAACGGCCCGGTGGGGTTAATTACCTATATGCGTACCGACTCGGTGACATTGGCAAATGAAGCGCTGGCTGAATTGCGCGGCTTGATCGAACAGCGTTACGGTCAGGACAAATTGCCGGAAACCCCCAACTTCTATAAAAACAAATCCAAAAATGCGCAGGAAGCGCACGAAGCAGTACGCCCGACCTCCGCACACCGCACGCCAGAACAGGTCAAAAGCCACCTTAACGAAGAACAGTTCAGGCTGTATGAGTTGATCTGGAAACGCACCGTGGCGTGCCAAATGATCTACGCCACCCTGGATACCGTATCGGCGGATTTGAACGCAGAAACGGGCAGTTTCTTCCGGGCGTCCGGTTCCACCATTCGTGATCCCGGTTTCCTCATGGTGTACGAAGAGGGCTTGGATGATCGCGCCAGCGAAAAGGAAAGCCCACTACCGCCGTTGGAAGAAGGTGAAAGCATCACGTTGCACGACATTGCAGCAGAACAGCATTTCACCGAGCCACCGCCGCGCTATTCCGAAGCCTCGCTGGTCAAAGCCTTGGAAGAATATGGCATTGGGCGACCGTCAACCTACGCCAGCATTATTTCGACCCTATTGGCACGTGAATACGTCGAGCTGGACAATCGCCGTTTCACGCCGACGGATATTGGGCGCATCGTGATCCGGTTTTTGACGGAACATTTCACCCAATACGTGGATTACGATTTCACCGCCAACCTTGAAAATGAATTGGATGAAATTTCACGCGGTGAAAAAGCGTGGGTTCCGGTCATGGATGCCTTCTGGCAGCCGTTTCACCAGCTCGTTGATGAAAAAATGGAAAGTGTCAACCGTAGCGATGTGCTCCAGTCCCGTGAGTTAGGTATCGACCCGACCAGTGGCAGACCGGTATCGGTACGTTTGGGGCGTTTCGGGCCGATGGTGCAGATCGGTACGAAGGATGATGAGGAAAAGCCGGTATTCGCGGGGTTACGCCCCGGTATGAAGCTGGATACGGTCACACTGGAAGAAGCCCTCGAACTCTTCAAATTGCCGCGTCAATTAGGCGAAACCGAAGACGGCAAAGCCATCAGTGCCAATGTGGGGCGTTTTGGCCCTTATGTGAAATACGGCGACCAATTCGCTTCGCTAAAAAAAGAAGATGACCCGCACACCATTACGCTGGAACGGGCACTGGAGCTGATTGCCGAGAAAAAGGTCAAAGATGCCGAAAAAATTCTGGTGGACTTTGGCAACGGCGTGCAGATTCTCAAAGGGCGCTGGGGGCCGTACATCAACAAGGTTATCAAGCGTGTTAAAGTGCAGGCACGTCTGCCCAAAGACCGCGAACCGGACAGCATGACTTTGGAAGAATGCGAAGCCCTGATTGCGGTTGTTGCCGAGGCCAAGAGCGCCAAAAAAGGGGCGAAGAAGGCCGCAGCGGTAAAACCAGAAACTGAAGCGGCAGATAAGCCCGTTGCAGCAAAGGCCGAAAAACCTAAGCCGGTAACAGCTAAAGCCGCGCCCAAAAAAGCTAGCACAGCCAAAAAGCCAGCAGGAAAGAAAACCACGGCAAGCAAAAAGTCAGCGAGTTAAAGCATACTAACTGAAATCCGCCCCGGGCTGAGCAGGGAATTTGTCCGCCCTGCGTAAACCGGCTAGGATTGCTTGCCATGCAAATTAATATTCTCCCCAATCTTGATAGCGTTGCCGCTGAACAATGGAATGCCTTGGTGCAAGACGCTAACCCTTTTCTGCGTCATGAATTTCTTGCCGCGCTCGAACATCATGGTTGCCTGAACATTCCAGAGTTTGAATGGCTACCGCGCCACATCGTTGTCTATGAACAAGAGGTGTTGGTTGCTGCGATGCCCTTGTATGAGAAAAGCAATACTTACGGCGAATTTGTCTTCGACCATGCATGGGCGCGTGCCTATGAGCAGCACGGGCTGCGGTATTTTCCGAAACTGGTTTCTAGCATCCCCTACACTCCCGCTAGTGGGCAACGTTTGCTCGTAGCCACAGGGCGGGAGGCAGAATTATTGCCGGTACTGTTAGCGGCGGTGATGCAAGTGGCAGAAGCGTTGGAATCCAGCAGTTTCCACTGTTTGTTTCCACCTGCTGAACAGCTTGACTGGCTGGCACAACAGGGGCTAACCATTCGCCATGACTGCCAATTTCACTGGCGCAATGCGGATTACCAGAGCTTTGACGATTTCCTCGCCGTCCTCACTGCGAAAAAGCGTAAAAATATCAAGCAGGAACGTCGTAAGGTGGCGGATGCGGGGGTCACCTTACGGCAACTCAACGGTCACACTGCAACAGCGGAAGATTGGGAACGTTTTGCCTTTTTCTATCAACACACCTTTGAAAGCAAGTGGGGCATCCCGACCTTAAATGTTGGCTTTTTCCGCGAAGTGGCAACGGCCTTGGGCGAACAGGCGTTGCTGATTATGGCTGACAACCGTGAGGGCGAATGTATCGCTGGTTCGTTGATGTTTGCCAGTGCCACCCGGCTTTATGGGCGGCATTGGGGGTGTACACAGGAAATCGACAGCCTGCACTTTGAGGCGTGTTATTACCAAGGGATTGAGTATTGCATCCGGCACGGTTTACAGGTATTTGAGCCGGGTGCGCAAGGGGAACATAAGATTCCGCGTGGCTTTATTCCCACCCTGACACGTTCCGCGCATTGGCTGCGGGAACCGGTCTTTCGTGCGGCAGTGGAACGTCATGCGGCTTATGAGCGTGGTTCAGTGGCAGACTACATGCGTGCTGCCACTGAACATTTGCCGTATCGTATCGCCACAGAGACTTAGGCGTAGCGCCCCAGCAAATCCGCCCCTATCGTCCCCCGCAAGCTATCCAAATACGCAGCGGTACGAATCCGCGCCAACTTGTCCTGCGCCTGTTGCAACCTTCCGGCAATATCCAGCCGTTCCGCCACATCCTGATGGGTTTCCTTGGCGAGGAACGCTTGCAGATACGCGCAATGGCGTTCCCACAGTTCCGCATCGCGCTGCTGCTTGGTTTCCAACCGTTGCTGATACCAGTCGGATGCCAGCAACGCCTCGCGGGTAAACAATGCGCGAATCTCAGGATGATGCGCATCCTTCCCCTCGTACTGCCCCGTTGCCATGATATGCAGCAAGGCTTTCAGCGGCGGGCAAGCGTCTTCAATACTGCCGTCATCCAGATACGCCTGTGCCACCTGCTGCTGCGCTTCGACGATATTGTTCACGCCATCCACGAACACATCCATGCCCTGCGTTTCGGGTTTGAGGATGTCTTCGCCGAATACTACCGCCGGATTGTCGAAGATTTTGCCCATGAAGGTTGCCACAAAGCGGTCGGTAATCCGATACCCCAAGCGGCTGGCTTGCACCCATTGCCCGTGATGCTCGAAATCGCTCAACGCTTCCAGATAGCCGTGTTCAATCAAATACGCCGGATCGCGCTCGTTTTCGCGCAGCCGTGACCAAATTTCGGGAATCAGCAAACTGATGTCGTGATCCACCCGCAAATTCGCGCCGATATAGCCCGCCGCGCTGGAAAAGCCCGCGTAGCCGCTGATCATGAACGACACCAGCGCATTGTTCAGATCCGCCGTGGTGCGCAACGCATTGAACGGTGCTTTGGTCAACGCGCCTTCGCTGCCCGCGCCTGTGGTGGATGGCGATTTGCCGGTCACGCTACAGATGAAATCCATGAACAGTTCCGGCAATTCCTGATAATGGATCGGGTTGAATACTGCCAGCGGACGAATCCCCTTACCCGGCGGATTATTACGCCGCCCGGTCAGCACCGCATCCACGGGTGTCATCAGCGGCTGATCCAACGGCACACGTCGCAGGAAACGCGCCCCCATTTCCGCGATGTATTTGCGCATCGGCTGTTGCAAGTCAGGGCGGATTTGCAAATAACGCGGGTTCTCGCTGGGCTTGCCATTCACCAAACGCGGGTTGGCGGAAGACACCACGTATTCGCCGGATTCATGTGCGGCTTGCAGCAGATTCGCCATTGGCGCGGTGTATTTCTGAAACTCGACCACATCCTCGACGATTTCGGTGAGGTTATCGCCCTTGAGCGGCTCGAAATTAGCAATGAAGTTGCCCGGTTGCGCCATGTCGAATTCGGTTTGCTTGTCGAAACCGCGATGAATCGCTTCATCAGGGCGTTGAAACAGGCGATATTCGCAGTTTTTCACCAGTTTCACGCTGGGATTGGAGGATTTCGGCGACGTGTTGGGTAATGCTGCCGCGCTGACTACGACCGACGCGCTAATGTCGTCTTCCATCTGCACTTTTTCGGTGGCAATGAAATCCTGGCGGACTTTGTAGGTGCGCCAGTTGCCGCCATTCCCCAAACCGACCCGCAAATACGAAGCCACCAAATCACGTCCGTTGTGTTTAAGCGCGTTACCGGGCATTCCGTTAATCACGTCCACCGAGAAATGCTTGCGCCAATCCTTGCCCCATTCCGGTTTATACATGCGCTTGATGATGAAGGCTTGCGAGAGGATGCGGGCAGGAATAGTTGCCAGCCACGCATTGTAGGCATCGGTATGGCTGGGTGATGGCGTAAACAATTTAATCACTGAGCCGAGGCTGCGTTCTTCACTGAGCGGTTGACGGGAAGGGTCACGGTCTTCGTGCGAACATTCGGGCTTGAAACGGGTGCTGTAATCGTAGTCGAAAATTGCCGCGACTTGATCCATATCCGTCTCGAAATCTTGCACGAATACCGGGCCGTAAATCACCGCATCATTTAATGATTTGGAAATTTCCGACTTGCCACCGCCGGATACGGTGCAAGGCTTGTGGCAGAACGTACCTTCCGCATCCGTACCGATAATCCGCCAGCTTGGAGCAGACGGGTGTTTTTGCATTTCAGTCTTGTAGCCGTTGGGCTGCATGTAGACTTTGTTCGGGCGCAATTTAAGGCTGTGTTCGCCCGTGGCATTTTTCCAGCGGATGCTTTGAGTGCGCAAGTCCATGCGGATGTCGAGCGGCAAATAGATCAAATCGGGGAACTGCTTGTCGATGGCGTAGCCTTCGGGTTGCACATCCATCACGCTGCCGTATTGCGCCACCATGTTCTCGAAGGTGTAAATGTCCGGGCGTTTACGGGTGCGGCTATCCGTGCCGTATTCCTCTCCGTGGTTGCGGCGTTGGAACGCGAGTGCGCCGCCTGCGTGTTCTTCTTCAGCCAGCCCGAACAGGTTGGCGGAATAGCTGATCTGGGTTTTGACTTCTTTCTTGCAATAGCCGTAATAGTTGTCGGCGAGGATGGTCACAATCACGCCACGGGTATCGCGGGCAGTGACTTTAAAGGCGTTGCCGTCGTTGTAACGTTCGCCGTCTTCCTTCCAGCACATACCATCTTTGCGCTGGCGTTCCGTGGCTTGGTCGTAGTGTGGCAAACCCAGCTCCTGCTTGGTCAGGCGCGTGAGGTGCGGGGCAAGAATCACGCAGCCGGTATGCCCTGTCCAATGCTCCACATCCAACGCGGCATCGTGTTTGGGTAGGTAGGGGTTGCCTGCATTGCCGAAAATGCTTTCGACAAAATCGAGATTGCTGACCAGATTGCCGGGGGCAAAAAAGCGGATTTCCATGCTTTTTTCCGCTTCGCTACCGGGAATTTCGGGGCAGACCACTGGGCGTAGCAGCAGCGACACGAACAGGCGGGCTTTTTGTGCTTCGTTGGCAGTGAAAGGCAGTTCCAGCAATTCGTCGGGTGGGTTGAGGGCGGATTGCAACATCCGTGCATAGGCAAGGGTCGGCACGGCTTTCTTGTCACCGGGGATCGGCAAGCCGCCTTCGGCAATGTGGAACGAGCCTTTGGTGGTACGGCGGTCATTCGCCGGGTTGTGCAAAATGCCCTGTTTCACCCGGTAGCTGGATACGATGTCGGATTTGAATTCATCGCCGTCGGATGGCAAAGACAGTTCCCGCGCTACACCGTAGCGGTCGAGGACGATGCTGTTACCGGGCAAGCGGACTTTTTCCGCGCCACAATCAGCTAGGTAGCTGTCGAGGAAATCTTGAATACGCTGGTCGGCGGGGCAAAGATAGCCTGCCAACAAACGGTTTTTTTCGCGGTAACTGGCGAGTAAGTCGTCGGCGATGGAAAGGAATTCGTTGTCTCCGGCATGGGAGGCGGGTTGCCCAGTGGAGGAGAGTTTGAGGTTGATGTAAAGCTGTAGGCGGCGGCGCTCGGCATCAGTGTCTGGGCGTGACTTACCCAAACCCAAGGATTGTTCCATGTTCATGTGGGGCGGCTCTCGTTGGTGTGCTAACGGTGGGTGGTTTTGGGGCAGAGATTACCGACAAGCGGTGCAAAACTCCATATCCCACTTGCACGGGTGAGGATTGGCAAGTGATTATTTTGGAAAAGGATTTTTCAGTAAGCCTGCCAACCGTCATTTCAAGCTGGCACGGAGGGCTTGGCGAATCATGTCTTCCACACTCAAGCCTTGGTCTTCGTAAGCCGCAATCATCTGGCTGGCTTGCGCCGGTTTGTAACCTAAAGCCAGCAGTGCATTGATGGCTTCATCACTAGCGGAAACACTGGGGACAGATGTGGTGGTTGGGGTGTGGATGCTATCGCTGATTTCTGCTTTGGGCAAGCGGTCACGTAACTCAATCACCAAGCGCTCCGCTGTTTTCTTGCCAACGCCCGGAATGCGGCTCAAACGGGCAATATCCGCCGCGTGAATCACTTGATTGAATTCCAAAGGACTCATGCCCGACACAATCGCCAATGCCATTTTGGGGCCAACCCCATTCACTTTGAGCAAATGGCGGAATAATTCACGCTCGGTTTGGGAACTGAAGCCGTACAGCAATTGCGCATCTTCACGCACCACAAAATGGGTATAGAGCGTCACCTCTTGGTGCAATTCCGGCAGATCGTAGAACGTGGTCATCGAAGCCTGCACTTCATAACCCACGCCATTCACATCCAGCAATAAATCGGGGGGTTGTTTGATGAGTAATTTACCGCGCAATAATCCAATCATGTGATTACCTCGATTTCATGGCTTGAGCAAGGCGATTATTCAAATGGCTCGCGTGCGCATGGCACAACGCCACGGCTAAGGCATCGGCGGTATCCGCTTGCAAACGCCCCTGCAAACCCAGCAACAGTTTAACCATGTGTTGCACCTGCGTTTTATCCGCCCCACCTTTGCCGACGGTGGCTTGCTTGACTTCTTTGGGGCTGTATTCCGCCACCGGTAAGCCAGATATCACGCCCGCACAAATCGCCGCACCGCGTGCCTGCCCTAATTTTAGTGCAGAAGCGGCATTGTTGGAGACGAACACGCTTTCAATCGCCATTTCAATGGGTTGGTATTCGCAGATAATGCGGGTAAGTTCGCTGAAAATCGTGCCAAGGCGTTCAGGAAAATCCGCATCGCCCAAGCGCAAGCACGTGCTGAAAACGTGCTGATTGCGCCGCCCATCGGTGTCGATAATCCCGATTCCCGTCTGGCGCGAACCGGGGTCAATGCCCAGAATACGGCGGGTGGTCACTTAACCATGCGCCGCTAAGGCTTCATCGCTGAAATCCGCATTGGTGAAGACTTCTTGCACGTCATCCAAATCTTCGAGCATGTCGATCATTTTCAGCAATTTGGCAGCGGTATCGCCTTCAACCAGCGTGAGGTTGTCCGCCCGCATGGTGACTTCATCATGGTCGGGGGTGAAACCGGCGGCAATCAGGGCAACTTTCACGGCAGCGAAATCTTCCGGGGTGGTGACGATTTCAGCCGAGCCGTCATCATCCATCTGAATGTCGTCAGCACCGGCTTCGAGGGCGGCCTCCATGAGCTTTTCTTCATCCAAACCGGGGGCGAAGTTCATCACACCGATTTTCTTGAACTGGAACGCGACCGAGCCGTTCGTGCCAAGGTTGCCGCCGTGTTTGGTGAGGGCGTGGCGCACTTCGCCCACGGTGCGGTTGACGTTATCGGTCATGGTTTCGACGATCACCGCAATGCCGCCGGGGCCGTAGCCTTCGTAACGCACTTCGGAATAGTTTTCCATGCTGGTTTCACCTGCGCCGCGTTTGCAGGCTTTCTCAATGGTGTCTTTGGTCATGTTGGCCGCCAAGCCTTTGTCCACGGCTAAACGCAAGCGTGGGTAAGCGTTGGGGTCGGACGTTTTGCCTTCGCGCGCCGCGACGGTGATTTCGCGGATGATTTTCGTCCAAATTTTGCCGCGTTTTTTATCCACTGCGGCTTTTTGGTGTTTGATGTTTGCCCATTTGCTATGACCGGCCATGTCGAACTCTCGTCGTTAATCTCAAAAAATGCCGCTCAGTTTAGCATAATTGGCAAAAGTTTCAGACTGCTATCAGCAAAACTCGGTTCTGCGCTACTATCCTCGCTTTCGATTCTGGGCTTATTCGCATGGCAGCACTTTCCAACCGCAAGACTATCCATGGCAACGCGCTGACGTTCGTCAAAGAATGGGGCAATGAAACGCGGGAGGAAGCCGAAGCCAAGTCCTTTTGGGATGCGTTTTTTGCCATTTTCGGGGTCAATCGCAAGAGTGTCGCGGCGTTTGAACATGCCGTCGAGCGCACTGATAACACCAAAGGCTTTATTGACCTGTTTTGGAAAGGCGTGTTGCTGGTTGAACATAAATCACGCGGTAAATCCCTCGATAAAGCCAAGTCGCAAGCCTTTGATTATGTCCAGCAGATAAAAGACCAGCGCGTCCGCCCGCGTTACGTGTTGCTGTCGGATTTTGCCCGCTTCAAACTGTATGACCTTGATCGGCGTTTGGAGCATGACATTGCGATTGAGGACTTGCCCGATAAGATCGAGTTTTTCGATTTCATGGCGGGGTTGGACAATCACGGGGAAAGCATTCAGGAATACGCGCTGAATATTAAGGCGGCGGAACGCTTGGGCAAGCTGCATGACGCGCTACAGGATGCGGGTTGTGCGGGGCATGAGCTGGAAGTGTTTTTGGTGTGTATTTTGTTCTGTTTGTTTGCGGAAGATACGGGGATTTTTTCCCGCCACCAGTTCTACAACTACCTCGAACATTTTACTGCGCCAGACGGTTCTGACACGGATTCACGCCTCAACAAGCTGTTTCAAACCTTGGATAAGCCGGTGCAGGCGCGGGGCAAGCATTTGCTGGCAGAGTTGAAGGTGGCGGTGTGCTGTTACTAATGCTTTGAGGATAGCGGGTGTTTCCAGTTGCGGTAACAAGTCTGTTAACATGGCAAGTTGCATGTTTTTCTCTCATCTTCTCAAAAACACACCTTTTTGGTGTATATCGTTCCGCATCTTCTCAAAAAACGCGATTTTTGAGAAGATGAATCTTTGATTAAGTAATGAGCTTTGAATCATTGCCATTGTCGACCTCTCTTACCCAAAATGGGCATTAACTCCAACAACGATACAACATAATTAGATTTCCATCATCTCAAAATCATCCTTACTCACCCCGCACTCCGGGCAGCGCCAATCGTCGGGAATCGCTTCCCAAGGTGTACCCGGCACGATACCTTCTTCTGGCAAACCCTTGGCTTCTTCGTAAATCCAGCCGCACACGACACATACCCATGTTTTCATCTAAGCTACTACCTGCTAGTCATAATAATGACATGATTTTCAGGTAAATGGCTGGGGGAAGCAAAAAAGCTGGTGTTGTTAGGGATTTTGTTACCATTGTCATACGAATCAGAGGAATTGAGTGTTGTGATGCTGTGGGTTTTTTTTGGCCTAATCTTGGTGCTGGTGGCAGGATTTGCGTATCGTGCAGGTGTAAACCGTGGACGCCTTGAGGGTTATCAGGCAGGCATGGGCGACGGTGTGAAGAAAGGTCACGAAGAGGGCATGAAAGTCGGTCTCAAAGCCGGAATCAAAGAACACATGGTCACAACCTTGGTGGATGCCAAACCTATTCCGGGGATGCACGAAGACTTGCACCAGCAAGTGAAAGAGGAAGTGCTGAAAGCGATTAACACCAAACCGGAACAGAAAAAAGCCTCCGCTGCTCCCAAGCCCAGTTTGGTAAACATGCTCTGGGAAGAGTTCGGCGGCTGGTTACTGCTGGCTTTGTTCGTGTTGCTGCTTGTATACCTGTTCCGATCGGGGTAAAAACACACGGGAGTTTTCCCATAACTAAAGTGATGTCGCACCCATGAAAACAGCACCCCGTGAAATCGCTACCCCTTGCCCGCAAATGTCCCTGAAAGTGCCGCAAGGTATGACGCAGGTGGAATTTTTCAACAGCCCCGCCAACCTGAAAAACCTTGCCGAAGAAAACGGCTTGTTCCGCACCCCGGAAGATTTATTGCTCTACCGCAAGCTGGTGGGGCATAGCGTGGAATTCGACACCTCGATTATTCTGGATTGTTCGCGCCGCATTCTTGACCCGCTGGGTCGCCCGGTGCGCCGCGATCAAATGAAACGTCAGGAAAAGAAAGTCTGGTCGAAGATGACGCAAATCATCTGCGATTACATGTTTGAGAAATACCCCGACCCTGCCGAACACCTGATTTTATGCGGGGAAGCCAGCCTGGATTCGACCTGGCCGTTAAACAAGCCGGGTGTTCCCAGTATCCGCATGATTCACAATCACTTTATGGTGTTCCCGATGGCGGAATTGCGCAATGCCAAGGAAGCCGATGCCAATAACCCCAACCTCACCGACAGCGGGCATAACACGTTATTTTTGCGCCAACTGAGCGAGGCTTACGGCAAATTTTTGGAAGTGTTGGATCTGCAAATCCTCAAGCTATTGCCAACCGAAGAAGCCTCCTTGCGCTTGACTGGCTACCCGCAAGGCTTGCCCTGTTGGGAAGTGGTCGGCGGTGCGGAACGCTTGAAAGACCGGTATTTCTGGCACGAATACGAGCAAGTGTTACGCGGCTTTTTGGATTTCTACCGCACCTTCTTTTCGCTGGTGGCGACGGGCGAAGCGCGAGTGCCGGACAATGCCAATTTCCCGAACCAGATTGATGATGTGTTACTGGGTAATCAGCGTTTTGTACGGGTCGCACGCGATTTGCGCGAAAAAGTGATTCAAGACCCGCAATTTGCCAACGATATTCGCTGGCGACCGGCATACAAGCAAATCCTGTTCCGTGACGATAAAGGGCGCTTGGTGGTAACGATTTCGCAGAATTCGGTGGGCAATGCAATCACCGAATTGCTGGGCATTGTGGTGAAACGCCAAGTCGATTCCGACGCTTACGCTGCCGTGGAAGAGGGATTGGTCAGCCGTTTGTTGGAGGTGCGTGGACGCTTGCAGGCCGCTAACTTGGGTGAATCGTTGTCTGCCCCGTGCTGGCCGAATGGTCATTACCAGCCGTGCCGTTAAGTGAAGTATATTAGCTGAATGAACGTATTATCTGACCCGTTAACGCTAACCATGGCGGTGTTGGCACTGCTTATCGTCGGCATTTCCAAAGGTGGCATGGGCGGCGGTTTGGGGGTATTGGGTGTGCCGTTAATGGCGTTGACCATGCCCCCGGCGCAAGCGGCGGCGATTTTGCTGCCGATTTTGTGCGTAATGGATTTGATGGCGTTGAAAGCCTTTTGGCAACGCTGGTCATGGGCGCACCTTCAGCAATTATTGCCCGCTGCTATTCTGGGCATTGTGATTGGAGCGCTCACTTTTACGTATTTTCGTGCCAGCGATGTGCGGTTGTTGGTGGGGCTGATTGCGGTCGGGTTTGCGTTGAATTATTGGTTCAAGCCCTTCCAGCGCTTGGCAATGGGTAAACCGGGGGCAAAGGCGGGGTTGTTTTGGGGCAGTATTGCGGGGTTCACCAGTTTTGTGGCGCACGCGGGCGGCCCGCCGGTGAATATTTACCTGTTGCCGCAAAAGTTGGATAAGACGGTGTATCAGGCGACCACGGTGTTGTTTTTTACCAGCGTGAATTACGTGAAGTTGATTCCTTATGCGGCGTTGGGGCAATTCAACAGCACCAACATCGGCGCGTCGGTGCTGTTGTTACCGATTGCGGCATTCGGGATTTGGTTGGGCTACAAACTGCATCACCGGGTACCGGAAAAGCAGTTTTTTCAAGTCGCGTATGTGTTTTTGTTCCTCACTGGCTGTAAGTTAATGGTTGACGGTATGCAAGGCTTAGGAGTGTTGGGATGAAACTGGGAACGTGTGTGTATCAACAACAAACGTATGTGTGCATAGCAGCAGGCGATACGGTGCTGCTTCCGGCGTTGGATGCGGCGTTTGATCAACCCGCGTGGCGCGATATGTTGGCGCTGATTGATAGCGACATCGACTTGCAGGCCGTGCGTCACACCTTAACGGCCGCGATGCACGTGCCATTGGCGGACGTGACTTTGCTGGCACCGATTCCGCGTCCGCGCAAAAACGTGATGTGCTTGGGGCTGAATTATCTGGAACATGCGCAAGAAACCGCGAACCAAATCGGGCGCACCGGCAAAGCGCCGCAATACCCGATTGTGTTTACCAAATGCCCGACCAGCGTGATTGGGCATGAAGCTACCGTGCCGTTTGACCCGGAGACTTGTTCACAATTGGATTGGGAGGCGGAATTGGGTGTGGTGTTGGGCACAGGCGGTAAAAAAATTACCCGCGAGAATGCCTTGGCGCATGTGTTTGGTTACACCGTGATTAATGACTTGAGTGCGCGGGATATTCAGTTGAATCACAAGCAGTATTTTCTGGGCAAAAGCATCGACGGCGGTTGCCCGATGGGGCCCTGGATTGTGACGGCGGATGAGATTGCTGATCCACAAGCGCTGGCGATTGCGTGTCGGGTGAATGGCGTGACGAAACAGGCATCGAATACGCGCCAGATGATTTTTGACGTGGCGAGCATTATTGCATGGCTGTCGCGGGGGATGACGCTGGAAGCGGGCGATGTGATTGCCACGGGTACACCAAGTGGTGTGGGTTTTGTGCGTGAACCGCCGGAATATTTATTGCCGGGGGACGTGGTGGAATGTGAGGTGGAAGGCGTGGGGGTGTTGCGCAATACCATCGCCAGTTAAATGCTGGACAATTGACCCCACGGTATTACCCGCACGCCGTGACGGATTTGTGGTGTATCGCCCGCGTATGCGATTTTCCCCTGACTAACGTTCAGTTGGGTTGCCAGTTCTTCGCGGCTGGCGGCTTGGGTGAAATTCTTGAAAAATTCACTGTTGATGGTTTGCGCCGATTTGATTTCTACGGGAGTCAACCCTTCCGGTGTTTCCATCAGTACGTCGAATTCTAACCCGCTGTTTTCACGGTAATGGTACAGCCCCGGTTTTTTTCCTTGATTGAGGTAGTGCTTGTGCAATTCGGCAACCACCCACGACTCGAAAATAGCTCCGCGTAAGGGGTGTAGCCGTAATTGTTCGGGATTGCTGATGCCCAACAGGGAGCACACCACGCCCGTGTCGAGAAAATGCAGTTTGGGGGTTTTGACCAGCCGTTTACGAATATTGCCGAGCCAAGGCATGAGCGTTGCGGTGAGAAAACTTTCCTGTAAAACCGATGACCAGTTGCGAATGGTGTTGTGCGACAGCCCCACATCATTGCCGAGCGTAGTGTAATTCACTTCCTGCGCCGTGTGCGCGGCGGATAATTGCAGGAAGCGGAAAAATTGATCGAGATTACCAACGTTGACCAATTGGCGTACATCGCGTTGCAAATAGGTGAGGATGTAGTCTGCCAGCCATTCCTCTGGTGCAACCGCTTGATTATAGAGACGCGGGTAGCCACCTTTCCAAACCGCTTCCCAGACGTTGGCAGGAGGTGTCGCGGCTTGGCTGATTTCGGCATAACTGAGCGGCAAAAGGGTGAGAATGGCGGTGCGACCCGCCAAGGATTGTGACACTTTGGCGGAAATGACCAGATTTTGCGAACCGGTCAGGATGTATTGCCCCATGTTGCCGTTGTTATCCACCCGATCTTGGATGTAGTGCAGCAATTCCGGTGCATTCTGAATTTCGTCTAACACCACCCCTTTGTCGCCGAATTGATCCAGAAAACCACGCGGGTCAGCTTTGGCGTAATCGCGGGTATCCAACGGTTCGAGCGAAACGTAGGCTTTGTCGCTGAAGGTGGCTTTGCACAGCGTGGTTTTACCGGATTGACGCGGCCCCAGCAGAGTAACGACAGGGTTGCTGGCGGCGCGTTGGCGTAATACAGCGGTTAAGGTACGGGGGATCATGGTTTGCCTCAGCAGCATTCTTGCAGATTGTAAGTTGGACTTATAAAGTGTAGGCCATCTATATGTACAGCGCTACACCACGCCCCATTACAAATGTCTAAAAATACTGCGTTAAGTCAAATAGTCATTAAAAAATTTGTTCATGGTTATATCCGTTGTCGAATTTTATTCCTATATACCTATAGAATTAGGCATACTTTTTAAGTGTTATGTGAAGTATCAAGGGGCTTAATCATGCGTATTTTGATTGTGGATGATCACCCGTTATTTCGTGAAGCGTTAGGCAGTTTGCTCGAGCGCTTTTACCCCAGTGCTGCGGTATTTGAAGTCGGTTCGGTGGAAGAGGCCGAAGGTGTAGTGCGTCAATATGCACCGTTTGATTTGATTATGTTGGATGTTTTGTTACCGGGGCAAAGCGGTGTGGCGGGCTTGGAAACGTTACACGCCAACGTTACGACGGATACGCCGATTGTGATTATGTCCGGCTCGGACAATTCAGAGATGATGAATCAAGCACTTGCCAAGGGTGCGCGGGGTTATATTGCCAAGTCAGCGGGCGTGGGCGATGTCAAAAATGCGTTGCATTTAATTTTGGCGGGGGAAATTTATATTTCACCGTCGATGTTAGCCGAGGTGCGCCAACGTGCGGAAACGAAAGACCCACCTCCCCCGAATTTGCTACCTCCTGTCGATAACAGTGGTTTGACGCCGCGTCAGCGCGATGTCATCCGTTTGATGGCGCGAGGTTTACCCAATAAATCCATCGCCAGAGAGCTGAATTGTTCGGATGGCACGGTGAAACTGCATGTGAGTGCGATTTTGCGCACCCTCCATGCGCGTAATCGGACAGAAGCGGTGCAGGCAGCGACCCGTTTGGGTGTGTTGTAACTTGACCCAGTGAGGATTCATGCAGCCACAACCACCGATTCAGGATGAGGCGTGGGACGCTTATTTACGGCGGCATTATTACCGTTTATTGGTGCAAGTAATTCTGCCGCTGATCCTGACGACGGTAGTGTTTGTGCTGGGCGGGGTCTTTTGTAGCGCTATTCCTTGGTGGTATTGGTTGCTGGGCTATGTGGGGCTGGCAGCATTATTTTTCAGATTCGGGCACGCTTTACACGCTGAATTGCAGGAATTGTTTGCGGCGCAATTGCACTGCACTGTGATTGAACACGAAGCGCATTGTTTTCAGCGTGATGCTGCCGTTGGGCATTCTGTCTGCGTTGTTACCCATGAAATTAATAACCTGATCGGCATCGCCAAGATGTCGGTGGATAACCTGCGCTATTCCCCGGTGGCTATGCCTAAAGACATAGACCGCTTGGAAAAAGCCTTGGGCTATATGACTCAAGTAACCCATTTGATATTGGATGGGATAGGCAATAAGCACACGACCACCCGCACGCTTTCGCTGGCAGAACTGCAAGAGGATGTGCGTTTATTAATAGGGCATGGGCAATCCCACCCGCAAGTGGCGTTGTCGGTGGTGTTCCCGGCGGATGCGTCACAGTACCGTTTTGAGGAACGCACCGGGGCGACTTATCTGATTATTCATAACTTAGTGAAGAATGCGTTGGAGGCGGTGGAGGCGCGGTTTGGGGAACAGTTGGGGGGTGAGATTAGGGTTACTGCTGAAGTCTTGGATAATCAGATAGTTATTGCGGTGGAAGATAATGGCGTGGGGATGACGGCGGAGCAAATTGAGGCGCTGATGCGAGGGAATGGGCAGAGTTTTAAGGTGAATGGGCATGGGTTGGGGCTGGGGTTTGTGCACAGGGAATGTGAAAAAAGTGGTTTCACGTGTGGATTTGTCAAAATGCCGGTTCAAGGCATGAAATTTCACGTAGGTATAGCATTACGCTGATACATTTATTAAAAATACTATAAATTTCGTCTATGATTTATTGTCTATAGCTAATAAAAATAATTTTGGTATAACTGTAGGCAAGATTAAACCCCCAGTGAATTGCCACTCTGGCAATAGGAGGCTGTGATGCCAAGCCCTACACCCGTCAATGCATGGCGTGAGAATCAAGCGTGTGTTGCCACCTATACGGTGTTAGAAAGCGATAAGTTTTTGGATCAATTTGAGCAGTTAGATGTGCCTTTTGATAAAGCAGCAACATTAGCGATGAAAGAGCTGCGTTATTTTCCCAGCACCACCAACAACTCCAGTTTATTAGCCGTTTTGTCCTTGGAAATTGCTAGAAAGTTTGTAAAACACTTAATCAGTATTTTTACGGTGAGGCGACAGCATTCTGCGGGTTCATCTGCTGAGGTGATTCAGGCCATTGCACAGGTATTCGCGAATGGCGATAAAACGCTTGTGGATCTAGCGGTTGTGGTTGATGAACAAATTAAATTTCCAGACGAGCACTGAGGTGTATCGCAATGAATACTAAATTAGGCGTGTTATTTGCTTTATTATCTGGCGGTGTTTTGATGAATGCCCAAGCAAATGCTGCTGATCTGTCACCTAAAGTAGCAAATCTCAACCCAGTTGTTATGGATACAGGTAATGCGGGTGAAACAGTTTTAGGTCTGGAGTATCAATTTAAGGGTGATTTGTTATCTAAGGCATTGTCTGACAATGAAGGCTCTGATTTATTAGCGGCAGATGGATCAATACGGAATGTGGTATTAAGTTATGATATACGCGGTACTTTAGCCACAGATAAAGAAAAAAATCCCAAGGATTTTCAAACTTTCGGTTTAGATGTGCAACTACTCCATAGTACGGATAAGGGTACGCTAAAAAGTGGGGCTTTTGTAAAGTATGAAATGGATCAGGGGTTTGATAGTAAACAATGGCGTTATGGTTTAGGGGCTACCTATGGTAAAAGCAGTTTATTGGCATCGCATGATTTTTTGGGTGTCGATGTCAATTATGGAACCATTGCGGTTGATAGCGATGTTGAACGTGAAGCCTTGTTGGGTGAAGAAACGTTAGCGGATTATGATAGGGTGGATGCCGAAGTGCTTTACCTATACCCATTAAAGAATCCACTGATTGACACGGTTGAATTTAATTATCGGATTTTTTATGAGTTAGATGCGCCGGATATTATTAAAGCTAATCGATTAGATCAATATGAGCTGATAACCTTACATCTGGGGTTGAAAAACAAACTGTACCTTGCTTACAGTGAAGGCAAATTGCCTTTTGATAGACAAGCGGGGCAGTTATTTCAGTTGGGTATTTCACATAACTTTTAAATGGTTAATGATTTAAAGCGTTTTGTGTTAATGCAATGTTTAATTAATTCATGAGGGTGGGGCTATGAAAATTCAAAAAGAAACCTTTTTTGCACAGATTGGTAGTACATTATTTAAAAATCGTCTTAGTGATACGCAACGGCAAGGGCTAAACACTTTGTTGGGTTATTGGGAACAACATTTTTCTAAGCAAGATTTGCGTTGGTTAGCTTATGTGTTAGGTACTGTACACCATGAAGTCAGAAAATCAATGCAGCCTATTCATGAGGATGGTGCTGACCAATACTTTTTTGATAAATATGATATTCAAGGGCATAACCCGGAAACAGCGAAAGAGTTAGGCAATATTTATCCTGGAGACGGCGTTAAGTTTCATGGGCGCGGGTTTGTGCAACTAACCGGCAGGAGTAATTATGCGTATTGGGCAAAGCGTTTAAACCTTGATTTGTTGAATGACCCTGACAACGCCTTACAGCCAGAGGTGGCAACCATTATCCTGTTTCATGGCATGATTGAAGGGCGTTTTACCGGAGCGACTTGCAAAATCCGACAAACTGAGTTGCTCAATTTTCAGCATTGACCGAACGCCGCATATTCAGCCGATTTTTTACTCAATTTGACCAACGAAACCTGAGCTTTTTCAGTTTTACCGTAACTTTTGCTAAATTTCACCCATACCGATGCGACTGCTCCTGTTTTTCAGTCAGTCTTCCCGTGTTTTTTCAAACCCAGTCGCTTTATAACAAGACACGCATCAGTTGATCAGCACTCAACACCAAAATCCCAAACATCAAGTGGCTGTAAACTTTTTGCGCACCTTGCACCCACACATTCCGACCACCAAATTCATCCTTCAGGCGGGCATTGGTTCGTTCTACGGTGCTGCGAATTTTGTAACGCTCGGCATCAGCAGGTTCAAACGCTTCTTTCTGTCCGCCGCGAGGATTGTGATCAATCAGAGGGACATGCCCCAGATGACGGCTGTATTCGTGCAAATCAGCACTGCAATAGGCCGCATCCATCAGGTCGTAGAGACTGGTGACACGTTGGGCACTGATTTGAGAGAGTGGGATGGCTGCCCCGCTGTCGTGAAAGGAGGCGGAAGACAGAATGGCTGCTATCGGGACACCACAATCGGCGGTATCGATATGCAGTTTGTAGCCGTTCCAACTGTGCTTGTAGCCTTGGGCATTCTTCTTCGTCCCCCGGTTACACTGAACCGGTATCTCATCGAGTGCTTGCTGAAGTGACTGTTCCCGTTGGCGCTGAATCCGTGTTTGCCCTTGTTTTTTCTTTGGCTTTTCCTCGGCAACAGGCCGTTCACGTGCCTCAATGGCTGTTGAATCCCGACACAGGTGGCCGATCAGCGCATCGCCCAAATACGTTTTCACCAACGTTTCATGCACACGTTCCGCTAAACGCTGTTCAGCAAATTCAGCGAAGGCACGTGAAAAGGTGGATTCGGAAGGCAGTTTCTTGGTCAGGGGAAACCCGCAGATGCGTCGCAGGGAGCGATCGTTTTGCAGCCGGTCAATGAGTGCTCGCGTATTGACAATATTGAGCACGCTTTTGGCGACAAAAGCATTGGCAAACCAAGATCGCTCCGTCGCTGGCCGTCCAGACCCATCACGAAAAGAGCGCACAAAATCTTCAATGCGCGTCAGCTCCAGTACGTGAATGAGCTTTTCAAGCTTGGGGGTCAATGTGCCAAAGGCATCATTGAAGCAAGGCAGTATTTCAATTTGCAGCAAACTCCAGCGTTGTGCAATCAGGGCGCGTTCGGTAGAATTCATAGCGTGGGCTTAATGGTTGTTTTGACGCTTCTATTATCGCCGAAAACGGCAGCCCACACTTCTTTTTTCCTTCAGATGAAGGAAGGTTCACGCTGAAAATGTAATTTTGCAAGTGGCTCTCTTAAAAACATTAAAAGATAAAACAGTGATTCGTCAAAACAAAGAACGTTATGTGGTGTATTTTGATGATAGCCTGAATTTGCGTTGGGAGTTTCATGCGGACGTAAAAGATCGGGTTAATGCGTATGCGTGTATGATGGAAATTGAACACGTTGCTGCGTTGCCCATCGACTATTTGAGTAAAAAACACTTGATGGCATGGGGTAAAATGTTGGCTCACGCGATTTCGTTAGCTACCATGCATAAAGTTGAAGACGCTACTAAAGTGGCTAAAGCTGCAAAGAAGTTTATTAATGCACGTGCCAGAGAAAAAGCTAGATTCTGGTGGGTGCAAGCCAGTGTTGTCTGTTCCTTCTTGTTGTTTTTTACCTATGCAGTCACATTGTTCTATTTGCCAGAGCAAATAAATGGCGTTGCGGGTATTAATTCTGATGAGGTTTTCTTAATAGCAACAGCGATTATCTTTGGTGTGATTGGGTCACAATTTTCCGTGTTAGAGCGCTTGGGTGATATAGAAGTTGATCCTTCAGCCGGTAAAACTGTGTATTGGGTGGATGCAGTGGTGAGGATATTAACCGGTGCATTTGCAGCAGTCGTCAGTTATGCTGCTTTAAAGTCAGATATTATTCTGGGTTTTTTAAATGCAGATACAAGTGGCACAGTAGATAATAAATATTTTTGGATTGTGGCATTTATTTCAATGTTGAGTGGCTTTAGTGAGCGTTTCGTGCCAAGTCTCTTAAGAAAAGCGGAAGAAGAAAACGGTAACGGTCATGTGAAACCGGAGGGTGATACAAACCCCAAAGAAGAACAGCACAAGCCACTGCCTCAAGATGAGACTTCCCGCCTAGAAACAGAGAATCAAACCACCGCAAGCACCTTGAGTAAGGATGAGGGATAAGTGATGTCAAGCAACACGTTAAGCGAACAGGTGATTTATAATTGCCACACCCACATTTTTACCCACAAGCACATACCCGATGGTTATTTTCCGTTTTTTATTGTGCCGTTGGCACGCAATAAGGTGATACGGGGGGTGTTAAACACGGTCATGCAAAGAATTGTGCCTTGGACAACCAACGATCGGTTACAGCGTTGCGCTAACTTTATCAGTTTTGCTTATAAAAAGGGGCAGGAAGAGAACTTCAAAGCGTTAATGAATTATTACCCGCAAGGGACGCGCTTTGTGGTATTGCCGATGGACATGGCTCACATGGAAGCAGGCAAGGTCTTGGAGGATATTGATCAGCAACATCAAGAATTAGCAGACCTTACCCAGCGTAAGGAATATAAAAACATTCTGATTCCTTTTGCCCACATTGACCCGCGTCACCCTGCGGCGTTGGCGCGTTTGACGCGGTTGGTGGAGGAGAAACAGTTTCGCGGTGTTAAAATTTACCCTCCGTTAGGGTATTACCCTTGCGACCCTGTATTGATGCGCGACATTTACCCTTTCATGGTCAAGCATAAGCTGCCGTTGATAGCGCATTGTTCGCCGGGGTCAGTGAATACCAAACACTTGCCGTTTGAAGTGGCGCAGGGCTTAGCAGACCCTAAACATTACGCAGCGGTGATGGAAGCATTTCCCGATCTCAAAATCTGCCTCTCGCATTTTGGCGGCATTTCAGAATGGCAGCGTTATTTGACCCGCGACCGATCGGTTAATAACCCGACTTGGCTGGAAAAAATCCTCGATATGATGCGCAGCGGGGACTACCCTAACCTTTATGCAGACGTTTCCTATACAGTTTTTAATTTTCAAGAAAACATTACCTTATTGAAGGTGCTGTTAGAGGATGAGAGCGTGCGTTCTCAAGTGTTGTTTGGTTCCGATTTTTACATGACCAGCAATGAGCGTTACCCTGAACGGCGTTTGTCAATCGACCTACGAGCTGCGTTGGGCGAAACCTTGTTTTGGCAAATTGCTAACCAGAACCCGAAAAAGTTTTTAGCGGAAGCTGCTTAACACCGGGGACACCTTGGTGAGTTGTCAGTTAGACTTACAATTTGTCGAAAATAACGCTGGGGGCTTGCTGATGAATACAATGTCTAACCGTGTGTTAATCACACTATTTACCTTATTGAGCTTAACGGCTTGTGCATCCAATAATACCGCCTCATCGGGTTCTGGTGCGACGAACACCGGTGCTACGGCGAGCACCGCTGGCAGTGCCAGTGCTTGCCCGCAGCATCACGCTAACGGCGATATGCCGCAATTGGTGAACGCGAAACTGGCGGCTAAAACGCAGGCGTTGTGTTTTACGGAATTTGCGGTACTGCATTCGGGGGTGACACGCACCCCGTTATGGGCGAGTGAGCACATGACGTATGCCGAGCTGCTGATGGATATTGACCGGACTGACAATTTCTACGCTGAGCCGCGTCTAACGGTGGATGAGCGTGCTGAACTGGCTGATTATGCAGGCTCTGGTTTTGATCGTGGGCATTTGGTTCCAGCCGGTGATATGCCGACGGTGGAGGCGATGCGTGAAAGTTTTTCCCTCGCGAATATGACACCGCAAAATCCATCGAATAACCGGGGGTTGTGGTCAAGCATTGAGTCACGCACCCGCGATTTAGCCAAGCAGCGCGGTGAGTTGTATGTGGTTTCTGGTGCCATTTTTGCGGGAGCCTCGCTGCAACGCATCAATAATCGGGTGTTAGTGCCAAGCAGTTACTTCAAAGCGATTTACGACGCCAATACGGGGGAAAGTGGGGCGTATTGGGTTGCAAACGATGCTAACAGGAACTACAAAATGATGAGCATTGCCGAGTTGACGCAAACGGCAGGCATTGACCCTTTCCCTAGCATCGACGCTTTCAGCAAAGCTAATGTAATGCCTTTACCGCAACCTTGAGCA
This sequence comes from Candidatus Thiothrix putei, assembly GCA_029972225.1. Taxonomy (NCBI): domain Bacteria; kingdom Pseudomonadati; phylum Pseudomonadota; class Gammaproteobacteria; order Thiotrichales; family Thiotrichaceae; genus Thiothrix; species Candidatus Thiothrix putei. The sequence continues at coordinate 4,136,181 of CP124756.1, forward strand.
TAGCCCGATGGATTTTTTCAAGAATGAAGCCGAAACCCGCTTATTGCAGGATTTAACCATTGAAAACCGTTTGGATCGCGTATCCTTGCACGGTAGTTTGGATATTACGCACGATGCCGCCGGTTTAGCGCTTGCCCTCAAACTCAAAGACATGCTGGATGCTGTGGTGCAAATATTGAGCACTGAACAAGCCAGCGGTGTTTTGCCGGAAAAAATTAGCCTTAAAACGAGTGATGAAGTGGCTAATCCATTTGCGTAATATGCGCTGAGGGCATAGGGGCGGCGGCGAGAAACCGCTATACTCAAGGTTTTAACGCCGTAAGCCAGCCCTTATGACTACCCATAGCAGCAAGCCTCTTGTCCTCGTTGATGGTTCTTCCTATCTGTTTCGTGCGTTCCACGCCCTGCCGCCGTTGACCAATGCGCACGGCGAACCCACCGGAGCCATGCACGGTGTGCTCAATATGCTGGATAAATTGCGCAAGGATTACGACCCGGAACACATGGCGGTGATTTTCGACGCACCCGGCAAAACGTTTCGCGATGACCTGTACCCGCAATACAAAGCTAACCGCCCGCCGATGCCAGACGATTTGCGCTGCCAAATCGAACCGTTGCTGGACATTATCCGCGCTCAAGGCTACCCGTTGTTGATTATTCCTGATGTGGAGGCCGATGATGTCATCGGTACATTGGCAAAGGAATACACGGGTAAGGTCATTATTTCCACTGGCGACAAGGACATGGCGCAACTGGTGGATGAACGTGTCCATCTCATCAACACCATGAGCGGGCATTATGCTGACCCTGCGGGGGTCGTCGAAAAGTTTGGGGTTGCACCGGAACGCATTCGTGACTACCTCGCCTTGATTGGTGATTCGGTGGATAACGTTCCCGGTGTTGCCAAAGTCGGCCCGAAAACGGCGGTGAAATGGCTGGAAGAATACGGTTCACTGGAAAACATCATCGCGCGTGCTAACGAATTCAAGGGCAAGATCGGCGAAAACCTGCGCGAAGCGTTGGCGCACCTGCCGCTGTCGTATGAGCTGGTGACGATCAAATGCGATGTAGCACTGGATTTGCAACCGGAAACGCTGGCGTTTAACCCGCAGGATGTGGATAGGTTGCGGGTGTTGTATGAGCGGTATGGGTTTCGGACGCGGTTGGCGGCGTTGGATGTGCTGGAGAAAATCCCCCCTAGCCCCCCTTTTTCAAAGGGGGGAACAGGAGAGGGCGACCTGCAACTGCCTCTTGCCCCCCCCTTTGAAAAAGGGGGGACGGGGGGGATTTATTCTTCCATCCTCTCGCAAGAAGACCTCGACACTTGGCTAACCCGTCTGCAAGCCGCTGGCGAATTCGCTTTCGATACCGAAACCACCAGTCTCAACTATATGGAGGCGGAAATCGTGGGGGTATCGTTTGCCATCCAACCCGGCGAAGCGGCTTATTTGCCATTGGCACACGATTATCTCGGTGCACCAGCGCAACTCGACCGTGACGCCGTGTTTGCCCAACTCAAACCGCTGCTAGAAAACCCTGGCCTGCGCAAGATTGGGCAGAATCTCAAATACGACCGCAGCGTCCTGCTCAACCATGGCATCGAATTGCGGGGTATCGCCCATGACACCATGCTCGAATCCTACGTGCTGGATTCCACCGCCAGCCGCCACGATTTCGATACCTTGTGTGAAAAGCACCTCAATCACACTACTATCCATTTTGAAGATATTGCGGGCAAGGGCAAAAACCAGATCACCTTCAATCAAGTCGCTTTGGAACAGGCCACACCTTATGCCGCCGAAGATGCGGATTATACGTTGCGCTTGCATCGGCATTTCTGGCCGCAGTTGCAGGCACTCGATGCGCAGCGTCAGTTGTATGAGGCAGTGGAAGTGCCGTTGGTGAGTGTGCTTTCCACCATTGAACGCAACGGTGTGAAAGTCGATGCCATGATGCTCGCCAAACAAAGCAAGGAGCTGGAAGCGCGGATGCATACGGTTATGCAACAGGCTTACACTGTTGCCGGGCAGGAATTCAACCTTGCCTCACCCAAGCAGATTCAGGAAATCTTTTTCGACAAACTGGGCTTGCCGGTGTTGCGCAAAACGCCGAAGGGGCAACCGTCCACCGCTGAAGATGTGTTGGAAGAGTTGGCGGAGATGGGGCATGACTTGCCGTCGTTGATTTTGGAACATCGCGGTTTGGCAAAACTGAAGTCCACTTACACGGATAAGTTACCGGAACAAATCAATCCACGTACCGGGCGGGTGCATACGTCCTACCATCAGGCGGTGGCTTCGACTGGGCGTTTGTCGTCGTCTGACCCGAATTTGCAGAATATTCCGATACGCAATGAGGAGGGGCGGCGGATTCGCCAAGCCTTTATCGCGGAAAGCGGTTGCAAGCTGTTGGCGGCGGATTATTCCCAGATCGAATTGCGTATCATGGCTCACTTATCCGGCGATAAAGGGCTGTTGGAGGCATTTGCACAGGGTTTGGATGTGCATCGGGCAACGGCGGCGGAAGTGTTTGGTACAGCATTGGCGGCGGTGACGACCGCGCAACGTCGGGCGGCGAAGGCGATCAATTTTGGGTTGATTTATGGGATGTCCGCGTTCGGTTTGGCGAAACAACTCGGCGTTGACCGCAAAGACGCACAAGCTTACGTTGACCTGTATTTCGCCCGTTACCCCGGTGTGAAGCAGTACATGGATGACACCCGCGAACAAGCACGGGCGCAAGGCTATGTGGAAACGCTGTTTGGGCGGCGCTTATTTTTGCCGGACATCAAGTCCAAAAATGCGGCGACACGCCAGTACGCCGAACGCACAGCGATTAATGCCCCCATGCAAGGGACGGCGGCTGACATTATTAAAAAGGCGATGATTGCGGTGGATAGCTGGCTACGGAGCAGTGGTTTGCACACCAAGATGATTATGCAAGTACACGACGAACTGGTGTTTGAAGTGCCGGAAGCCGAGTTGGCAACCGTGCGCTCACAGGTCACGGCACTCATGACGGCAGCGGCTCAGTTGGCTGTGCCGCTCTTGGTCGAGAGTGGCGTGGGCGATAATTGGGACGAGGCGCATTGAAAAGGTGTCATGACGTAAGAGAGGTGCGTCATGGCTGTATGGAAGCGTATGAATAATGTGAAATAGGAGGAGATTGATCATGGTTAACTTCATGGCGAAAAGTGTGTTAGCGACGGTGGTGAGTGCCGCGTTGAGTACCACGGTTCAAGCGGCTGGATTTGCGTTGGCCAACCAGTCAGGTTCGGGCGCAGGGAATGCGTATGCGGGTGGGGCAGCAGCGATTGATGATGCATCGGTCGTTTGGTTCAATCCCGCTGCGATGACAGCCTTGGGTGAGGGTACAAAAACCAGTGTCGCCGCACACGTGATTGCTCCCAAGGCGGATTTCACCGATAAGGCATCACGGGTTAACCCGGCACTGACCGGGGGCAATGTGGCGTTAGCGGAGACAACCTTAACGGGAATCAACGATGGTGGAGGACACGCAGCGCCGGTTCCTAATGCCTACGCGGTACGCAGCTATGGCGACAAGTTGAGTGCCGGTATCGGTATCAATGCCCCCTTCGGCTTGGGTACTGAATACGAAGAGGATTGGATTGGGCGTTACAATGCGTTGAAATCTGCAATTAAAACCGTCAATGTCAACCCGGCACTGGCCTATCAGGTGAATGATAAGCTCAGTGTCGGCGCAGGGGTGAGTGCGCAATACATTCACGTTGAGTTACAAAGTGCGATTGATTCAGCCGCTGCTTGCCGTAGCATTGCCAGTGCCGCGAACAGTGGCGCATTATTGACGCAGTGTCTGGCGCGTTTGCCTGCCTTGTCGAATGCGGCAACCGATAGCAAGGTGACGATCAGTGGTGATGACATCTCTTTCGGGGTGAATGCGGGGGCGTTATACCAGGCAACGCCAAAGACACGGGTGGGGGTGAATTACCGTTCCGCGCTGGATCATGAGTTGGAAGGTGAAGTCGAGTATGACATTGATGCGAGTTTGCAACCCATTGTGACGGCAACCGGTATTACCCGTTTCAATACGGCTGATGCGACCGCAGAGGCTAATTTACCTGCGAGTTTTTCCGTGTCGGCGGCGCATAAAGTGAATGAGCGTTTAGACGTCATGGGCGATGTGACCCGTACCAACTGGAGCAGCTTTGAAAGCCTGACTGTTAAAAAAACGGCAGATGGTTCCTTAGTCACGGATGTGCCTCAGGCATGGGAGGATGTGAACCGCTACAGTGTCGGGGCGAATTACCAATATAACGATCGCCTGAAGTTGCGTGGCGGGGTGGCATTTGATGAAACCCCCGTGCCTAGCCCACAATTGCGTACTGCACGTACCCCGGATGCGGATCGGACGTGGGTATCCGCTGGTGCGAATTACAAGCTGAAAAAGAATTTGGATGTGGATGTCGGTTACACCCACATTTTCACGGATGAAACCCCGATTGATAATGTCAGTACGGATAATGGTTATGCCCTGCGTGGTGTGTACGATTCCAGTGTGGATATTGTCAGCGCTCAATTGAACTGGTCGTTTTAGAAGGAGTTTCCCATGAAATTACAGCTTTTATCACGGAATATTCTGCTGGCCTTGGCTGTGTCAGGGTTGGGAGCCTGCGGCGACTCCAGCGATTATGATTTCAGTGCCAACGCCAATGGCACGACGGGGAGGGGCACGGCAGTGGCACGGTTTGATCCTCGTAGCGGCGTGATTCCGCAAACCAATGACCTGTTGCTGGCAGGGTCAACGGATGGCACCTTGAATATTCCCACTGCCACCATCACCAACCCCGGTCAGCTTGGCTTGGTGAACAGCCTGAATACCTTGGACGGTTTTGGCCTGACCGCACCGATTACAGCGGCGTTTGGCGCGAGTCTGAAAGCAGGTTCGCTGCAAACGGGTAGCAGTGTGCGGGTGTTTGAGGTGCGTAAGGATGTCGCTACTCAAGCCATTACCGGGGTTGTTCGTGAAGTAACGGCGGCTGAATTGTTGGCAACCGCTGTGGGAACGCAGCAGGATACCTTAGCCTTAGTGCCGTTAAAGCCGTTGAAGGAGAGCACGAGTTATTTGGTGGTGTTAACCAATGCCATTCAAGGGAGTGATGGACGGGCGGCAACCAGTGATTCGGCCTATTTGCTGGCAAAAAGCACGACCCCCTTAAGCGGTGAGTACGCAGCGTTAGAACCCTTGCGTCAACTAATCAATAACCAAGAGGCTATTGCTGCCAATCAAGGTGTCAGTGCGGCGACTATCGTGTTGAGTTGGAGTTTTACTACGCAATCGGTTACGCCAGTGTTGGAGGCGATGCAGCGGCAAGCAGCGGCAAGCCCACTGCTGATTTCCCCGACGTTGGGGGCAAGCAATACCTTTGTTCCGGCGTTAGCGGGAAAAGCTAATGTGCATATCGGCACATTAGACGTACCGTATTACCTGACAGCGCCCAGTACCGCGAATCCGACCGCGCCGTTGACGACGGCTTGGTCGGGAGCAGCAGGTTCTTTTTTAACCCGCTATAATCCAGCTCCAGTCGCGACGTCTACGCAGACCGTGCCTGTGTTGATGAGTGTGCCGAATGCCAGTGCGTTGGCGGGGGCAACACCGCCTGCGGGTGGTTGGCCTGTGGTGATTTTCCAGCATGGGATTACCCGTAACCGCCAAGACTTGCTGGCAGTCGCGGATACACTGGCGGATGCGGGGTATGTCGGAATTGCGATTGACTTACCGTTGCATGGGGTAACAGAGGATGCCAATCCCTTGCGTGCAGACAAAAATGCCGCGTTTGCGAACGATGTGGAACGTACCTTTAATTTGGATGTGCAAAATGCCTCGACCGGTACAGCGGGAGCCGATGGTGTTATTGACAGTTCCGGTACGCATTTCATCAATTTAGGCAGTTTACTCACCTCACGTGACAATATCCGCCAAGGGATTGCGGATTTGTTGGTGTTACGGCGCAGTTTGGGCAATATCACTGCCGTGCCTTTAAATACCGCTAAGGTCGGTTTTGTGGGGCATTCGTTAGGGGGAGTTATTGGTACGGGGTATTTGGCAGCGGAAACGGCTGCAACGCCTGCATCTTTGGTGACAACGGGCGGGGGAATTGCGCGGTTGTTGGATGGCTCGGCGAGTTTTGGCCCGGTGATTCAGGCGGGTCTGGGCAGTGCAGGGCTGACACCGGGGTCGGCAGCGTATGACGCTTTTATGGTGGTGGCGCAGACGGTGATTGATCCGGCTGACCCAGTGGTATTGGGAGCGCAGGCGGCGGCTAAGCATCCTGTGCACATGATTGAGGTGTTAGGGGATCAGGTCATTCCTAACCGTGTGACGGGAGCGCCACTGTCCGGCACGGAGCCACTGGCAAGCGTGATGCAATTGACGAGCAGAACCGCAACCGCTGCGGGTGAAGATGGTATTGTGCGTTTCAATAGCGGTGCACACAGTTCGGTGCTTGACCCTAGTGTTAATTTGGCGGTAACGGTGGAAATGCAGCGCCAGATTGCGGCTTTCCAATTGGCGGGGGGAGCTGCCATTGCCATTAATGACAGCACGGTGATTGCCGGTGCAGCACCTTGAGCCAGTGGGCGGGGTAAGCAATGGCTTATAGCCAGTGTGAGTATTGACACGCCCCGCCCTTTTATCAGTAAAATACCCTACTAAATTACTAGGCAATTTGAGGAGACTTAAACAATGAGTGTAGAAATTCCAGCACGCGATGGTGACGGTTACTTACTGAGCATGGATGATTGGACACCGGAAATTGGTAAAGCCATGGCAGAAGCTGATGGTGTCGAACTGACCGATGCCAAGTGGGAACAGATCATGAAAGCGCGTGAGTATTATGATGATCAGGCTGTGGTTCCACCGATCCGTAAATTCTCCAAATTCATCAATATGGATCAGAAAGAGCTGTTCGCGCAGTGGAAAACCGGGCCAATGAAGCCCATTACCAAATATGGTGGTCTGCCTAAGCCTACTGGCTGCGTATAATGAAATGATGGGTGTGTGGGGGGCTAAACGTACTGCCCCGCACACCACCCTGATGCCCATGCCCACTGAAAGTTATATCCCCCTAACCAACCGGTTACATCCACCGTTTCACCAATAAAATACAGCCCCGGTACGTGGCGAGCCTCCAAGGTTTTAGACGAGAGTTCGCGGGTATCCACCCCACCTAAACTGACTTCAGCGGTACGCATTCCTTCTGTGCCTGCGGGGGTTAATTCCCAAGCGTGTAATTGCTCAGCAATGGATTGCAGCAGTTTGTCGCCGTATTGTCCTAAGGGACGATTGGGGAACACGGTTTCGCACAAGCGTTGTGCCAGTCGATTGGGTAAGACGTCTGCGAGTACCGTTTTCAATTCGGCCTTTGGGCGTTGTTTCTGTAGTGTTTGTAGCCAACTTAAAGCATCCCGCCCCGGTAGTAAATCAATCTGTACCGCTGCACCTTTTTGCCAGTAAGATGAAATTTGTAACATTGCCGGGCCACTCAAGCCTCGGTGAGTAAATAGCATGTCTTCGCGGAAATAACCTTCCCCACAACTGACCGCAACGGGGGTACTCACACCGGCTAAGCCCGCAAACAGGCCATCCAGCATGGTTTGGGTAAACGTGAAGGGGACGAGCGCTGGGGAAAAGGGGATATTTTTCAAGCCAAACTGTTTCGCAACGTGTATGCCAAAATCGGTTGCACCCATGCGAGGAATCGAAGGCCCGCCAGTGGCAATCACGAGGGCGGTGGTTTGGAATGCGCCTTGGGTGGTTTGCAGGTGAAAGCGCTCGGTGGCGCGGCTAATGGCCTGAATCTCGGTATTCAGGCGCAAGTGTACGCCTGCATCGCGGCATTCTGCCCATAGCATCTCAACGATGGCTGGTGCTTTTTGGTCACAAAAGAGTTGCCCTAAGGTTTTTTCATGCCAGCTCAGGCTGTGCTTACGCATTAAGTCGAGGAAGTCGGCTGGGGTATAACGCGCCAGGGCTGATTTGCAAAAGTGGGGATTCTGCGACAAATAGGCGGCTGGGTTGACATGCAAATTGGTGAAATTACAACGCCCACCACCGGAGATGAGGATTTTTTTGCCGATTTTGTCCGCTTTATCCAGCAGTAGCACACGCCGTCCGCGTTTTCCGGCTGTCGCGGCACACAGTAAACCCGCCGCGCCAGCGCCGAGGATTACAACATCATAAGGTTCTAGGGTTTGCATGGGCGCATGATAAACTTGTGGCAACCAAGAAAAAAGCCCGCAATGTGCGGGCTTGAGAGAATCCTTCAATCGTGTGGTTTTTTTACCAATGAATGGTGACTTTGCGTTTTCCCCAACGCTTGGCTTCGTGGACATCTTTTCCCATGTAGATGTCAATTTTTTTGCGCCAGCGTGAGTGCATTTTGTCGAGTACGACATATTCACCGACATAGCGGCCGTCGAGGCCACTGATTCTGACTTTATCACCACGGGTTAGGCCATGCTGTTTGAGTAAATCACTCGAAATGGCAATAGCTTTTACGCCCGGTTTTAGGCGGTCACCCCATGCGGCGACATCTGGAGTACTATCGGTCTGTTTAGAAACCGAATTATAAGCGGTAGCGGTTACCTTTAGGCTGTTTGGCCGTTTCTGCCCTGCCGAGGCGATTCCAACCATGCTAATGGTCAGAAGAACCACTGTTAGGAGACGTGTTACAGTAAACATAAATTAACCTAAGTTTTTAATTTAAAAAGAAATTTCATCAAGGTTGATAGAAGGATTGGAGGCGAGATTAGCATATCGGTATATTCTAATGAAGAAGATTTTGCGATAAACAGGACAAGCGGTACAGTTTTTGGGGGGGGAGTGATTGACGACACTAATCAACTTCACTGTGTTTATATAACAACATACTATATGTTGCTGGAGTGTATAGTAGCGACAGCTTTCTGTCATTTTTTTTGCTGTGAAAATCTCTATGGTTTATTTAATAAATTAATAATAAATGGTTATATGTCATTAAAACAATCAGTTGCGTATGGTTTTTATGCTGACGCGTTATTAATTAGAATTTTAAATTAACAAATTATGGTTTATTTATGATTAAAGGTATTATTCTTGCCACATTGAATGCGCGTTACACCCATGCCTCGTTGGGTTTACGCTACTTATTCGCCAATCTGGGGGAATGGCAGGCACAGACAAGCATTATGGAATTTACTATTGCGATGCGCCCGCTGGATATTGCCGAGCAGCTTTTGGCAAGTCAGCCACGGATTATTGGTTTGGGTGTGTATATCTGGAACATCACGGAAACCACTGCGCTGGTGGCATTGCTTAAAACGCTCGCACCTGAGGTGGTGATTGTATTGGGTGGGCCAGAAGTCAGTTATGAAACGGCGCAGCAGCCGATTGTCCAGCAGGCGGATTATGTGATTACCGGGGCAGGTGAGGTTAGTTTGCGTCACTTGTGCGGGCAGTTGTTGAATGGGTATAAGCCGTTGAACAAGGTGATTCCGGGGGAACAAGCACCATTACAGCAGTTGGTGTTGCCTTACGCGCACTACACCGTGGATGATTTAGCGACACGCTCTATTTATGTGGAAGCCTCGCGGGGTTGTCCGTTTAAATGCGAGTTTTGCTTGTCAGCGTTGGATAAAACTGCGTTGCCATTTGAATTACAAGCTTTTTTGCTGGAAATGGATCAGCTTTGGCAGCGTGGTTTACGCCAGTTCCGCTTTGTGGATCGTACATTTAATCTGAAAATAGCGACGACGGTAGCGATTCTGGATTTTTTTCTGGAACGCTTGGATGCGGAAACCTTTCTGCATTTTGAGTTGATTCCTAATCATTTGCCGGAGGTGCTGAAGGAGCGCATTGCCCGTTTTCCGGCAGGCTCTTTGCAGTTTGAGATTGGTATTCAGACGTTCAATCCAACGGTGCAAGCCTTGATCAGCCGTAAGCAGGATAATGCCAAATCGGCTGACAATATTCGCTGGTTGCGTGAACATTCTGAGGCGCATTTGCATACGGATCTGATTTTTGGTTTGCCGGGGGAGGATTTAACCAGTTTCGGGGAGGGTTTTGACCGTTTGATCCGTTTGAATCCACACGAAATTCAGGTGGGAATTCTCAAGCGTTTACGGGGAACGCCGATTATCCGCCACACCGCAGCGTTTGGGATGGTGTATAACCCGCAGCCACCGTACAATATTTTGCGTACCGATCGGGTGGATTTTGACACCCTGCAACAGATGAACCGGTTTGCGCGTTATTGGGACATGATTGCCAATTCCGGGCGTTTCACCCATACCTTGCCATTGCTCTTGGGGGATGCGCCTTTTGCACGTTTCTGGGAATTATCCGTTTGGATTTATGCACAAGTGCAACAAACGCATCAAATTGCATTACCGCGCTTGTTTGTGTTGGTTCACGGGGCAGGGCAGGCTGTGCTAGGGATTGAGCAGGCGGTCTTGGAGGATACCTTGCTGAAAGATTATGCGGTGACAGGGCAAAAGGGGCAAATTCCGTTTTTGAGCGAAGCCCGTAAGAATCGAGCGCTGGTATCAGTGGCAGGTAAAAGTGGTAATCAACGGCAATTACGCTTTGTGGGCAAGAGCGAGTAATTACTCGCTTTTGCTACATACTTCTTTGGCAAAGGTGGGGTAGTCGACGATTTTGGTGCTTTCGCAAGCAATTTTGCAGCGCCGCTCAAAGGCTTCATGGATAAAACCGGGGTGCTCGCTGACGGCTGCGATGCCGCGTGTTAAATAGCCGGGGAAGTTGATTTGTGGTTCACGGCAGCTTGTATCGGTTTCCTGATGTTCTTTGCAAGCGCCCAAGGCTTCGTCGTAAAGCCAGCGGCAGTTTTCTTCACCGACAAAACTTTTTGGAACCGTTTCCAGTTCAATGCCTAGCTTGTTGGTTTGCAGGACAGCATTTTTGTGTTTTCCTGCCTGAAAGCCTAAATCTAATAAGAGGCGATCACCATCAACATTCAGGGTTAAATCTTCCGGTATTGCGCTGAAATCGGGGTGGGTGACAATTTCAGGGGTGGTGTCTTTATTCAGTAGCAGGAAGTAAAACTGGTGTTGCGGGCAGGCAGTGCCACCACAATTAGAGCCAAACAATACCACATCGCGGGTATTTTGTTTGACGTAGTAATGCAGTGAAAGGTAAAACCCTTCTTGTTGAAAGAGCTGTTGCTTATCCAGGGTGAGGGTATCCGGGGGCATATCGGTTTTGCTGTGGGTAATCGCCAGCTTGCCAAAGCGTGTGTCGAGTATTTCATCTTCTAAAGTCAGTGACTGGATGTAGGTTTCCAATACCGTGACTTTAGGTGTATCGGTTGGCGGTGTTTCAACGCGGGTATCACAACCGGGTAGCACCAGCAATAGGCTGCAACAGCTTAGCCAGCCTACATGCGCTAAGTATTTCATCATACTATTAATAATCCAGTGGTGAGGTAGTGATGAATACTAATGGATACCCATCAGTTCGGCAATTCCTTGCTTCCAGATACTTTGCATCCGTTCGCCGATGTCGGCAAAAGCGGGGTGTCGCTGTTGGTATGACTGTAATTCCGGCAAGGTGGTTTCCAGCCCGTGGGCAACCCATTCCAATAGGTGTTTGGCACGACGTTCATTGATATTCTCAACAGTCATAAGTTCTCCCCATTCCCCCAAGCAGCACGAAATCCCTTAGAGTAGGCGTTACCAGCGACCTATTATCCAAGGGACATCATGCTAGTTGATCTATACCAGAGCCTTCACCACTTTAAAAGTGAATTTTCGCGCCAGCGAGCATGGCTATTGTTTTGCGCCATCATCCTGAGCTTTTTAGCGGCGACCGAGATGAGCGGGGTCACGTCGATGTGCCGTTACTGGTTATCGGATGAACGGGGCTACCATCGGTTGCTCCATTTTTTTCGTGCCGGGTCTTACCATCCTGAGCGGTTACGGGCGAGCTGGCAGCGGTGGGTGTTGTCCCATGCGCCGCTGGTTGAGGTGGCGGGGCGTTTGGTGGTGCTGGGCGACCATACCCATGTGGTTAAGGATGGTGGGCGGATGCCGGGGGTCGTTTCCTTGCGGGAAACCTCGGAAACCCAAAGCAAACCGGACTATTTCCGGGGGCAGTGTTGGGGAGCCGTGGGGTTGTTGGTGGGGAGCCTGTCCGCCTGTTTCTGCCTGCCGCTGAGTTTGCAAATCCATCAGGGGTTTCGGCATTTGGGGGAAGAGGATGCTAACGACCCGACACTCAAACTGGGGACACGGGTGGTGCAGATGGCGTTGTCGTTTGCGCAGGTGAATGACCGCCCGGTGTGGCTGGTGCTGGATGCGTTCTTTGCCACGGCTTCGGTGTTCCGGCTGGCACGCTCGGTTTGGTCGGTGGCGTTACAACAACCACTGGTGCAGGTCATCACCCGCGCTAAAAAGAACTATGTGGCCTACTTCCCTGCGCCACCCAAACCGCCGGGAAGGCGTGGGCGGCAACGCCAGTACGGGATGAAGCTGGTGTTGTGGGAAGCCTTTGACCATGCTGATTTTTTCCGTGAAGTGACCCTGTGCATTTATGGCAAGGAGGAGTCGGTACGCCTGATGTCCCATACCCTGTGGTGGAAACCGTTAGGGCAGCCGCTGCAATTTGTCTGGGCAGTCACTTCCCGTGGCCCCATCCTGCTGATGTGTTCGGATTTGGTGCTGGACGCGGAAACCATCCTCACCCTGTACTGCCGACGCACCCGGATTGAAACCTTGTTTGATGCCCTGAAAAATACCATGGGCGCATTCCGCTTCCACTTCTGGAGCCGTTACCTGCCGCGCCATTCCCGGCGACCTACCGCCAATCGGCATCTCAAAGCCCCCCAAGCACAGCACCTCCCCACGGTGGTGGCCTGCTGGCAGGCAATGGAAACCTTTGTGTTGTGTGCCTGCATCGCCACCGGTTTGCTACAACTGTTTTCCCTCAAGTACCATGAGGGGCTTTGGAAGCAGCAGGTCTTGTATTTGCGCACCCGTTCCCGTGAATTGCCTTCCGAGAACACCGTGCGACAGATTTTAGCACCACTACTGGCACGGCAATTACTGCGCTCTCCCCCCAAAGCCTTCTGGTGGCGAATTAACGCGGCCGTCAACGGCGATGAGGACGATGATAGGCAAACATGAACCGCTAACAGCGGGAAAATACCCATAATCAAGGTGTTAAAACAGCAGTTCAGTAAGGCTGCTGCCTAACATCATGCTTGGTTTTGGGGGAATGTCACGACTGTTGAGTGATATTGCAAAACTGGCGGGCAAATGCCAGCAGCGCTTTGCGTTCCGGGAATACTTTGCTGCCACCGAATAACAGCGCGAGTGTGTCGTTGGGGATGTAGGGGGTGGTGGAGACAATATCAAATGCTGGTGCAAAGCGAATGTCGCCTTCGGGGTCATCGTAGAGAACCCCAAAGTTTTTCAGGTGTGCATCGCCATTACGTACTGCACAAGTAAGCGCGAGGGAGAGGAAAAACTGTTCCAGTGCTTCGTGTACCCGTTGCGGTGAGACGAATTGGCGGATGCGTTGTGCAATATCTTGGTAACTGCCAACGTATTTGTCATCGGTTGCCAAACCATTCAGAACGCAAAAATCCTCAAAGCCGAGGTAGCCACCTTTGTCGTTCAGATCGAAACGCTTGACGATTAACAGACGCCCCTGGGCGGCGAGTTCGACTTCCGGGGTTTCTAGCCCGGCTTTGCGAGCTGCTTGCATACAAAAGTATTCGTTTGCCGCGAGTTGTGGGAAGCGTTCTGGATTCCAGCCTTTGACAATGTGGGTAGCGTCACGGTAGCTGAATTGTTCCAATTGTGCGGCGGTTGCTACGGTGTCGGCATCACGAACCAACACTTTGGGTTGCACTCCCGAAATCCCGGAATAGCGGGCATAACGTTGCAATAAATCGGCAAACAGGTCTTCTGTTCCAGAGTAAGTGCGTAATTCCTGCATGTCTTGCAACGGCATGGTATCGGGTTCCATACCGGCTGGTGCAATGCGGATACGCCCAATTTGTGAATGCCCGACAATGCCCAGCAGTGCAAGGTCGTCAAAATTTTGCACCGTTTTCTGGAAACGGTTACGCAATAATTCACGTAACTCACCTTCGGGCAGGTTCATTTGAAAAATAGGGTGTACGCCTTGCTGATAGCCGTATTGGTCAGGCATGACGGGCATTGTAAGCGATACCGCTTGTTGAGGCGTGGCATCCGCTAAGTAACCAAACACATAGCTGAGGGAGCGCATCGCACTACGCCCTAGTGTGCCGCTGCGTTCGCCTTGTACATAAATATCGAGACTACCTTGATCCGTGTTGGTTTGCTTGCTCATGAGTGGCGGCCTGTTTTACGTTGGGTGATTTCATCCACTAGGGTGTGTAAGGTTGGGCGGCGTGGCGCAAGGGGTTGGGCGATTAATTCCAGCCCTAATACCGAACAGAGCGCCATGATTTTGCGAATACCGATTTCGGTAATGGTGCCATTTTCAATACCAGAGAGCGTGGCACGACTCATGCCCACCTTTTCACTGAGATCGGCTTGGGTAAAATGTTGTTTTTTTCGGGCATCACGTAAGGTTTGCCCTAATAATGTCATATCCATGTATTGTATAGAGTGCAAAATAATGGTTTTAGTGAAACATGCATTATATATAGTGCATATCTAAAATATTGTACACTCTATCGCCTTGATTTCCTTTCTGTTAAATTGACCAATGTCAGTTGATCATTGAGGGATAATAACTATGTCTGCATTAGATTTGGCAGATTACTTACGAGTGCGTCTAAATGCTTTGCACATGACCACAACCGAAGCGGCGAAACGCTCCGGTATTTCACGCCAAACATGGCACAAGCTGCTGCGTGCCGAAATTGGTGAAGCACGCCTGTCTACCCTGATTCAGGTTGCCGATACGCTGGAAACACATCCACTCAGTATGCTGCGTATCTTTTTCAACGGTCGTGAGGTTTCACAGGTCGCGCACAGAGAAGGCAATACCGCGTTTGTACTGGGCTTTGTTGCTGATGTGACTTTTCCTGATACCAGTGAAGTGCATGTCGGTCAGGAGTTCGAGAAAATCTGGGAGGTGGCTAATCTGGGCAAGGAGCCTTGGGTTGGTTGGCGTTTACAATGCGTGAGTGGGCAAGAGGACGATAACTTGTTGCCGGTTAATGAGAGTGTTGCGATTCCTGAGACTCCGCCGGGTGCAACAGCACGTTTGGCTGTACGCTTACGTGCGCCGGGTGCGCCGTGCAATGCCGCTATTTCTCACTGGAAATGTGTCAATGCTGAGGGTGAGTTGGTGTTGCCTAACCATGCGGGGTTGTATTGTATGGTTAAGGTCATGCCTGTGTGACAGGGGTGTTTAACCCGATGCATTTCATCGCAGCGCTGTTCCAGGCAACAACGCTGGATGAAGCATTTGCGGCTTATGAACGGCAAATGCAAGCATTGGGGGTGGAAAGTGTCATGTATACCTTTGTGCCACAAATATACCTCGATGCTCACTTGTCGATAGTGCCACTGTTCAAAACCTCTGGTTCGTACAGCCCCGGTTTTCTTAAACATTATCAGGAAGCGGGCTTTGAACAACACGATTTCACGGTAAAAAAATCCTTCAGGGTGAAAGCCAGCTCATTGATTGGTGGGGGGGAAAGCCGTAAGTGTCACTTAAGCAAGCATGAGCAGAATATAGTTGTTACGGCGCGGGAGGATTACGGTATCCGTAATGGGATGACGATTCCGCTCCAAAGTGGCATTGGCATAGGGGGAATTAGTTGCATTAGTGCTGACAAAGACGCAGCTTACCAACGGTTGTTGCAGGAGCGTGCTGAAGCATTATTTTGCTGCGCCCAACTTTTTCATGCACATGTGATGACACGACCGCAGTTAAATGCTTTTTTTATGACGGCGCTGTTGGAAAAGCTGAGTGTGAAAGAGCGTCGCTTGCTTCCCTTCCTCATCACAGGCTTGCCGATGAAAACCCCATCTCACAAACTATCCCCGGTTTGTACGACGGCAGAAAGGGCATCGCGGCACGCCAACGCCGGTGGTGCGAAGGTAAGCTGAACAGGCGTCATGGTGTGTCTCCGTTGCATCACAGGTTCAAATTCACCAATAGCCGCCCCTGAATGCGCCCTGCCAAAATGTCTTTGGCGGCTTGCGGCACTTCTTCCAAGGCAATCGCGCAACCCAATTCGGCATAGGCACTCGGTGGCATGGCAGCAGCAAGGCGTTCCCATGCACGCAGCCGCCGTTCTGCTGGGCAACTCACTGAATCCACTCCCGCGCAAGCTGACATTGCGTAAAATGAACGGCATGACCGTGGTGTTCAGCTCGAAACCTCCGGCTAAACCGCAAGCCGCCACCGTACCGCCGTATTGCATTTCAGCCAAAACCCGTGCCAAGGTGTTGCCACCGACCACATCCACCGCACCAGCCCAGTTTTGGCTTTCTAAGGGATGTGCCGGTCGGCTCATTTCTTCGCGTGAAATAAAGGCTTTTGCGCCCAAACCCGTCAGGAAATCTTGCGTTTCCGGGCGACCGGATACCGCCGTGACCGCGTAGCCGAGTTGTGACAGCAGCAATACCGACACGCTGCCCACACCGTCTGCCACGTTGCCGTACACCCGCTTCTTCCAGCGCCATCACACACAACATGGCGGTAAAGCCTGCGGTGCCGATGATCATTGCTTGTTTGGCATCCAAGCCCGCTGGCATGGGGACTAACCAATCGGCTTTGACTCGCGCTTTCTGGGCAAAATGAGCGATGAATAGGCAATGTCGACTAAGACTTCGCCTTCAGGCAAATCGTCAACATTAAGGCGGCGGATTTCTGCGTGGGTTTTGCCTTCCACCTGACTTAGGATAATAGCCCGTCAGCCCTTTGGGACACCAAGCCCGTGGGGAAGTCTCCCCCGCAAGGAGTTAAGGAACTGTCCCGAAATAACTTCCCTCTTTTCTGCTAACAGCGAAAGGGGGAAGATAGCCCCTTGTAATGCCAATCAACACCGAGGATGAGCCAATGGATGTTTACCCATCAGCCATAGAAAAACAAATGCAGCGGTTCTACCAATCGCTCAATGAGCGTGACCGCCGCCGCTACGCCGCCGTGGAAGCCGTCCGGCTTGGGCACGGGGGGCAGGACTACATTTCCCGGTTATTGGACTGTGACCCCAAAACCATCCGCCACGGGTTGACGGAGTTGGAATCGGAAGATGGCTTGCCCACCGTAAGGCAGCGAAAAAAAGGGGCGGGCGCAAACGGCTGAACGCTACGCACCTGCAATTGGATGAGCATTTTCGCCAAGTTTTAAAGGATCATACGGCAGGCGACCCCATGCGGGAGGCGGTGAAATGGACGAACCTGTCACGTCGGCAGATTGCCCGGCGGATGCAGGCATTGGGGACATCGGCTGGGAAAAACGTGGTGTCGCGCCTATTACGGGAGCACGGCTACCGCCGCCGCAAGCCCCAGAAGAAACGCACCATGGGGCAACACGCTGACCGTAATGCCCAGTTTGAAAAGATTGCCCAACTCAAACAAACCTACCTGCAAGCAGGCAAACCCGTGATCAGCATTGACACCAAAAAGAAGGAACTGCTGGGCAACTTTTACCGTGAAGGGGTAACGGATGCCGTCGAACCCACGGAGGTCAATGACCATGACTTCCCCAGCTATGGCAATGGTCAGGTGATCCCCCACGGCATCTACGACCTTGCCCGCAACGAAGCGGCACTGCACCTGAACACCAGCCACGACACCACCGAGTTTGCCTGCGAAAGCCTTGGCTTATGGTGGCGTGAGCAAGGGAAACCCAACTACCCCGAAGCTGACGAGCTGTTGGTCTTATGTGACGGTGGTGGCAGCAACAGTTCCTCTGCGTACCTGTTCAAGCAAGACTTGCAGGCATTGGCGGACAGCCTGAACCTGACAATACGCATCGCCCACTACCCGCCCTATTGCTCCAAATACAACCCGATTGAACACCGACTGTTCCCCCATGTGACCCGTGCCTGCCGGGGTGTGCCGTTGGAAACGGTCGAAACCGCCAAACACTACATGGCAAAAACGGAAACCACCACTGGCTTGAAGGTCGCTGTCCGCATCATCAGTAAAGTTTTTGAAACCGGGCGCAAGTATACCCAAGCGTTTAAGGATAACATGACCATCCAGTTCGATGATTTCCTGCCAAAATGGAACTACACCGCTACCCCTCAGTCCCCCTGATTTCGGGAAGTTATTTCGGGACAGTTCCTAAGGGGGCAGTCATGGGCATTGAAAGGCAGTGAGTTGTGCTTCACACGCGCTAATCTTTCCGCCCGGCAAGGGCAAGGCGTCTTGTAAAATATCGCAAGCCGCCTGCTTTCCCCCCGCGACACCGTGTTCGGTTTCCAATAACGCCAGTTTCTCGATGGCTTTACTGGTGTTGCAATCCCGCTTCCTATCCGCGCTCAAGGCTGCTTTGTAGGTGTCAGCCGCTGTATCGTATTGCCCTTCCATGACGTAACGCTCAGCCAAGGCCAGGTAAAACTGCTTGTCGAGAATCACCTTGTTGGCAGGGTTCAAAGTACGTGCAGCATTACAAGCTTCATCTGCGATCATGGTGGGCAATGCCTCCAGCGGAGCTGCCCAAGCACGCGCAATGCACAGGTTGTTTTGTATCCAGTCAATGCGATTGTTGAGGCTGATCGCCTGTTCCAACGCGCTTTGTGCCCCTTCAATACTGCGTAATGGTGGCTCAACTGACATCAACACCACGCCCAGATTCGCCCAGGCAAACACATTGCCGCAGTTTTGTTCGATGGCTTGCGCGTATTTCTCCACGGCTTGAATCGGGCGGTTGTTATTAAAGAGCAACGTAGCATCACCTTCGGTACGGTTGGAGGCAAGCATCTCTTGTGGTTTAGCCGCTGGTTTGGCAGCACAGTCCTCTTGCAAGGCTTTGACTGAGGGCAGTGCCATCTGGGGGGTGACCAGCACCATGCTGCGCATCGTCAAACTGTCGGCCTGGAAAGCACTCGCATCGGGGAACACAGGAAAAGCGGGTGGAGCCGCCGCCGGTGCACGCTTCGGCTCAGGGATACGCACCGCTATTTGTGCCATTTCCGGTGTGGCAGACGCTTGACAAACCTTGGTAAGGGCATAATCAGGGCATAAGAGCCGGGTTTTATCCAAAGCATTGCCCATAATTTGCCCAAAAATATGCCGCAGTGTGTCATTATTGCCCGCGATATTGTGTAATCGGGCAGAATGCAATTCGGCTAACAATTGTCCCAAACTTTCCGGGGTAATCTGACTGCTTTGCAGGCGTGAACAATACTCAAACCATTGTCCCAATTGGCTATCAGGGTGCTCACTGGCATCTGCCTCCCCGCTGCAATAGTAATACAGGTTGTGGCTTTCCGAAGCGACACTTAACAAGCGCTGACGGCTTTCACGCAACATTTCACTGAGCAAATCCATGTTCAAGGCGTTCGGGTCACGTGTACCGAGACTGCGTTCAAAACCAAAGATGCGTCCTTCCAGCTCAACTTGCAGAAACAGCTTGCCCTGATCCTGATAAACCGTGCCAGTAATATTGCGCCGCCCAAACAAGCTGGCAATGAATTCCACTACATCGTTGATGGAAATCCCTGTCTCCGGTAATTTGATACTTGCCCCCAGCAAGTAATCTTCGGTATTGCCGGTTACGGTGTCGATAGTGACCTTGCCATTACGGCTCGTGCGTTTGACGGTGGTGTAAATGTCAGCTTCAGCCAGCAATAACTCCTGTTTCAGCGCATTGGCAATCACCCGTCCGGCATCCGAATGGCGATCCGTCATGCTTTTAGGCACTGCAAAGGGCTTGACCAACACCAATTGCGAACTTTCTACGGCTTTATAAACCACAAACAGTACAATCAACAGCAAGCCCAGTGTGGCAAACAGGCGCAAAAACCCCATAATGCGTTCCGTCAGCAAGCGCATGACATCAAGGGAGCGAAGCAGTAGCACTTGCCCATAGTGTTGCAGCGCCAGGAGTCGCAAACGCCATACCGGTAACTCAGCAGGGGTTGGTTCAGCCATGATTGCCCGATTCCTTTGCAAGGGTTTAGCTGATTATAGGCAATATAAACCCGACAAACGAATTTGTGGCAAAATGAGTGCATTGCAACAAGAGGGAGTAAACCATGAATATCACCGTCAATGTCGATATGACGCCAGAGGAGCTACGCCGCGTCATGGGCTTGCCCGATGTACAAGAATTCAATCGCGAAGTCATGGCACAAATGCTGAAAAAAATGCAGGAGGGTGCAGAAGGTTTCGATCCGATGGTATTTTTTAAGCCTGGTGTTGCGGGAAACGCTGATATGTTTAAGCAGTGGATGGAGCTATTTGGTAAGTTTGGTAGTGGTGTGAAGAGCTGAATGGGCGTTTTCCCGACTTCCATCAAGTAAAACCTCCTTCAAAGCTGCTAGGATGACGGCGCATAAGAGATAAGAAATACGCTTTCATCTTCGCCAGAAGGGAGTACCACATGTTTCAAGTCAGAATCCACGGGCGTGGCGGGCAAGGCGTTGTCACTGCCGCCGAAATGCTCTCCATCGCCGCCTTTGTCGAAGGCAAGCATTCACAAGCCTTCCCCAGCTTCGGTTCCGAGCGCATGGGCGCACCCGTCATGGCGTTTTGCCGCATTGACGCTAAGGAAATCCGCCTGCGTGAACCCGTCCTCACCCCCGACGCGCTGATCATTCAAGACCCCGGTCTGTTGCATCAGGTCAACCTGTTTGAAGGGCTGGCGGAACGCGGTTACATCCTCATCAATTCCAACCATTCGCTAAGCGAGCTGGGGCTGGATACCTTTTTGCAAACGCATCCCGGCGAACGCATCAGTGTTATTCCCGCCAGCGAACTGGCTCTCAAGTACGTCGGTCGTCCGTTGCCCAATGCCGCGTTACTGGGTGGTTTCGCCGCCCTCACCGGGCTAATCCAGATGGAAGCGTTGCAAGCCGCCATCCGCCAAAAATTCAGCGGCAAGATTGCCGAACAAAACATCGCCGCCGCGCAAGCCGCCTTTGCCCAGGTACAAGCGACCCTACCGGGAGGAAAACCATGCTGAAACAAATCGAAGGCTCCCAAGCCATTGCCGAAGCCATCGGCCTGTGCCGCCCGGAAGTGATTTGCGCCTACCCCATCACCCCGCAGACCCACATTGTGGAAGGTCTGGGGCAAATGGTGGATCGGGGCGAGATTAGCCCGTGCGAATTCATCAATGTCGAATCCGAATTTGCCGCTTTGTCAGTCGCCATTGGTGCAAGTGCTGCCGGAGCACGCGCCTACACCGCCACCGCCAGCCAAGGCTTGCTATTCATGGCAGAAGCGGTCTACAACGCCTCCGGCCTTGGTTTGCCCATCGTCATGACCATTGGCAACCGAGCCATCGGTGCGCCGATCAATATCTGGAACGACCATCAGGACAGCCTGTCGATGCGCGATTCCGGCTGGATTCAGCTCTATGCCGAAACCAATCAGGAAGCGGTCGATTTGCACATTCAGGCTTTCCGGCTGGCGGAAGAGCTTTCCGTGCCGGTAATGGTATGTGTGGATGGCTTCATCCTCACCCACGCCTACGAGCGGGTGGACATCCCCGAACAGGCGCAGGTGGATGCTTTCCTGCCACCCTTTGAGCCGCGCCAAATCCTTGACCCGATCCACCCCGTCACTATCGGCGCGATGGTCGGGCCGGAAGCCTTCATGGAAGTGCGCTACCTCGCCCATTACAAACAGATGCAGGCACTGGGGCTGATCCCGGAACTGGCGGAAGCCTTCCAGGAGCAATTCGGGCGCGATTCCGGCGACCTGATCAAGCCGTACCGCAGCGAAGATGCCGACACCATCGTGGTTGCACTCGGCTCGGTCAACGGCACAATCAAGGATGTGGTGGATGAACTGCGCGACGCAGGCATGTCGATCGGCTCGCTGGCAATCAGCACCTACCGCCCGTTTCCGCACAAGGCAGTACGCAGTGCGCTGGAACACGTCAAGCGCATTGTGGTGGTAGAAAAATCGCTGGCAATCGGCATCGGTGGCATCGTTGCTACCGACGTGCAAATGGCGGTGGCAGGCTTACACAAGCCGGTGCATACCGTGGTGGCAGGCTTGGGCGGCAGACCGATTACCCGCGATTCCCTGCGCAAGCTGTTCCACCGGGCGGATTCAGGTCATCTGGAACGGCTGGAATTCCTCGACCTCAAGCACGATGTCGTTCATGAGGAAATCGCCCGCATGGAAGCCGGACGCCGTTCCGGGCCGATTGCGGAAAACATCCTGCACAGTGTCGGCACTGTCGCCAGCCAGATTCGCTAGGAGGACAACAATGGAAACCACCATCAAGTTTTACCAGACCGACACCTTTACCGTCGGCAATCGCCTGCTGTCAGAGTCCGAACGCAGCGTGCAGGCGGGGATGCAGCGCACCAACGCGCTCAATTCCGGGCATCGCGCCTGTCAGGGCTGCGGCGAGGCGCTGGGCGCACGTTTTGCAGTGGACGCAGCGATGCGGGCGGCGGGCAATGATTTGATTGCCTGCAACGCCACTGGCTGCCTCGAAGTCTTTTCCACCCCGTACCCCGAATCTTCTTGGCAATTGCCTTGGATACATTCGCTGTTCGGCAATACCGCTGCGGTCGCTACCGGTGTGGCGGCGGCGCAGCGGGTCAAGGGGACGAAAACCCGCGTACTGGCGCAAGGCGGCGACGGTGGCACCACTGACATCGGCTTCGGCTGCCTGTCGGGAATGTTCGAGCGCAACGATGATGTGCTGTACATCTGCTACGACAACGAAGCCTATATGAATACCGGGGTGCAACGTTCGTCCGCCACCCCGCCTGCTGCCCGCACTGCCACCACCGTACCGGTCGGGCAACACTCCAACGGCAATGTATTCGGCAAGGGCAAGAGCGTGCCGCTGATTGCGATGGCGCATGAAATCCCTTACGTGGCGACTGCCTCCGTCGCCGATTTGCGCGATCTGGAAGCGAAAGTCACCAAGGCGATGAGCATCCACGGGGCGCGTTACATCCACATCCACGTACCTTGCCCGCTGGGTTGGGGCGCAGACCCGGCGCACACCATCAAGCTGGCACGGCTGGCGATTGAATCCGGCCTGTTCCCGGTGTTTGAAGCGGAACACGGCGAAATCACCGGGCATCGCGCCATCCGTGAGCAAGTGCCGGTGGAGGATTATCTGAAGCTGCAAAAACGCTTCGCCCATCTGTTCCGCAATCCCAAACAAGTGGCGGTGATTGCGCAATTGCAGGCGATTGCCGACCGTAATATCCGCCGCTTCAAACTGCTGGAAAAATCTTCACTAAATACCGGGGGGACTGCTGTATGAGTATTGATAAGCCATTCGCGATTACGCTGGATAAGAACACCAGCCTTGCCAACCACACCGGCTCATGGCGTAGCAAACGCCCGGTGTACGTTGACCGTTTGCCGCCTTGCAATGCGACTTGTCCGGCGGGGGAAAACATCCAGAACTGGCTGTTCCATGCCGAATCGGGCAATTACGAAGCGGCATGGCGTTCGCTGACTGAAAATAACCCGTTGCCTGCGATCATGGGGCGGGTGTGCTACCACCCTTGCGAAGGCGCGTGCAATCGCGGGCAACTGGACGAGGCGGTCGGTATCAATGCGGTCGAACGTTTCCTCGGCGACGAAGCCTTGAAACAGGGTTGGGCATTCGCCAAACCTGCGGTGGAAAGCGGCAAGCGCGTGCTGGTGGTCGGTTCCGGCCCGGCGGGTTTATCGGCGACCTACCATTTGCGCCGCATGGGGCATGGTGTGACCATTGTGGAGGCGGAAACGGCGGCGGGCGGCATGATGCGTTACGGCATCCCACGCTATCGCTTGCCGCGTCAGGTGTTGGATGCCGAAGTGCAGCGCATTCTGGATATGGGAGTGGAATTGCGCCTCGATACCCGTGTGGATGACGTGTTGGCAATGCAGGCGGCGGAAGGTTTCGACGCGGTATTCCTCGGCATTGGGGCGGGGATTGCCAAACGTGCTTACATTCCTGCGGGGGATGCCAGCCACATCACCGATGCGGTCAGCGTGCTGCACGAAGTCGAAGACAGTCAGCCCTTGCTGGGGCGCAAGGTGGTGATATACGGCGGCGGCAATACTGCCATTGACGTGGCGCGTACCGCCAAGCGGCTGGGGGCGGAAGAATCCATCATCGTCTACCGCCGCACCCGCGACAAAATGCCCGCCCACGATTTCGAGGTGACAGAGGCGCTGGAAGAAGGCGTGAAGCTGAAATGGCTTTCCACCATCACCGAAGCCGGGGAAGGCAGCATTACCATCGAGAAAATGGCGTTGGATGCGAAAGGTTTTCCGCAACCGACCGGCGAATTCGAGACCTTGCCTGCTGATTCGGTGGTGCTGGCATTGGGGCAGAACGTGGAACAGACCTTGTTGGAACACATCCCCAATCTGGAAATGAAGTGGGACAGTGTGCAAACCGACGCGGTAATGATGACCAGCCATGACGGTGTGTTTGCCGGTGGCGACATGGTGGCGGGTTCCGAGCGTACTGTGACCGTGGCGGTCGGGCATGGCAAAAAGGCAGCGCGGGCGATTGATGCGTGGTTGCGCGGTGAACTCTACCAGCCTGCGCCCAAGCATGAGCCTGCTACCTTCGAGCGCCTCAACACCTGGTATTACGCCGATGCGGAAAAGACCGTGCGCCCGGTGCTGGACATTATCCGCCGCCAGTCTACGTTTGACGAAGTAGTGGGCGGGCTGGATGAGAGTAATGCCCTGTTTGAAGCGCGGCGCTGTTTGTCATGTGGCAACTGCTTCGAGTGCGACAACTGCTACGGGGTGTGCCCGGATAGCGCGGTGATCAAGCTGGGGGCGGGCAAGCGGTTCGTGTTCAACTACGACTACTGCAAGGGCTGCGGGCTGTGCGCGGAGGAATGTCCGTGCGGGGCGATTGTGGTGGAATTGGAGGACAAGTAGCACTCACTAAAAATTTATTGACTTTAACAACATTACCGCTAGACTTTCTCACCATTATCAACCTTATTTTATGGAGACACCCAACATGCTGAATGGACATATACGGAGCAATTCAATCAACTAGTGTCTCCCGCGCTTGTGCCGGGGGACTGATCTCAGTCATCCGGCGTAAGAATGCGGTGCTTCGTGTGCAGCATGTCGAAAACCCCGGATGACCTAAAAACCAACGGGGTTTTTTTATGCCTATCAGTTTTATGCTCAATAAGGGCAAAGTGCCGGTCAAGATTTTTACTGACGATGTGGATAGCGGTTCGCTGACACAATTGGGAAATCTGTCGCAACTGCCCTTCATCCACAGCCACATTGCAGCGATGCCCGACGTGCATCACGGCATTGGTGCGACCGTGGGTTCTGTTATTCCCACCCGTGGCGCGATTATTCCCGCCGCCGTCGGCGTGGATATTGGTTGCGGGATGAACGCGGTACGTTTATCGCTCAAAGCCCACGACTTGCCTGACAACTTGTACAGCATTCGCAGCGCGATTGAACAGCGCGTGCCGACCGGTTTCGACGAACACGAACGCCCCAGCATCAACGGTTCGACGCTCAATAACATGGGCAAGCACCTTGATGTGATTACCGACAAGCACCCCGGTCTGGTGAAAATGTTGAAAAACTTTCACCGTCAATGGGGAAGGCAACTCGGCACACTCGGTGGCGGCAACCATTTTATCGAGCTGTGCATCGACGAAAGTGACGACGTGTGGGTGATGCTGCATTCCGGCAGTCGCGGGGTGGGCAATGCCATCGGGCGTTATTTCATCGAAAAAGCCAAGAAGGATGTGGGGCGGGAACTCGGTCAACTCCCCGACAAGGATTTGGCGTATTTCACCGAAGGCACACAGCATTTCGATGATTACGTGGAAGCGGTCGGTTGGGCGCAGGATTACGCCATGGTCAATCGCCGCGAAATGATGCGCTTGGTATTGGATGCGTTGCAACGCAGCAAAGCCTTGCCCGCGTTCACCACCACTCGCGAAGCGATCAATTGCCACCACAATTACGTGCAAAAGGAAGAGCACTTCGGCGCGGAAGTCTACCTGACCCGCAAGGGCGCAATCAGTGCGCAGTTGGGGCAGCTCGGCATTATTCCCGGCAGCATGGGCGCGAAATCGTACATCGTGCGTGGCTTGGGCAATGCGCAATCGTTCTGCTCCTGTTCGCACGGTGCAGGGCGACGCATGAGCCGCACCGAAGCCAAACGGCGTTTCAACACCCTCGATCTGGAAGCCCAGACCAAGGGCATCGAATGCCGCAAGGATAAAGGTGTGGTCGATGAAATTCCCGGCGCGTACAAGGACATCGACGTGGTGATGCAGAACCAAAGCGATCTGGTCGAGGTCGTACATACATTGCGTCAAGTCATTTGCGTGAAAGGCTAAACGAGGTGAAACATGGAAAAAACACAAGTTGAACTGATCCGCGAATGCTTAAGCGGCAACCGCACGGTGTTCCGCTACGCACCGGACAGCTACGCACTGCAATTGCTCAAGGATTACATCGGCAACGGCATGGGGATTGCGGCCTTGCGCCGTTCTCCCTATGCCAAATTGTTAACCAAACCCATCGTCACGGAAGCCTTGGCTTTGGCAGGCAAAGGGCAGTTAGAGCCGTGGCATCTGGAGGCCGTGATTGCGCAATACCGTGATCACAAGCCGCTGAATTTCATCCTCACACTGGACGAGTGGGGCACTGATGACAAAGACGACCGCCATTGGAAACAGACCTGCCGCACCGGTTACGACTTGGTGCTGCAACTGAACTTTGCCAATGATCACCACCAGCACCTCAAAACGCTGGTCGGTGAAGACGATGTTGCGCCGTTTTCCTATCACGGGCATCCCGTGCGCAAAGATGGCACGCTGGAAACACTGGCATGGGCGCGGATCGACCTCGATTTCGCCAGCAACCAGGCGTTGATCGAAGAAATTCAGTCCGATTGGGTCAAAGGCGTGGGGGATAGTTACAAAAACTATCTGTACGGCGAGGACAAGATGCAGCAATACCGCGAGGTATTACGCCCTTACGCCAAGGTGTGGGATGAGGCGATGCTGACGGCGGCACTGTGCTTTATTCGTCGCGAACTCGGCATTCGCGACGTGTTTTACCACAGCTATGACACGGGCAATCGTCTCAAGGGTATCGAGCGTTATTACCACCTCGGCAAGCCGCCGCGTTATTTGTACACCGAGTTGCCGAAAAAGTTTTGCTTCGTCCCCACCAGCGAAGCACCGGACTTCCTTAAACCTGTCCGTTATCTGCATTACCTGCAACGCCACGGTAAAGCACAATGGTTCAAACTGCCAACACAGGAGCAATCTCATGGCAAAAAAGCAGCCGCGTAAGCGCAATCCCGTCGCCCATCACCTGTTTATTCAGCGCGGTGGGGTTCATGAAAAAAGCAATTCTGCCAAGCGGCAGGAAGATAAACGCCAGTTACGTAAGCTGGTCAACAAAGCAGGCGCTTCCCGCGCCTGCTTTGAGCAAGCCGCATAGTGGCTTAGAACGTTACATATTCACCGTTACAATATTGCTATACGCAGAATAAGTGCCATTGGTATGGTAAGCCCGCACACGATAACGGTAGCTCTCACCACTCTCCAGTGTGGAGTCAGTATCGGTAAAACTCACTGCATTCACCCCAACCGTCCCCAAAAACTCAAAACTCGTACAACCCGCCTTTAGGCAGCGTTCCAGCTTGAATCCTGTTTCATTGTTACTGGCATCCACCCAATTTAAGCGCACCTGATTGCCAGCAAGTACTGTTGCTGTCAAGTTAGTAGGCGCTGCCATGGATGTTGAGGATGTGGATATGGTGATATTCACGGTATTGGAATAAGCAGAATACGTTGTTCCCCGGTAAGCCCGCACTCGATAACTGTAGGTTTGATTCGCCTGTAAATTGGTATTGGTAAACTGGACGATATTCGCCCCCGTCGTTTTGATCACCGTAAAGTCAACGTTAGTACAGGTCGCTTTGAGGCAACGTTCAATTTTGAAGCCAGACTCATTATTACTGGCATCCACCCAATTTAAACGTACCTTATTGCCAGTAAGCACCGTTGCGGTCAGATTGGCAGGCGCAGCAATGGATGGTGGCGATACAGGTGTGGTTATGTCCACCGTATTAGCATAGCTGGAATAATCTGCTCCCCGGTAAGCACGTATCCGGTATCGGTAGAGCGTGTTACTCGTCAGGTTTGTATCGGTAAAGCTCACTGCATTCGCCGCAACCGTACTCCGAAACGCAAAGTTAGTACAGCCAGCACCTTGGCAACGTTCAATGCTAAAGCCAGATTCGTCACTACTGGCATCGACCCAGTTTAAACGTACCTGATTGCCCGCCAGTGCAGTTGCTGTTAACTGGCTAGGCGCTGCTGGTAAAGTGACAGGAGCCGGAGTCAGGGCATAAGCTTCCTGAAACGTATAAAACTTCAACCCTAAACCTTTTGCAATATCAATAATCTGATTCAGTTTGCTGGCACGAATCGCATACTGGGAATCGGCATCCGGTGAGGTATCGTCAAAGATATAATGACCATACAAGGTAATAATTTCATTGTTATTTTTCGCACGAATCAAGGCTTGTTCTATTTCTGCTACGGTGCGCCCATAGCGATTATCAAGGCTCTCCCCTTCCAGAACACCGTAGGTCTTGTCGCTGTTATGGTAAATTTCATCCATTTGCGCCAGTTGTTTGCTTGCATCGTAAAAGGTTGTGCGCAAATAGGGAAGATACGGCCTGATAGCGGCGTCATAGTTTTCGTCACGCTCACCGGATGGGTATGAAAAGCTGACCGGATTGAAGCCATCAAGCTGCATGTTTTGTATGGCTGGGATGACTTGGGTGTTCACGTATTCCTGCGTTCTGCTAGGATCAAACAAAAACTCACCCACACCGGTATGGTCATAACTGTGGCAACCTATTTCATGCCCCTTGTTTTGCAAATCCCGTAGTTGGTCGATTTGGGTTGGTCGGGATAGCTCATGCCATTTGGTTACAAAGAAGGTGGCGCGTACATTATCAGTCCTGTTTGCAAAAAAATTATGCCAAAGCCCCGTACTGGTGTCATCAAAGGTTAATACGACGCCCGGTTGATTGGTTGCTGCCTGGGCACTGGCACCAAATAAAACAGCTAACCAATAAATCACAACCCATTTTTTGAAAAAACTTCTCATAGCTCCATACCCTGTGTTGATAGAAAAACTCAGAATCATCATGAAATTAATACTAGATAAAAATGATGGAATTTCCATGAATATAAACGCAAGTGATGGACATATACTCTCTGGACGACAGACCATAGCGTTCTGCCGCTAAATGGTTATGTTTTTTTAAATGCCTGACGAGCTTTTAGGGTAAAAGCAAGCAACAGGTAACTGAGAGGGAAGCTGCCACCGCCGCCGTTGTTATTATTGGTTTGTGGAATGGCATCAGGTGTTACAGTTGCCGTGCCAGTATTATTGATGCTGCTTGCTGAAGAAACAGGGAGGGGGGCTGGTTGGTTTTGGACTTCAAAGGCTTCATGAAACGTATAAAACCTCAGTCCCAATCGTTGGGCTATCGCAATAATCTGGTTTAACTTGCTTGCACGAATTGCATACTGAGAATCCGCATCACCGGATGCGTCATCAAAGATATAATGACCATATAAGCTTATGACTTCGTTGTTATTCTTTGCACGGACGAGTGCCTGCTCAATTTCTGCTATCGTAACACCATAACGGTTATCCAAGCTCGCTCCAGCAAGAACAGCATACACCTTGTCACTGTTGTGGTAGATTTGATCAGTCTGGGCAAGTGGTCTGGATGGATCATAATAGGTTGTACGTAAATAAGGCAAATAGGGTCTGATCGCAGCATCGTAATTTTCATTCCTTTCCCCGGAAGGATAAGAGAAACTCAACGGGTAGAACCCATCATTATTCATATTGCGAATTGCGGGGATCACTTCGGTATTAACGTATTCTAATGTCCGGTTGGGATCAAAAAGGTACTGACCCACCCCTATATGGTTGCGGCTATGGCAACCTATTTCATGCCCACGGTTTTGCAGATCCCGTAATTGCTGTATCTGTGCTGCGGATAAGGTATGCCATTGACTGACGAAGAATGTGGCTCGCACATTGTCAGTCCTGCCCGCAAAAAAATTATGCCAAATACCCGTACTGGTGTCGTCGAAGGTCAACACAATACCCGGCTGATTGGTTGCCGCTTGGCTATTGATCGCTAAAAGCATAGCCGATAAACAGATTACGGTTAGTTTGCTAAAAAGCCCCTTCATGTTGTTTCTCCAGCTAAAACCCTTATAAATATGCCACTAATGCTTGTAAAGCCGAAATCACATGGCCTAGGTGAAGATAGGAGGTCAGTAATATTCCGAGGTCACTGTATTGATGAAGTGAATACTTTCGGTGATAGGTGGATGTAAATCGGTTCAGGGCAAATCGTATCCATCCCCATACTAGTCGTCTTACGTAGTAGTCGCCTTATCGCAAAAATATGGTGATTGCGTGCAAAAAAATTTATATGGAATAAAAACATAAGGAGACATAACCTTGCGCACGTTTATCTTATGGCTATTTGGCCTGCATTTTATCTTTCTGGCTTACCTGAACAATGTTTATCTGGCAGGTT
Source organism: Candidatus Thiothrix putei (assembly GCA_029972225.1). Classification (NCBI taxonomy): domain Bacteria; kingdom Pseudomonadati; phylum Pseudomonadota; class Gammaproteobacteria; order Thiotrichales; family Thiotrichaceae; genus Thiothrix; species Candidatus Thiothrix putei. The sequence goes on from CP124756.1 coordinate 4,166,907, forward strand.
TACCCGTCAGGTCGTTTCTGATTTTGCTGGCAGGCGGGCTGGTATTGTTATTGGATAGCAGTGTGGTTGCCCGCTTGAGACCGGTTAACGTGATTTATGCTTTGCTGGCTATTTTGGGACTGGTAGTTTCTCTGACCAATAATGTTGGTGTGGGGGGAATCATCAGCGGTGAAATGCGACTGTTGCAATCCTATTTATTGCTCATGGTGGCTTACTTTATTCTGGAACAATACGGTTTTCGGGTGCTGGCTTTTGTTTTACTGAGTTTGGCACTGCCCTCGGCCTTGATCGGTATTTTACAAGGGCTTGGCGTACACGTTGCCTGGGAATTTCATGCGATTCTTCAGGAAATGCAGAATAAGGAAATCAGCGATGAAATGCGCACTCAAATGGCGGAGGTACTGGATCGCCCACCCGGACTAACGCTGTATGCCATTCCCCAGACGTATATGCTGTTGAGTGCGATGGCGCTGATGCTTTACTGGGTTATCAAGAATCCTGCCGATCAGCGTACTCAATGGTTGGGGGGGCTAGGCTGCGTCATACTGGCGGGAGGGATTTTTGCATCGGAAACCCGCTCTGCGATGGGGGCTGCTTTACTAATGCCAGCCTTGGTTTATTTACGGTTATTCCCAGCGCGGGTGATTCCGCTGGCGGGGGTAGCCGTATTATTGGGAGCAATGGCTTACTTGTTGCTGCCGGGTAATGCCGATGTGGATTCACGCCTGATCAATTTGGATGATGCTTCCGCTGCGGGGCGTTCCACCCTTTACAAATACGGTATTGAACTGTTTTGGCAGAAGCCGTGGGGTTACGGTTTTGAGTTCAATACGGTGGAGTATGCAGTGGAGTATTTTGTGAATGAACGCAATTTGTTTGATTACGGGCCGTTGGAAAAAGCGCAGTACATTGTACCGGTACACAATTCCATTTTAAATTTGATGCACACTTACGGGTTTTCTGGATTATTGTTATTGGTTTATTACCTTTACCGTCTCATTAAAGGGAGCTGGTATCGGTTAGCTATTATTATCGCTACATTAGTGAATTCTGTGTTTCATAACGCCGGTATTCTGAGTAATGATTTGTTTATGGATATGGTCATTGCGGTCATGCTCTATGAAATTCACCGGGAACAACCCACCGCCTGAGGTGGGCTATGGTGAATGGCTATGCTTAAGCAGGGATGAGCATATTACGTCCGTCAGAGTAGTTGGATGTCTTGCTAATGTGTCTAAGGGGAACCATGTTTTGTACCAAACCGAGCAGTTTGCCATGGCTTTTCTCTAAGCACTCAATCGAGGTACGGACTTCCTGTTTGGTCGAGGTGTTGTTAGCAACGATTAAGAGCGTGCCATCTGCACGGTTGGACAACAATAAGGAATCTGCCATGCCTAATACAGGCGGTGCATCAATAATCACGTAGTCAAATAGTTCACGTGCCTTGTCGAGCAGTGATTGCATCCGTGAACTGGAGAGTGCTTCTACCGGGTCGAGGATAGCTGGCCCAGCACAAATAGCAAACAACATGCGGGTGCTTTTTATCCGGTACAACGGGCTTTGGTTGAGATTGCCACTCAGATAGTTAGTTAAGCCACTGCTATTATCTAAATTCAGGTGCTTGTGGACGGTGGGTTTGCGCAAATCAGCATCTATCAACAGAACTTTATGACCGGAACTAGCCAAAAGGGTTGCAAGGTTGACGGCTACAGTGCTTTTACCTTCACCGGGCAGAGGGCTGGTAATATGTAATACCTGTGGAAACTTGCCGTGATTTGCTAACACTAGCGAAGTACGCAGATAACGTAAGGCATCAAGCCAGAGAACGGCGGCTTTTGGTCTTAAAATGGCAGTAGACCCCTCACTTACCGCTTTATTGTAAGGCAGTGCGTGCAGTACTTGGTATTTGCCCCCCGCCTCTTGCAAATCTGCGGAGATACGCACTTTGGGCTGCATGATTTCGCGCATGAGGATAAGCAATGAACTCAGTAATAAACCAGAAAGCAGACCCAATAGCAGGTATTTCGAGTAACTAGGACCATCTTTACGCGATGGTGCAACGGCAGTATCGACAATACTCACGTTGTCACTTTGCACTGTTTCGACCACACTGACTTCTTTTAAGCGCTGTAATAACCCTTCGTACAAGCTACGCAAACTGTCCACATCACGTTTTAGGTTGGCGTAACCAATGTTATCGCTGCGAAACGTTAAGAGTTCCTTTTCTAGTAACTTGATTTCTTTGGCTAACTTCTGTTCTTCATCCTGTGCAGCATCAAAGGAAGCGCGAAGGTTATTGACCGTATTTTTACGGATCAGCGCCGTTGCTTCGGCAATTAAACGTTCACGGCTGCGAATTTGCTCTTGTAACGACAGCATGGCGGGGTAATTTGGCTTGAATAGCTCCAGGTTGGACAGGTAAGAACCTTGTAATTTGCCAAGCTCTTGCTTATGTTCCTGAACAACCGGGTCGTCTTCCGCATTCAAGATACCGGAAAGCTCGCCCTTATTATTGAATTGGCTTTGGGTACGAATGCGGTTTTCCTTGGCTGCCATGTAAGCTTTGTTCAGGGCTTCCAACTTTTGGGCGATGAGTGGCTCATCTGCATTGGTATCCACGATATTTTTGACACTGGCGTAACGGATCAGGGCGGCTTCAGCAGCTTGTAGTTTTTCACGTGCCGAATAGATTTGCTCGTTCAGGAAACGCTTGCCGTTCTCTGCGACTTCGCGGCGGTCTTCATATTGTTGTTCCACAAATGTTTGTGTCAGGGTTTGAACAACATTGCGGGCTTGCTCAGCATTTTGCCCCGTGTACTGGATGTCGATAATCCGTGAGCTTTTGACCGGTTTGATACTGAGATTTTTGAGGAAAATTTCTTCTGCTGTGACTTGCTCAGTAGCATTACTTGATTCGCCATCAGTGGGGAGCAGACTGCGCACGAATTTAACCAAGTCATTGAACGGGTCAGTCAAGACATACATCGCGGGCTTAAAAGGACGTTCTGCCAGCAGACTGTCTCGTATAGCCAGTTTGTCAATCACACGTTTCGCTAAATCACGGCTGCGAAGCATCTTGAATTGCGTGTTGTAGAAAACCGTCTCATCAATGTAAGAAGGCGGTCGAGCAGTATCAACATCATAGTTCAGCAACATTGGGCTGCGTGTATCCACTTTGATGCTACTTTTGGCTGTATACGTTGAATTAGTCAGAGCTGCAAGCACCAACAGTAATAATGCCCCCCCTATCGCAGACAGCAGTATAGGGCCGAGGTTATGGCGCAATGCCCCCCAGTACTGCCGGAACGGAATTTGCTGTTGAGGTGGTGCGTAGTAACCACGACTTTCTTCCGGCAACATGATACTAGCCATGTTAGTTGTTTCGGTAACATCAGCGGCTCTATTGATAGGATAATTTATAGACATTGTTTGTTTGCCTTGCATAGTCAATAGGTTTGCAGTCTGCCCTGAGACTGGCTGCATGACCTTCTGGTAAAAGCGTATGAATTGTTCGGTAATCAGCGTCCAGGTGTAATTGCTCAACACATGCTGATGTAAAATACTGCCTATGTGTTTTACTTGGGCGGGGTTTGTTATCACCTGTTGCAAATGCGTGCTTAAGGCGTTGACATCACCCACCGGGAATAAAATACCTTTATTGCTTAATGCTTCCACATTGGCTTCAATATTGCTTGCGATACAGCAACGCCCTAGGCTCATTGCTTCCAATAGGGTAATGGGCAGCCCCTCCGTTTCAGACGGTAATACATACACGTAGGCATTGCTGTACCACTCAATCAGCTCGTCACCATAGACAGCACCGGTAAAGACAATACGGCTGTCATTGCCTGCGAGAGCACGTAATTCGTCACCGTAAGCATCACCTGCCCGCGCATTGCCCACAATCACCAGCTTAAGCGGAGGGGTCTTCAGGCGTTGGTAGGCCAGCAACAGGTCATGTACCCGCTTTTCTTTGGATAACCGACCGACAAACAAAATATAGCCGTCCGTTTCAATGCCGTAGCGGGAAATGGTCTGGCAAGGGATAGATTGACGCGGCGTGATACCCGACGGAATGTAGGTAACATCCCGCCTGTATTTTTTATGGTAGTAATGGCGCAACGAGCGCGACACTGCAATGGAATCGTGAGCGAACCAAAAACTGAGTTTTTCAGACAGGAGAAAGACAATACGTGCCAGACCGTTCCATGCGTGAGCCCACTCATGCCCATGGCTTTGGAAAATGGTACGCCGCCCTGCTAGCCGGGGAATGAAGGAAAATAGACTAGGACCAATCGCTTGGTAATGCACAATATCCAAGTGCTTAATAGTGAACTGGTGAAAGCTGGCAAGAGCAACCAACAGCATTTTTTCAAAATACACGTGCTTTAACGTCGGCAATGGAATAATCCACATGCCTTCATGGAAAAAAGGCCGGGAATACTGGGGGGTCTTAATGGTGTAAACAATAACCTGATGGCCTGCATCAACCAAGCGTTTGCCCAGTTCCAGTGTGTAGGTTTCTACCCCGCCAATGCGGTCAATACCTTTAATGGCAATAAATGCGATTTTCACAGTATGTCTCTAACCGTTACTTAGGTAATTGTTACAATAGATAAGGCTAATGGGTATTGCTATGAGGCTTGAGACAGGTGGTAAAAATAAGAAGATGATTTGGTACGTGGCGCTTTTTTAAAATCAGAAAAAACAGCAGAGTTTCCAGTGTCAACATAAGTGCGAGTAAAACCCAGCCATGCAGACCAGCACGAGCGCCTAGGAATGTTAAGCCCCACAAGCTCATGACGAGCAGTGTGGCTGGCAGCGTTTTACAAGCTACCATTCGCCACAAGCGGGTCGGACGTACAGAAAGGGCTGCGGCAAGGCTATTCATGCGTAACAGTGTTGCCAAGAATGCAGCTAATACGCTGGCGTAAATAATCCCATCAGCAGCAAACAGGGTGCTAAAAGGCCAAAGCAAGACTAGCTTAATGCCCATTTCAGATACACCCAGCAGTGCATTGGCTTTTTGTTTGCCCACGGCATTGAAATACGGCGTGGTTGCCAATTGCACCGCCAGCCCTAGCAAGGTCAGGGTAAAAATCGTCAGCGGCAGGGCGAGGTAAGCATAAGACTGACCGACCCACAGGGTTAGAAAGGTTTCACCCACCAACCAGGTATTAAAAACCGCTAATAGTGCTAACCCCACGCCAATTTGCAGTGAGGTTAACAGGGTATCTAAGGCACTCGCGAGGCGTTGTTCCCCGACCTGACGGATGATGATGGTGTCCCAGTAGCTTTGAAAGCGCATCAGAATTTGTGTCAGCATATCTATTAACACGATCATGATGGCGTAGGGTGCAACGGCCTGAATACCAATCAATACACCTACCAATATATTGTCGGTGCGGTATTTAAAAAAATCGGCTGTTTGGCCGAGTGCAGTGTATTTGCTGAAACTTAATAATGCTTTCAAGTGCTGCCAGTCTACGGCTGACCATTGTACATACACTGTTTTGTCGCGCCGATACACGCTGATGAGCATGAGGATGAAAAACAATACATTGACAGCAGAGGCATACAACAGGATGGCTATCAACCCTCCCCCTAGCCACAGTATCAGGGGTATGCCCAGCAATCTTAGGCTGATACGCACTGTTTCAAACCAACCGATTTCCAGGTAGCGGACTTCTGCCCGCAAGATACTTTGGTAAAGCCGCAGCGGCACAGACAAGGCGACTTCCACTAGCAAAATCGTGATCACTTCCCGCAATGCCTGTTGGGTGATGGCAAGTTGTGGGACGCTGAATTGCACCAATACCGCAACGAGTAATAACAAACCTGTTAATAGCAGTGACAGGAACATCGAGGTACTTAGCGTCATTTGCCAAACACGTTTATCATCGCCATGTAAAGCGAGGTAGCGTGTACAGGCGTAAGCAATCCCAAAATCTAATAACAGTAAATAACCCACAATAGCATTCGCCATCGACCACAAGCCAAAAGCATTTTCACCCAGTGACTTAAGTACAAAAGGTAACAGTAACACTGCACCCAAGGCATTGAGGCCGATAGCAAACAGGCGAATCAGTGTCGAGTTAGTGTAATTTTTACTCATAACTAGGGGCGCACAGCCGCAGCAGCAACCAAATCCACGATATGTTGATTCCAGTCGAAGCGATAACGTGCCTGACAAGCGGCAGTTTTGCTCCTGAGCACGGTGGCATAGCCCGGTAATTGCAGGAATTTATCCAGTTTATTGATCAATACCGAGTGTTGGTTGGGGGGGAAAAGCAATTCACGGTCGGGTAGTACCTCGCGTATTTCAGGAATATCACTGGCGAGGCAAGGCAGGCCATAGCCCATGGCTTCCAGCAAGGCATTGGGCGAGCCTTCATGCAGAGTAGGAAAGACAAACAAATGGCAGGTTTGCAAGATAGACGCAACATCACTTTGCCAGCCGAGGAAGGATACTTTATCGGCAATTCCTGCCTTGTCAATGAAGGCTTGCAGTTGGGCTTGATACCCCACGCCGCTGGTGTCGCCACCGATTACGAGATACTCCCAATTTGTGCTACTTACTTGGCTAAGGGCTTCCAGCATAAACTGGATATTTTTGCGTGGTGTCACCACCGAGACTGTCGCAATACGCAGGATATCGTGGCGAATGTCGGGGCGTGGTAAGGCCAGTGGTTGTGTGACTATATGGTTAGGTAAGCACACCGTTTTGGTGTTTCCCCCTGAGCGTTGATTAATGATAGCCCGCATCGTTTCGCTGGTGGTAATCACGCGATAAGAGTAGCGCATTCCCAATTTTTCCAACACACGGTGAAAGGCAATACGCAACCCTGCAAAGCGTTTTTTGCGCGAGTCAAAAACATCATCGCCGCGTATAAAGGTCAGGGTGCGTACCCCCAGCCCCATACTGGATAGAATGGAAAGAACAGCGTAAAAAAATGAAAATATGAAATGTTGCGTAATCTGGTGTTCACGGGTCAAGCGGCGCATCTCACGTACCGCCCGCCAGCAAAATTCCGGCCAATACCATACGGAGGAGGCTTTTGAGCGCATTGGCAAAATGATCGGGCGAATGTGCTTTCCCGTAACAGGTAAGGGTTCGGCTGCAATGTAAAAGACGGTATAACCTGCCGCATCCAAGGCTTGCCAGGCACGGTATAAGCGGGTGGTAAACCCGCCTTGCTTATGCCGGTAATATGCTGACAAGATAGGGGTAGCGCTCATGAAACTCACTCAAGGGTTAACATAAGCGCACGTTATCACTCTATGAGCCAAGTGTTGATAGCGGAAACGAACAGTGGTAGCAGACGCGGGAAGACCGGCATTCAGCGTGCCAAAATCCTCGCCAATACATAGCCATCCCGAATGCCTAAAAAGTGTGAGTTCTGCACCGTCCAGTATTCTGATTTTCCCCGCAATGCAAAAGTATTATTCATATCCTGACTGTAATTAGGTACTACGAAATCGAACCGATCGGGGCGAATTTGGTTATCACGCACCACTGACACGTAACGAATGGCAGGGTGACGCTGATGGTTCAGCCAATACAGAAAACGCCCCGGCTTCTCCACACGCATGTCATCGTATAAATCATCGGCATCGCCACTCCACTTGCCGAAGCCCATCATTTCTGCGAAAAAGCCCATTGGGGTATCAGTAGCTAAACTCGCCAGATCGGCACTCGGCGTGCCCACGTGCGGGGTTGCTAACGTCACTAAGGCATTTACCGGCACACTATTAGCACTGACTAACCATGCGCGTGCGACTAAACCACCCGCAGAATGCCCCACCAAAGTCAGTGGCTCTTGGCGTTGCTCATACAGGTGTTGCAGGTAAGTGTTTAACCAATAAGTTTGCAGCATAATAGGAGCGCGGGGGGGTAACTCCACCGTGTAAAAAATGCGCTCTGGCTTAACCCCCGGTGGTGTTAAGTTATAAACCCCTTGGGGTGTCATCACGACATTGCCACCATCAACCCAGCCGTATTGTTGCAACACGGGAGTAACGCCTTGTTTGCGCCAATCCATGCCGTTTCCCTGAAAACCGTGTACCAGTACCACCGTTTGCGCCCATAATGTGGCAGGAAATAACAGCAAGCTGGCTGCCAGTATTATTAAATGTCGAATTTTCATGTCACCCTCCACTAATCTTCATGCTGTGTTAGCTAATGCTAATATTATCTTTGAATTCTACTGCAAATATTGAGTTTCATCATGACTATACGCTGTATTGCTTTTGACCTTGACGATACCCTATGGGCGGTAAGGCCAGTGATTGAACGCGCGGAACACCACTTTTATACCTGGTTGCAACAGCACTACCCGACCATCACTGAGCACCATTCACCGTATGAACTCATCAAAAATCGCATGAACTACATGCAGCAATACCCTGAATTGCACTATAATCTGACTCGTTTACGCAAAAATTGGCTGGCAACCTTGGCGCAGGAACACGGTTATACCGATACATTGGTCGAATCGGGCTTTGAAGTGTTCTGGCTGGCACGTAATGAAGTGACCTTCTTTGAAGGGGCGTTGGAGGCGCTGGAGTCACTATCGGCACGTTTTTTGCTCGGCGTGATCAGCAATGGTAATGCCTGTGTCCACCGTATCGGGGTTGGGCATTTATTCCAGTTTACACACAGTTCTGCTGAGGCAGGGGTTGCAAAGCCGCACCCAGCTATTTTTCATCAGGCATTAGAACAAGTAGGTATTTCCCCTCAGCAGGCCGTCTATGTAGGCGACGACCCCGTGAGGGATATTCAGGGGGCAGCCAGTGCAGGCTTGCGTACCGTCTGGTTTAATCCCGAACACCAAGCGTGGCCGGGGGGGCAAAAACCGGATGCGACCATTTACCATCTTGCACAACTGGAGGCTGTTATTACGACACTACAACAATAATTATTTGGCACAGAGGAAGCACTGCCGATATGCGACATAGCCGAACCACCAACACCGAATCCCGTACCCGTCAGGCATGGATTGAACGCTTTTGGGTTTCCGATAATGAACGGGATTTCTACCTGTTGGGGCAAATTATCGACAACTTATTGCTGCTGCCCCCGCCTGCCGACCCGTTACAACCCTGTAGTCTGGATGTCGCCGAAATTCTCCGGCATCTGGATGTGGATCAAACCACCATCATGGCAGCCCTGTTGTGCGACAACCGTTTCCAACAAACCCTGACACTGGATGAGGTGGAAAAAGAGTACGGTCAAGCCGTGCGGCGCTTGTGCGAAGACATGCGCAACCTGCAACGTTTCCGGGATTGTGTGGAAAATACCGATTCGAGCAGTTCCCGTCAGGAACAGGGGGAACAATTGCGGCGCATGTTGATGGCGATGATCAAAGACATTCGCACGGTGTTGATCAAGTTGGCATGGAGCCTGCAATACCTGCGGTTGTTATCTCGCGAGGAACTGTCAGACCTGCACCGTTGTGTGGCACGTCTGAGCATGGATTTGTACGCGCCGTTGGCTAACCGTCTGGGTATCAGCCAAATCAAATGGGAACTGGAAGACTTATCCTTCCGCTTTTTGCAACCGGAGATGTATAAAAGTATCGCCAAGTCGCTGGCAGGCAAGCGGATTGAACGCGAGCAATACATTGCCGATTTCATCCACATTCTCAAGGAGTTGCTGGCGAAGAACGCCATCAAAGGCGAGGTATACGGTCGCCCTAAGCACTTGTACAGCATCTGGAAAAAGAAAACCCGCAAACAAATCGAAATTGATGAGCTGTACGATTTGCGTGCCGTGCGCGTTATTGTGGAAGATACCAACACCTGCTACCGCACCCTGGATGTCGTGCATAACACCTGGCGGCATATCCCCGAAGAATACGATGACTACATTGGCAACAAAAAGCCCAATGGTTACGAGTCTATTCACACCGTCGTCGTCGGGCCGGAAAGTAAATTCGTGGAAGTGCAAATCCGCACCCATGAAATGCACCGTTTTGCGGAGTTAGGGGTCGCTGCCCATTGGTATTACAAAGAAGGCGGACGCCAAGACAAAGCCATGAGTGAAGCTATCAACTCAATGCGCCGTTTGCTGGATAGCAACGACAGTGACAGCGATTTGATGGAAGATTTCCGCACCGAAGTCTTCAGTGACAGGGTGTTTGTGCTCACCCCCAAGGGTCGTATCATTGATATGCCCAAAGGCTCAACGCCAGTGGATTTTGCCTACCATGTCCACACCAGTGTGGGGCATCGTTGCCGAGGATCAAAGGTTAACGGCAGTATTGTGCCCCTTAACTACGTGCTCAGAAACGGTGATCAGGTTGAAATCCTGACCAGCAAACACGAACACCCGCGTCAGGACTGGATGAAGCCAGAGCTGGGTTATGTGAAATCTGGCAGTACCCGCCAAAAAGTTCGCCAATGGTTCAGCCAGCAAAACCACGAACAAAATGCTAAAGACGGCGAGCGCATTCTTGAAAAAGAGCGCCATTTGCTCAACCTGCGCAAATTGGATTACGCTGAACTAACCAAACAGTTTAGTCGACCGAGTGAACGCGATTTATTGATTGCAGTGGGGCGCAATGAAATTTCTCCTGCCCAAATCCGCCATTTTCTGCTGAGTGCACACGAACCTGAATTCAAACTGCGTAAGACACACAGCCCGGAAATGCCCAGCAGTGCGATTGAAGTGAGGGGTGTCAGCAAACTGTATACGCAAATGGCGACGTGCTGCCATCCCGTCAACGGTGATCCTATTGTGGGTTACTTGTCACAGGGGCGTGGGGTGATTGTGCATCGTGCCGATTGTCCTGACTTGGCTAACCTGCGCAAGGAACGTGAAGAGCGCATTATTGAAGTCAACTGGGGTACGCATGGTGCGGCCTATGCGGCTGACATTACCGTGTCCACCTTCAATAAATCGGGGGTGTTAGGGGATATTGCCAGTTTGTTAGCCAAGGAAAAGGTTAACATTCACAGCTTGCATACCCGTGATACTCACGATCCGTGCTTTGCGGTGATGGACTTTACGCTGGAAATCCGTGATGTGCAGCAATTGGGCGAAGTGTTGGAAAAGCTGTTGCAATTGCCCTCGGTGATTGATGCCCAGCGTAAAAGTTGAAGGCTTTCTGTGGGGCGAAACAGGTTTCGCCCCGGTGTTGGTCTGCTACTGCCCCAGCAGCGCCTTTTTCAAACTCGCTTGTATGGGGTTTTCGCCCAACCAAATGCCAAACAAGGCTTGCTTAAAATCATTACCTGCAATGGTGGCTGAGGGCTTGCCATTCTTAATAATCACCACCTTGGCGGGTGTGTAGACAAAATCATAGACATCGCCTTCCTTGATGGCTTCTTTGAACACCGTGATTAACTGTTCAATACCTGGCTGAAGCGCGGGGTCAGCGCTGGATTGTTTAAACCGTTATTTCAAACCTACCCAAATCTACCTATAGCTAACTAAAAGTAGTCATGGTGTTGAATTCCTGCTTCACGGGGGCTGGTTTCGTCTTCGGCTTGCGCCCAAGACCAGAGCCTTCCCCTCCACAGGCAGACACCGTGTAACTCACGGCGTATTTTTTCAAATTTTTGGCGGCATTTACGTCACGGTCATGGACTGCACGACAGTCAGGGCAAGTCCATTCACGCACCGACAGTGGCAGCTTCTCCACTTTATGCCCACAGCCAGCAGCAGAACAGGTTTTGCTGGAGGCAAAAAACCGATCAGCCACCACGACCACCGCACCGCGCATTCCCGCCTTGTATTCCAGTTGCCGCCGGAACTCGAAGAATCCCATGTCACTGATGGCACGGGATAAATGACGGTTTTTCACCATACCCGACACGTTCAAATCTTCAATGCCGATGGTGTGAAAACGGCGGGTTAAATCCGTAGTGAGTTGGTGCAAACTGTCTTGGCGAATGTTGGCAATACGTGCGTGAAGTGTTGCCAGCTTCTGCTTCGCCTTGTGACGGTTGGCACTGCCTTTGACCTTGCGGGACAGGCTGCGCGAGAGCCGTTTTAGGCGGGAAAGCAAGGCTTTATGCGGCTTTGCCCCAACCACTTTTTCCCCCGTTGATAGGGTTGCCAGTGCAGATACGCCCAAATCCACCCCTACCGTGCCTTGGTTTTTGGCAGGCGGGAGATGGTTTGAGGTGGTGTCCACGGTGATGCTGGCGAACCACTGGTCAGCGGTGCGGGAAATCGTGGCAGAGAGAATTTTACCGGAAAAGCGTAACGTTTCCCGCATCCGTACTACCCCAAGGTTGGGAATGCGGATGCGGCAACCGTCAAGGCTGAACTGGTCGTTGGTGAGGGTGAAACTGTCGCGGCTTTTGCCTTTCTTTTTGAATTGCGGGTACTTGGCTCGCCCCGCAAAGAAGTTCTTGAAAGCTGCACCGAGTTGGATAATCGCCATTTGCGGGGCGTTTTTGGTGACTTCCAGCATCCAGGGGAATTGTTCGCGTTTGATGGCGTTCAATTGGCGGCGCAAGCCCATTTGGTTGGGTTTTGGCTGGGTGTTATCGTCTTTCCATGCGGCGTATTGGGTTTGCCATTCTGCCAACGCCCAGTTGTAGGCGAACCGTGCTGTACCAGCGGCTTTCGCCAAGTACGTCGCTTGCTTATGGTTGGGGTCAAGGCGGATTTTGTGGCTGATGATCATGGCAAACAGAATGCAGCACGGTGTGATAGTTGTCTAGTCATCCGTGCTTTTGCTGCTATCTTTTACGGATAAACGGCACTACGCTTTTATAAACCTAACCAAAATGATAAAGTTTGAATAGATTTATATAGATTTTATGGTAACTGTTTCAAACCCCTCACGCACGGCTGCTTCCATCTTTTCACTGGTAATCATGCCGGAGGTAATTTCTAAACGCATCGCAGTTGGTTGGTTCGCAGCAAGGATCGCAGCCGCATCCGTGCTTTTCTCCTGCACATACAAGCCTGCTGTGTAGAGATTGAAAAAGGCTTTGGTGCGAATACCTTTGCCATTCAGATTCAGCGCCTGCCCAGCAAATGTCTGTTGGGTGGGAAAAGCATCAGCGGCATCACCGACCAGCGGTAGCAGGCACAATAAAGCCAGCCAGAATTTTAATAGGGTACGCATACCTTCCTCCTCGTTTTTGCTGTGATGATAACCACTTATCTATACCACGTTGGCTGGTCTACCACTAGCTGTTAGACTCAGCGCAACCCGATAAACCATCGATAAAAATAACGCCATGAATACCGGACTCATTATTTTCTTCTCCCTGTTGGGTGGCCTGCTATTGTGGGGCATTCTGCTTTACAACCAATTGGTGTTACTGAAAAACAATACCGAAAAAGCCTGGAGTAATACCGATGTGTTGCTTAAACAACGCAATACCGAGCTACCGAAGCTGATCGCGGTGTGCAAAGAGCACATGCAATACGAGCAGGCGACGCTGCAAGCGGTCATGGAGGCGCGAAATCGTGTGGTCAGTGCCATGCAATTCGGCAATATGGATGCTTTGGAGTCCGCCGAACAGTCCTTGCGCGTTGGGTTGGGGAATTTGTTTGCCGTTGCCGAAGCCTACCCTGAACTCAAGGCCAGTGAGTCTTTCCGGCACTTGCGTGAACGCATCAGTGGTTTGGAAGACAGCATTGCTGACCGTCGTGAGTTCTATAACGATTCTGCCGCCATCAATAACACCCGCATTGAACAGTTCCCGGATGTCGTGATTGCCAAAGCGTTTAGTTTCAAGCGTTTCCGTTTGCTGAGTTTTAAGTCTGAGGAAACTGCGGATGTGGATGTGGCTGCGCACTTTACTGTCTGAACTGAGCCATTCTCACGAGCGTTCGGATGCTGATGGCCTGAACTGGTATCAAGTCGTTGAAAACCAAAGGTTTGCCGTATTACGTAAAGGTGGCATGATTAACCTTGCCTCGACATGGGGCTTTGCGCTGGTTTGGGGGGCAGGCTGCGTCTGGCTGTCACAGCAATGGGGGCGGGAATGGCTGTTGTTGCCCGCTACCGTTAGCTTGTTATTGGCTTTGGGCTTATACCGCCGTTATCGCTTGATTGTGGATACCCCAACCTCGCGTTTGAGCAGTAGCGCCCAAGGTTATGTGGAGTTATGCGGCAAAGCGGCGTTGCCTGAAGGCGAAAGTTTTCGGGGTTTGCCACACTTGCCGGTGATGGTGTGGCTACCGGGTTATGTGGAGGATCAACCATTTGTGTTGGAAGATTCCCATGGGCGTTGTCTGCTTTACCCGCAATACGCTGAAATTGTGACACGCACTGGTGATAACCACTTGTTTTTGCTACACGCTATTTACCCCGGACAGCCGTTGTATGCACTCGGCGAATTGCATACGCAGCGCCATGACACGGTGTCATTGGAACGCCGCGAACGTTTAGCCGCGCTACTGGCTGAATGGAAAAATAACCCGCAGCAATTACTGCAAAACTTCGATGCGAATGGCAATGGGCAAATCGACCCCGATGAATGGCAGACAGTACGCGCCGCAGCAGAACGTTGGGTGGATGATGACATTCGCGAACAACAGCGAGCGCCGGGTACGCACGTGATGGATGGGGCAAAAGCAGGCCAACTGTTCCTGATTACCAATATTCCACCGGAAGAACTCGCGCAACGCTATCACTGGGCAGCGTTGTTGCATATGCTGGTGTGGTTGGGGTTGATGGGGTTAGCTCACGCTAGGTTTTAAAACCATACTCATGGGTAAAAAAAGAAAGCCGGGCAGTTGCCCGGCTAAAATCCATCTACAAGAGAGTCGAGAGAAAACCACCATCGGCGAGAAATGTCAGATTGCTGCTGATGTGTTGAAATCATTATTTCATAAATTTTATGAATAACCAGTCGTGATCGAGATAGCCGTCGAATTAAAGGCGATGGGCGGAAAAATTCAAGGTTAACGGTGAATCTTTCAGCTCCCACTGGCCTTTGGCGACGTTTTCACCGTTGGTACTGTCAAACACCAGATAGCTGTATTTGCCATAATGCGGCAGTTTTGCCAGCATCCTCTCCAATCCATCGGGGCTAGAGGCATCCAATAAAACAATATCTTGCTGTCCTGCCCGCAAACCCAGCGCCAGTGTGTGCAAGCCGCAGGTATAATTCACGCTATTGAGCGTATACGCTGCATCCGTCATGCGAAACGGTTCTTGCGCCCGCTCCAGCAGCCCTTGCAAGGCCGCATTATCGCCACCCAGCAATATCACTGTACCGGTATCCGGCAAAGGTGCATCGTCGTATTGCACCCGCAAGGCAGGGTCACGTTCTTTCAACCCATCCAGCCAGCTTTGCCATGCCAACTGCATCGCCTCATCAGTCTGGCGCGAGAGCACGTAAGTCTTGGCGCTCTTGCCATTCATGACGCCGATGGTGGCAGGCATTTCTGCCGCATCCGGCAAGCGGAACAGGTCAAACTCAGGGTCAACGGCCACTTGCTCAGGCTTAGCAGGGAATACTAGCTCGAAGGTTTGTGTAGTCTGCGTCATCTGCAACGTGTCGGTGCGCTCCGGCTGCTCACCCGCAAAACGGCTGCGCACCGGAATGCTCAGTGGGAACGTCTTACCGCGTTGTTCCTGCTTCAAGGTCAGTTGCAAACGGTAGTTGCCCCCCTCCTGCGTCAAGGTATGTGCCGCAATCGCTAAGCGTGGCGCACCCGTACCCTCTAGCCATGTTTGCCGGAAGGTTTTATCTGCCTGCAAACTGTCCAACAAGTCGCCAAATGTCGCTGCTTTAAAGCGGTATGCCGCATAAAATTGCTTTAAGCCCGCAAAAAACGCCTCATCCCCCTGCTGTTGGCGCAGCATATGGAACAGCATCAACGCTTTGCTGTAACCAATCGCCTGCGTGGTTTCATCGTGGCGGCTGCGGAAGTTAGTCAGCGGAAAATCGTCTTGCTTGCCCACAAACGTCGCGTATTTTTGCAAGCTGCTGCGGCGGTATTCCGCGCCTTCGCCGACTTGTGCCTTGATGCGCTGGTCAGCTAAATACGCGGTCAAGCCTTCTGTCCAGTTGCCTTGGCTGGCATCGACATACACGCTATTGCCCCACCAGTTATGCAAAATTTCGTGCGGAAACGACGAGTGCAAAATAAACGGCAAGCGTATCACCCGTGACCCCAGCAAGGTGAACGACGGCATTCCCCAGCCGGTTTCCCAAAAACTTTCCACCGTGGCAAATTTGGCGTAGGGGTAATCACCGAGGAGTTCGGAATATTCGGTCAAATACTGTTCGGTGGCTTGCAAGTAGCGTTTTGCCAAGGCTTCATCCGGTGCTTGCAAATAGACCATCGCATTCGCGTGTTTGCCCGCTTGTTGGTACACATGGAAACGTCCCGCGAGCAAATACAGGCTGTCTTGCGGTTGGGTTTCTGCCCAGCCGTCAGCGGTTTGCTTGCCTTGGCTCAGGCTCACCCAGCCCTCCGGTAAATTGACGCGCAGGGTGAAGGTGTGCAGTGCATCTGCGGTTTGTGCATACCATTGGCTGTTCGCATCCAAATAAATACCGCGTTCATTCAATAAGATGCACGCTTGGGTCAGCCAAGCACAATCAGGGGTGGAGCTTAGCCTACCACGGTATTTGAGGGTGATTTCCCCTTGTTCCGGCTTAAGTGGAATACTATAAGCACCAGCCGCCTGTGGGGGGTGCGGCACACCGCCAGCCTCTAGCGTGAATTGTGGGTTGAGCATGAAGCTAAATTGCCCGTTTTGCCGCAATTCGGCGGGGATGCGCAGGGTATCTTCCACCTGCAATTCGCTGGTTTTAATATCAGGCGTTACCCGTAAATCGTGGTGTAACACCGGCAACGCGGTGGCAGCACTCACGCTTGGCAGCCATAACAGCAATAGGATCACAACATGTTTCACAATCGACATACACTATTTCCTGATTTGATGCGGCGCACGTTATTGGCAGCGTGCGTGGTGGTCATTGGCGTATTACCCATCAGCAGCATCGCGGCAACGGTGGAACACGCGACGCTGGATGAGGCGCTGGCGCACATTGGTGAACATGCGCCCACCGGCGTGATGCAAGGTAAAGCGTTGCCATTTTCTACTTTAATGGACGGCTTGGCACAAAACCGTGTGGTGTTTGTGGGTGAAATTCATGACCGCTATGACCATCACCTGCATCAATTAGCGGTATTGCAGGGCTTGCACCAGCGTAATCCGAAGCTGGCGATTGGGGTGGAATGGTTTCAGCAATCGTTTCAGCCGGTGTTGAATGATTATTTGGCGGGCAAACTGACCGAAGTGGAGTTTTTGCGCCGCAGCGAATATTTCGAGCGTTGGGGCTACGATTACCGTCAATTACGCCCGATTTTGGCATACGCCAAAGCCAATGGCTTGCCGGTGCTGGCGTTGAATGCACCCGTTGAGTTGACCCGCAAAGTCTCAGAAGGCGGTTTGGAAGCGTTGAGCAAAGCTGAACGAGCGCAATTGCCACCGACGATTCACCCGGCGGATGCAGATTACCAAGCACGCTTGCGTAAGGTATTCGAGGCGCACTCGCAAGACCCCCAGCAATTCGAGCGCTTTATGCTGGTGCAGCGGATTTGGGATGAAACCATGGCGTATAATGCGGCAAAGTATTTGAACGCTAACCCCGAACATCAACTGGTGGTATTGGCAGGCGTGGGGCATATCAGCGATGGCGTGGGCATTCCGGCAGATTTGGCGCGGCAGTTACCGGGCAGTAAAGTGGCGACCGTTGCCAGCAGTGACAGCCAAGACGCGGCTCCGGCGGTGGATTATACCCTGCTTACCGCAGCGGTGGATTTACCGCCGACTGGCAAATTGGGTGTATTGTTGGATACGCAAGGCAAGGGTTTGAGCATTTCCGCCTTGGATAAAAACAGTGCGGCGGCTAAAGCGGGGCTGCAAAAAGGCGACCGTCTTGCGACCTTGGAAGGCGTGGCGCTGAAAAACATGAGTGATCTGAAATTGGCGTTATCGCAACACCAAGTGGGCAATGCGGTGAAAATGACCGTGGAACGCGCTGGTTCAACAGACCTATTGGCATACACGGTGGTATTACAGTAAATCTTAAAATGATCAGAAAAATCTATTTTTGATATAATTCAAATGAACATTTGCTGCGGATAATGCGACCCACCTCTGAAGTTTATAGCGAAAAACAACTGGAGGGGCTCTTATGTCAAGCAGCGATTTGGCTGATTACTTGGAACAGCGCGTGGCAATGTTGGGTATTTCGCGCTCGGAAGTGGCGCGTCGCGCCGATATATCGCGGCAAACCTGGTATCGGCTCTTGAGCGCTGATCTGACGGATGCCAAACTGTCCACCATCATGCGCTTGGCAGAAGCGCTGGAAACTCCCCCCTTGCACTTATTGCGTTTGTATTTGGGTGAGGGGCAGACAACCACACCCCTTAACGGAGCAAGCAACGATGCAGGCGGATTTTTGGCACGAACGTTGGGAACACCAGCAAATCGGATTTCACCAAGCGGAAATTAATAGCCACTTACAGGCATTCTGGGGGCAAATGCGCGTACCCGCCGATAGCCGCATTTTCGTACCATTGTGTGGCAAAAGCCGCGATATGCTGTGGTTGCGCTCGCAAAATTTGTTGGTAACGGGCGTGGAAATCAGCCCGATTGCGGTGCATGATTTTTTTGCAGAAAACGGTTTGGAGCCGGTCGTCACGCAACAAGGCGCGTTTGAGCGCTGGGAATGTGACGGGTTGGTGATTTTGCAGGGCGATTTTTTCGACCTGAGTGCGGCGGATGTGGCGGATTGTGCCGGTGTGTTTGACCGCGCTTCGCTGATCGCACTGCCACCCGATATGCGTACCCGCTATGCGCAACATTTGACGAATATTTTACCGACTGCGGTACAGATACTGTTGATTACGATGGAATACGACCAGCGTGAAATGAAAGGCCCGCCGTTTTCGGTGCATGAGGCGGAAGTGCGCGGTTTTTATGAAGAGCGCTACGCGGTGGAGCGTTTGCAGGCGCTGGATGTATTAGCGGATGAACCCGGTTTTCGCCAGCGCGGGCTGACCCGGCTGGATGAAAAAGTGTATGTGTTGACGCCGCGTTAAGCTTATTTAGCAGCCGCTGCTTCTGTGGCGGCAATCGCTGACGGGTCGGGGGTTTCAGTTGCGGGCTTATTGAACATATACAGCGCGGCAATGCCGATACCGATGGCGGCAATCACGGCGGCGATTTTCAGTTTGGGGTCGCTGTTGCTGGTCTCGTCGGCGCCCAATTGACGCCGCGCTTCGCGGTAAAGTGCGTCGGATTCTTCTTGTTGGGCGCGTTGGTGCGCTTCCTTAATGCTTTTCGCCAATTCGTTGTCGTACTTTTGGCGTTCCATCTCGACGGCTTCTTTCATGCGTTGAGAGCGTAGAAAGTGATCGCCAATCACGCCACAGGCTTCACACTTTTCATTGATTTCTTTGGTTTGCACTTGAGTGTGTTTGCAGGCAGGGCAAGTGTACAGCGCAGCGGTGGGCGGGTTGATTTCGTCGTCTTTGGGAACAAGTTGCAGGGTGGGGCGAATGGCGCAATGAATTGCCAGCGTTTGGAGTTGTTCGCTGAGCGCTTGCGCTTCGGCTTCGGTGATGTTTTCACGAATCGACACCATGCCGTTGTTGAACAGCAGCGCATCGGATAATTTGAATTCGAGGTAAGGGCTGTGATCGTCCAGCAAATCCAGCACATCGCGTACCAAGGCTTCGACTGACTTTTCAGAACGGTGTCCGGTGACGACCAGATCGAACAGTTCCTGAATTTCAATGGCTTGTGATTCTGACATGGCGTTTTGTCCTGTGTTTTTTATTGTGCGCCTACGCAAGGCAATCTTGGGCAAAGGGTATAAGCAGCCGGACAGGATGTAAACAGTGAGCAGATAAGCGTGCTACTGATCAGACGGTTTGCGGTGCGGTTTGCCGCATTCACACGCTTCGGGAACGGGGTCAAGACCTCCTTCGTGCCAGGGGTTGCAACGCCCGATACGCCGGATGGCGAGCCAACTGCCTTTAAGTGCGCCGTGTTGCTCGATGGCTTGCTTGGCGTAATGCGAACAGGTGGGGTAGAAACGGCAATTGCTCCCCAGCAGCGGGCTGAGGAACAATTGGTAGAAGCGGATGATGGCGATTAAAAGGTATTTCATGCCGTTGATTATACGGCGTTGCTGCGCTCCCGTACTACGTCAAAACGGTCATCTATTAGCAACTCGCCATTGCGGAACACCGGACGCAGCAAATTGCTTTCCCACGACAGCGCATCCGCGCGAATCGTTTTGATCACGCCCGCATCTTTGATCACCGCCAGCCGTCCACGCTTAGAATGCTTACCCGCATCAGTAATCGGCTGCTTATACACATCGCGCCACGCACCGTTGATTTGCATCGCGGAAGCCTTCATCGCAAAGCGCAAGGTATCGCGGTTGACCTTCTGCAATAACCCGCCACCCATGCCAAACGCGACATTTTCGGTAGAAAATCCCGCTTGCTGAATACGCTGCAAAATCACGCCGATGGAATCCACATCCACCCCATCACCTTGAATCACCCGCACGCAATCGCTCAACACCTTGTAACCCTTGCTGTTCACCCGACCGCCGAATTCGGCATACAAACGCTCCAGTACCTCCGGCACGATGGCTTCAGGCACGCCAGAATCGGGGCGAATCACCACGGTTGCGCGGCTGCTTTCGACTTGCGCCCTAGGGCAATCGCTTGAATAATCGCCTTACTTACATGACTTGCTCCAGCAGTTGTGCCAGATAGTCAGTTGACCACCCTGCCTGTTTACGACGGACTTTGAGGCTATGTTTGTTGGTTTTGTCATTGCGCAGCAGGTTAGTACCCATGTGGCGCAGGATGGCGAGATTATGTGCGCCATGGTTGCTACGGTTTCTCGCCAAATCTTCCCGCATCAGGACATCCAGCACCCAATGCAACTTGTTTTCGATTGCCCAGTGGGAGCGGACGGCATATTGTGCGGCCTTGGCGATCATCGCCAGTGAACAGATGTAGTGGCGGATGGAATAGGTGGATTTTCCTGCTTTTTCGACCCAGGACTCGATACAGATGATGCTGGCAAGTCCTGCCCATTCCTGCCGTTGTTCCAACCAAGCAACATCGGTGCAAATGCGGCAACGGCGGGTTTCGAGCCGCCCGTGGTCTTTTTCCACCTGGGTGTCTTCATCCAGCACATAACCGGCAGGCGGCTTTTCGAAAAACAGGGCGATGTCTTCTGCTAACGTTTTCTGATTGTCTTTGACTGCCAGTAGGTAATCACCGCCTGCTTCCACGATTTGCTTGGCGATGGCCTTTTGTGTCCCCATCGCATCAATGGTGATCAAGCAGCCTTCAATGTCGAGCTTGCGTAGCAAGGCGGGGATGGCAGTGATTTCATTGGATTTCTGGTCGGTGGCTTCCTGCCCCAGCACTAGATTTTGCTGGTTTGCCCACGCTGACACCAGGTGCAGAGGGTTCTGCCCGTTGCCACCACTGCGCCGTGAGGTTTTGCCGTCAATGTTCAATAGGTCAGCCTCCCCTGCGGACAGGCTGTTTGTCCAACGGATAAACAGTTCCGAAAACAGCTTAGCATTCAGCGCGTTGAACACGTCACTCACCGTGTCATGGCTGGGAAAGCCCCGTGCATAGGGATAATAGCGGCGCAGGAAATCCGCGTTTAGCTTTGCCCAGCGCACCATTTCCACCACATCGTCTGCCCCTGCTAAGCTGCCTGCCAAACCCAGCAATAGGATTTCAGGTAGGGGGTAGAGAACTTTGGCTTGCTGGCGTGGGTCTTCTAAAACTGACAACTGTTCCAGTAGGCGGCTGATAGCGCTGGACGGCAAGTTCGGCATCGGTTTTGTCCTTTCGGGAAAAACCTTATTTATGCATGTTTTGCAACCAAACTTTCAAGCGATTGCCCTGACTTGCGCCCGCAATTGCTTGCCCCAAATCTCGGAAACGGCGTGGTAGATGTCGTAGGAATCGGAGACCACCGCGAGCAATTTTCCTGCTTGCCCGAATTGTTGCAGCATATTGGCGTAAGCATCCGCTTCGCCTTCGCGTCCCCATGCGGTTATGGTGGAATGTTCAGCAGCGGGAATCGAAAAGCCTGCCATGTCCGCGCCGTAATACTTACGCGCCGCCAGCAATGCCACTACCGTATCGCTGCCCATGAAATTGACCAAATGCTCCATGCCACCGAGTGCAGCAGATTCGTGCGAAGACACCCCGCGTGCGCCGAAGTCATGCAACTTGAACGGCAATTCATTCGCCGGATTTTCGCAGGTGGTTTCAAGGGCTTGGCGAATGCTTTGTTTCACCTGCCACGACAACGTAGCAACCGTGGTGGGATACCACACCGCCCGCAACAATGCCGTTTCCAGATACGAAGTCAGCCAAAACGCTTGCGGGTCAGTATTGCGAATTTGTACCAACGCATTGCCGGTAGGGACAATCATGCCTTCGGGTAAGGCTTCGATTTCAATCGGCAAAAAACCACCGTGCTGCTGCACAATTTGTTCCCAGCCTTGACGGAAAAACGGCACACCGTGCGCCGCAAACAACGCCTCCGCCTCATCAATATCTGCCGTCGTGACAGGTTTGAGCAAGTATTCCTTGATGAATGCCTGCAAGCCAAAGAACAGCGTTTGCGGAAATTCCCCGCCACGCGATTCGATGTAGGATGACACCACTTGCGTCCCCGCAGGGTATTGCAAAAAGTGGCTGGCTTTGTAGCTGTCAGTATTGAGAATCAAGTTAGTGAACATAGGAAATCCTCCTGTGTTGAGTGTTAAACGCCGGTCTATCCAGCGTCGGGAGAGAAGTTTTACCCAATCATCGTTTTGATGATCTGGAAATGGTCTTCAAACAGCCGTTCGGGATCGAGATCGCCCAGCGGCATCCAGAAAGCATGTTGCGCATCATCGCCACCTTTCACTTTCGGCAAACCATGCGCATCCGGTTTAAGTTCAATCAGAAACGCATGGGTAATGGTGCGCCCACGTGCCGAACGGTACGGATCGTCAAACACTTGCTCTTTCACAATCGAACCCGCCAACACGGGTGCTGGCACTTTGATGCGGGTTTCTTCACGCAATTCGCGGATTACCGCATCACGCAGCTTTTCGTGCGGGTCAAGGAAACCACCGGGTAATGCCAGGGCAATCGCTTGAATAATCGCCTTACTTACATGACTTGCTCCAGCAGTTGTGCCAGATAGTCAGTTGACCACCCTGCCTGTTTACGGCGGACTTTGAGGCTATGTTTGTTGGTTTTGTCATTGCGCAGCAGGTTAGTACCCATGTGGCGCAGGATGGCGAGATTATGTGCGCCATGGTTGCTACGGTTTCTCGCCAAATCTTCCCGCATCAGGACATCCAGCACCCAATGCAACTTGTTTTCGATTGCCCAGTGGGAGCGGACGGCATATTGTGCGGCCTTGGCGATCATCGCCAGTGAACAAATGTAGTGGCGGATGGAATAGGTGGATTTTCCTGCTTTTTCGACCCAGGACTCGATACAGATGATGCTGGCAAGTCCTACCCATTCCTGCCGTTGTTCCAACCAAGCAACATCGGTGCAAATGCGGCAACGGCGGGTTTCGAGCCGCCCGTGGTCTTTTTCCACCAGGGTGTCTTCATCCAGCACATAACCGGCAGGCGGCTTTTCGAAAAACAGGGCGATGTCTTCTGCTAACGTTTTCTGATTGTCTTTGACTGCCAGTAGGTAATCACCGCCTGCTTCCACGATTTGCTTGGCGATGGCCTTTTGTGTCCCCATCGCATCAATGGTAATCAAGCAGCCTTCAATGTCGAGCTTGCGTAGCAAGGCGGGGATGGCAGTGATTTCATTGGATTTCTGGTCGGTGGCTTCCTGCCCCAGCACTAGATTTTGCTGGTTTGCCCACGCTGACACCAGGTGCAGAGGGTTCTGCCCGTTGCCACCACTGCGCCGTGAGGTTTTGCCGTCAATGTTCAATAGGTCAGCCTCCCCTGCGGACAGGCTGTTTGTCCAACGGATAAACAGTTCCGAAAACAGCTTAGCATTCAGCGCGTTGAACACGTCACTCACCGTGTCATGGCTGGGAAAGCCCCGTGCATAGGGATAATAGCGGCGCAGGAAATCCGCGTTTAGCTTTGCCCAGCGCACCATTTCCACCACATCGTCTGCCCCTGCTAAGCTGCCTGCCAAACCCAGCAATAGGATTTCAGGTAGGGGGTAGAGAACTTTGGCTTGCTGGCGGGGGTCTTCTAAAACTGACAACTGTTCCAGTAAGCGGCTGATAGCGCTGGACGGCAAGTTCGGCATCGGTTTTGTCCTTTCGGGAAAACCTTATTTATGCATGTTTTGCAACCAAACTTTCAAGCGATTGCCCTGCCGGGTAATGCCCATTGCCCTTTGCCGGGGCGAGCTTTGCGTTCGATCAGCAAGATGTGTCCGGCTTGCACCACCACCGCATCCACGGTAACAAATGTCGGTGCGTAGGGCGCAGCTTCCCAGCCCTTGCGGTATTGGTTAACGAATTCCCACTCGCTGGCAATGTGCGCAAAGGTGTCAGATTCACGGAAGGTTGCCAGCCAGGTTTGCACCGCATCCGGCAATTCGCCTTGCGTCGTACCGTGTTGAAAATACTGTTCGCGCAACGGCGTAGACGACACCCCGCGCACGTTTTCCACCGCCACCGATTGCCATTGCGGAAACATCGACAGGTAATAGGAACTGTGGTCTTTGCTGTGTCCGATCAAGCCAATGCGCGGCGCAGCACTGCCCACTTTCGGCGGGAAACGGCAGGTAATGCCATGCACGGATTGTTGCACACGGGTAATCCAACCTTGCTCGTTGTAGGTGTCATCCAGCAATGGCGCAAGAATCAAGCGTTCGCCCGCTTCAGGAAATACAGCACGGATAACAGATTCACGCTCGGAAAATGTCCACGGATTACGCAAAGTGCGCGGTTGGCAACTCGAACCGACCAGCACAATCACGCGCTCGGCACGTTGCAACGCCGTAGCGACCACGGCTTGATGACCCGTATGAAACGGCTGGAAACGACCAATGAAGACCAGAAAATCAAAATCAGGTTTGAACATGTCAGTAAGCTCCTTACTGAGAATGGTGGAGCTTGGTCTATCCAAGCTGTTTATGATTAAACGCTGATTAGTGCGTAGCGTCAATGCCAAGTATCTGCTAATTGCGACAGCTTAAGCACGAGTGCCCGTAGCGTTTGTTCTGTTTTTATGAATGTTATGAGATAAACATTCAATTTCTTAAAACAGTGCGAGTGTCCTATACTTATCTCATCTGATCAAAACAGCCATACAGACAGGGAGACATATCATGGACATCAATATCGGCATTCCCAACGACCAACGCCAGGCGATTGCTGATGGGCTTTCGCGCTTGCTCGCTGACACTTACACGCTTTACCTGAAAACCCATAACTACCACTGGAATGTGACCGGGCCGATGTTCAACACTCTGCACCTCATGTTCGAGACGCAATATAACGAACTGGCCTTAGCCGTCGATTTGGTGGCAGAACGTATCCGCGCCCTTGGCTACCCCGCACCGGGTACTTACGCGGCTTACAGCAAACTCTCCTCCATCAAGGAAGAAGAAGGCGTGCCGAAAGCGCAAGACATGATCCGCAATCTGGTGGAAGGTCAGGAAGCGGTGGTACGCACTGCCCGCAGCATTTTCCCACTGGTCGATGCTGCCAGTGACGAACCAACAGCGGATTTGTTGACCCAGCGGATGCAAATCCATGAAAAGAATGCGTGGATGTTACGCAGCATGTTGGAGTGATTAGCTCAACGCCTTGAGCGTCAGCGACACGCTCGCCAGCAACAACAACACCCCAATCAGGCGTGTCATGTGCGTTTGCGTCAACCCCGTGTGCACATGACCGCCCACCCACAATGCCCCCAACATAATGGGCAAGGCAAACAACGCATTCCACCACACCGTTTGCGCCAGCAACAATCCGGCAATAAAAAACGTCGCAATCCGCACCGCCCCTTCGATGAAAAACAGCGCGGAAAATGTTGCCCGCAACAGCGTTTTATCCTGAATCCGATGATTCAAATAAATCACATACGGCGGCCCGCCTGTGCCAAACAGCCCGCCGACCGTGCCACCTGTGAACGAAGCCGGAATTGCCCACCAGGCCGACACCGGCTTTTCACCTTTCAAATTCAACAAGCTGCGCACCGCAAACACGGCAATAAACGCCGCCAAGATCAGCAACATCGGCGTCAGTGGTAAATTCACCAGCAATTGCGTGCCGACCATCACCCCGATTAAGCTAAACGGAATCAACATGCCGACTTCACGCCATTGCACCCGTTTCAAATCCAGCCCACCCATCACCAGCGATGCAGTGAAATCCAGCAGCAAAATCAGCGGCACCACAAACGTCAGCGGCAAAAACAACGCCAGCAATGGCACGGCGATTAAGCCCGACCCAAAGCCCGCAATGCCGCGAATGAAGTACGCCAGCAAGATAACCGCCACGGCAGCGCCGTATTGCCAAGCTTCCATCAGGCGTACAACGTCTTAGGATCAATCAATACTTCACGGTCAATAACCACCTGATCGCCTTCCACTTTATTGTAAAAGCACGAACGCCGTCCGGTATGGCACGCAGGCCCCGTCTGATCGACCAGCAGTAGAATCGTGTCCGCATCACAATCAATACGGAACTCCTTCAACACCTGCATCTGCCCTGACGATTCCCCCTTGCGCCAGAACTTATTGCGCGAACGCGACCAGTAACACACGCGCTCGGTTTCCAGCGTTTCCGCAATGCTTTCACGGTTCATCCACGCCATCATCAGCACTTCGTGCGTGTCGAATTGCTGAGCAATCGCGGGAATCAAGCCATCGCTATTGTATTTGAGGGAATCGAGGGTTTCGGTCAAGGTCATGGGAATTCCTGTATCGGCAGTCGGTTAGTGGTGCGAGTATACCAGCCTGTTGTAGGATGTGACCTATTCCTGATTGAGATGAAACAAACCACTTATGATAACCCTGTACCAATTCAATTCCTGCCCGTTTTGCTGGAAAGTAAAAGCCTTCCTCAACTACACCAAAATCCCGTATGACGTGGTGGAAGTGACCCCGTTTGGGATGAAAGAGCTGGATTTCACCGACCACAAAAAAGTTCCCGTACTGAAAGATGGCGCGGAAATTGTGGTCGAATCCAGTGCGATTGTGCGTTACCTCAACGACAAATACGCGCATTTGCTGCCAACGCCGCAGGATGATGAATGGCAGGCATGGGTAGATAATACCTTGGTGCATTACCTGCCGCCCTTGATCCACCCCAATATGGGCAAGTCCTTCCAAAACTTGGGAATCGTCATGACGGGAAGCAAAGACGGGGCAGCAAAACGCTTCTTTGTGCGTCTTGCAGGCGCAATAGTGATGCCGCGTGTTGCCAATAAAATGAAGCTGAAGCACAGCATCCAAAACCCTGAAGCCGAGTTTCAAACGGCGTTAGCGCATTGGGTGGATAACGGTTTGGCTGGCAAAGCCTTTTACGCGGGGGAACAACCGGGTTTGGTGGATACTAGCGTATTTGGAATATTGCGTTCGGCGCAAGGCATGGGAGTTCTGGAAGCAGCCGCTGTGACAAATCCCGCGTTTGGGCGCTGGTATGAGGCGTGTCGCGGGGTGATGGGGGCGTAACGGGCTGGTTATGCTATGCTAAATCCAGTTGCATACCGGAGTTTATTTGCCATGATCCGCTTTCCTTACGGTATCAGTAATTTTAAACGTATCCGCGATGAAGATTTTTTGTATCTTGATCGCACTCAACATATTCCAGTGTTGGAAGAGGCGGGAGAGCAACTGGTTTTCCTGCGTCCGCGTCGCTTTGGTAAATCCCTGCTGCTGTCTACATTGGCGAATTATTACGATGTTAAGACGGCTGATCAGTTTCAAGCCCTGTTTGGCGGACTGGAAGTCGGGCGTAGCCCAACCCCTGAACACAACCGTTACCTGATCCTGCGTTGGGATTTTTCCAAGGTATCGGCGCAAGGCAGCATTGACGACATCAAAAGCAGTTTATTCAAGCACCTTAATGTCGCAATTAAGGGCTTTATCCGTGATTATACGGATGTGCTGCAAGGTAACGTTGAGGTTGAAACTGACGCACTCGCCTCTTTCCAGTCCCTGTGCAATAGCGTTAGTAGTAGTGGGCAACAGCTCTACCTGCTGATCGACGAATACGACAATTTCGCCAATGAAGTGCTGGTACGTGACCCGCATAACAGCCAGCGTTATCAGGACTTGCTGGAAGGCGAAGGTATTCTCAAATCATTGTTCAAAATCATCAAAGGCAGTGCGGCAGAAGGCAAAATCGGGCGCGTGTTCATTACCGGCGTATCACCGCTGGTGCTGGCGGACATGACCAGCGGCTATAATGTCGCCACCGATATTTCTTTACTGGCACGCTTTAATGCCTTGTGTGGTATTACCCACGCGGAATTAAGCGAGCTGGTAAGCGGCGTTTTGCAACATTGCGGGCAAGATGGGAATCAACGTAATGCGTTGTTACAAACCTTAAAACAGTTTTATAACGGCTACCGTTTCTGTGCTCAGACGGATAAGCCATTGCTCTATAACCCAATTTTATGTTTTTATTTTCTGCGCCATTATCAGGAGGAATGCACCGCCCCGCGCCAAATGCTCGACGGCAATCTGATGATGGATGCAGCGCGTATCCGTTACCTTGCCAGTCAGCCCAGTGGGCAGGGTGTGGTAGAGCGTATTCTCGATGAAGAAAGCACCATCACGCTTGACCTTCTCGAAACCCGTTTCGGTGTGGAAAAACTAGCTGATTTACAACAGGATGAAAGCTACCTGCTGTCGCTGCTGTATTACTTTGGCATACTCACGATTGTTGGGACGGATATGCTGGGTAAACTGATATTGGGCATCCCCAACCTCGTGACCCGTGCGTTGTATGTGGATGAATTGCGCCAGCGCATCCTGCCTGCCCCGAAGGAGCGTCACGCGGTTGCCAATATGGCAGAAAAGTTCTACCAATCCGCCGATCTCCAGCCGCTGGCGGATTATCTGGAGCAAAAATACTTCGCGGCTTTCAATAACCGTGATTATGCGTGGAGCAATGAACTCACCATCAAAACCGCATTTCTGACCCTGCTGTTCAACGATATTTACTACGTGGTCGATTCCGAAACCGCGCTGCAACGCCGCTATGCTGATTTGGTACTGGTGATCCGCCCCAGTATGCGCCAATACCCCACCCTGAAAGACATTGTGCTGGAATTCAAATACCTGTCACTCAGCGACCTCAAACTCAGCGGTGAGCAAGTACGCGCCCAATCCCGCGAAACCCTGGCGCAACTGCCAGCGGTACAAACCGCACTGCACGACGCGCTACAGCAATTGCAGCACTATCGCGCCGTGTTGGCAGAAAAATACCGCGAGCCGGAACGTTTACGCTGTCTCGCGGTGGTATCGTTGGGTTTTGATCGCGTGGTTTGGCAAGCGTTATAAACCATTATTTGACAGGAATAACCGCATGATCCGTTTTCCCTATGGCATCAGTAACTTCAATGCTATTCGTACCGAGGACAATCTGTACCTTGATCGCACTCAGCATATCCCTTTGTTAGAAGCAGCGGGCAAGCAATTGGTTTTTCTGCGTCCGCGCCGCTTTGGTAAATCCCTGCTGCTGTCTACGCTGGCGAATTATTACGATGTTAAGACGGCTGATCAATTTGAAACCCTGTTTAACGGACTGGAAGCCGGGAGTAATCCAACTCCCGAACACAATCGTTACCTGATCTTGCGTTGGGATTTCTCCAAAGTATCCGCGCAAGGCAACATTGATGACATTAAAAGCAGTTTATTCGAGGTCTTGAATCAAGAGTTTGAAGGGTTCATTGAAACCTACCGGCATTACCTGACAGTTCCCGTCAACATTCGTGAAGATGCGCTGGCTACCTTCATGGCGGTACTGAATAGCGTACATCTTAGTGGTCAACAGCTTTACCTGCTGATCGACGAATACGACAATTTCGCCAATGAAGTGCTGGTACGTGACCCGCACAACAGCCAGCGTTATCAGGACTTGCTGGAAGGTGAGGGTATCCTCAAATCGGTATTCAAAATCATCAAAGGCAGTGCTGCCGAGGGCAAAATCGGTCGGGTATTCATTACCGGCGTGTCGCCCTTAGTATTGGCGGATATGACCAGCGGTTATAACGTTGCTACTGACATTTCACTGATGCCACGTTTCAATGCCCTGTGTGGTATTACCCAACCGGAACTGAGCGGGCTGGTGACAGGTATTTTGCAGCACTGTGGGCAGGATGAGCAGCAACGTGATGATCTGCTGCACACCCTGAAACAGTTTTACAATGGCTATCGTTTCTGCGCCCAATCGGACAAACCGCTGTTGTATAACCCCACGCTGTGCTTCTATTTTCTGCGCCATTATCAGGATGAATGCACCGCGCCGCGCCAAATGCTCGACGGAAACCTGATGATGGATGCCTCACGTATCCGCTACCTTGCCAGCCAGCCTAGCGGCACGGGTGTGGTAGAGCGTATTCTCGATGAAGAAAGCACCATCACGCTTGACCTTCTCGAAACCCGTTTCGGTGTGGAAAAACTAGCTGATTTACAACAGGATGAAAGCTACCTGCTGTCGCTGCTGTATTACTTTGGCATACTCACGATTGTTGGGACGGATATGCTGGGTAAACTGATATTGGGCATCCCCAACCTCGTGACCCGTGCGTTGTATGTGGATGAATTGCGCCAGCGCATCCTGCCTGCCCCGAAGGAGCGTCACGCGGTTGCCAATATGGCAGAAAAGTTCTACCAATCCGCCGATCTCCAGCCGCTGGCGGATTATCTGGAGCAAAAATACTTCGCGGCTTTCAATAACCGTGATTATGCGTGGAGCAATGAACTCACCATCAAAACCGCATTTCTGACCCTGCTGTTCAACGATATTTACTACGTGGTCGATTCCGAAACCGCGCTGCAACGCCGCTATGCTGATTTGGTACTGGTGATCCGCCCCAGTATGCGCCAATACCCCACCCTGAAAGACATTGTGCTGGAATTCAAATACCTGTCACTCAGCGACCTCAAACTCAGCGGTGAGCAAGTACGCGCCCAATCCCGCGAAACCCTGGCGCAACTGCCAGCGGTACAAACCGCACTGCACGACGCGCTACAGCAATTGCAGCACTATCGCGCCGTGTTGGCAGAAAAATACCGCGAGCCGGAACGTTTACGCTGTCTCGCGGTGGTATCGTTGGGTTTTGATCGCGTGGTCTGGCAAGCGTTATAGCAGCCGTGAACTGTGGGTAACGACGGAATAATCACTTTTACTTGCCTGCCAGCGTGTCAGTGCACTACACTTGTAGTACATCTGTATTACAGGGGTTCTCACTATGAGCATTTCAATTCGTCTGGATAAATCGCTGGAAGAAAGCCTGCGGCAGCGTTTGCAGTCTGAAGGTATTTCGTTGTCGAATTTTATCCGTGAAGCGGTCAGCGAGAAACTTTCCCGTTACGAAAACCGCCCGACACCCTACGAACTGGGTGAGCATTTTTTTGGGCGTTATAGCAGTGGGCGTGACGATCTCAGCATTAACCGCAAAGCCCTGTTACGGGAGAAGCTGAATGCAAAACATCGTCGTTGATAGTGGGGTCTTCATTGCGTTGTTTGACGGTAGCGATCGTTATCATGCACAGGCAAAGCACTTCATTAAGCATGTTCGGGGGCGATTGCACACCAATTTGCCGGTCATTACGGAAGTTGTCCACATGCTGGATTTTTCGCAACAAGCCCAACAGGATTTTCTGCTGTGGGTGAATCAATCCGTGCAAATCGACGCAAGCACGGTAAGCGATTGGGAACGCATTCTGGCGTTACTGAAGAAATACGCTGATTTGCCCGCCGATTTTGCCGATGCTTCACTGATTGGCTTGTGCGAGCGCATCAACACCCGCACGGTGGCGAGCGTTGACAGCGATTTTACGGTTTACCGCGACTATGCACGTAACCACTTTACCAATGTGTTCTGGGAAGCTTAAATCACCTGCCCCGGCAATTTGCGCGTATACCCCGCCGCATCTAGCTTCGCCAAATACTCCGCCCAGTTCTGTTCCATATTCTTACCAAGCTCATACAGCAAATTCCAGTCGTAAATACCGCTGTCGTGATTGTCATCAAAGGTCAACTGAATAGCGTAATGTCCCACTGGCTCAATGCCCTTGATATTCACGTTTTCCTTGCCGATTTGCAGCTTTTCTTGGCCTGGCCCATGCCCGCGTACTTCGGCTGACGGCGAATTCACGCGCAAGTATTCGCAACTCAGCGCGTGGACTTCATCGCCCGGCCAGGTAATCAACAATTCGCGGGTTTTCTGATTCAGGGTAATATCAAGTGGTGTCATCTCAAATCTCACGGTAGGGGCGTATTGTATACGCCCTTGGTATTTCGGGATTCCGGCGAGGGCGTATTCAATACGCCCCTACAGGATATAACGGCTAAGGTCTTCGTCTTTGACCAATTCGCCCAAAATCTGGTTGACGTAAGCCGCATCAACCGTCATCTGGTCGTCGCAATCAGGCGCTTCAAACAGCACATTTTCCAGCAAACGCTCGACCACGGTATGCAGGCGGCGTGCGCCGATGTTTTCGGTGCGTTCGTTGACTTCAAACGCAATTTCCGCAATCCGGCGAATCGCATCGGGGGCAAAGGTCAGCTTTACGCCTTCGGTTGCCAGCAAGCCTTGGTACTGTTCGGTCAGGGATGCGTTCGGTTCGGTGAGGATGCGTTCAAAGTCATTCGCGCTCAAGGCATCCATTTCTACACGAATTGGTAGCCGACCCTGTAATTCCGGTATTAAGTCGGAGGGTTTAGCGACGTGAAATGCGCCGGACGCAATGAACAAAATATGGTCGGTTTTCACCATGCCGTATTTGGTATTGACGGTGCAACCTTCGATCAATGGCAGCAAATCGCGTTGCACGCCTTCGCGGGACACGTCCGCACCGCTGGTTTGCCCGCTACGCGCTACTTTGTCGATTTCGTCGAGGAACACAATGCCGGTTTGCTCGACTGCAAACAACGCGCGTTGCTTGAGTTCTTCCTCATTGACCATTTTATGCGCTTCTTCCTCGATCAGGACTTTGAGCGCGTCCTTGATTTTCATCTTGCGCTTGCGCTTTTTGCTCTGGTTGAGGTTTTGGAACATGCTTTGCAACTGGCTCGCCATTTCTTCCATGCCCGGTGGGGTCATGATTTCCACGCTTGCGCCGCCAACCGCCACATCCAGCTCGATTTCTTTGTCGTCGAGGTCGCCTTCGCGCAATTTTTTGCGGAATTTCTGGCGGGTGGCATTATCTTCGCGCACGGGTTTGGCAGGTTCGTCATCACCTGTGGATAGCCATTCGTTGACCGGTGTTTCCTTACGGGGTGCAGGTAACAGGATGTCGAGGATGCGTTCTTCGGCTGCTTCGGTGGCGCGGTATTTGACCTTTTCCACTTCCTGTTCGCGCATCATTTTCATCGCCATATCCGCCAAGTCGCGGATGATGGAATCGACTTCCTTGCCCACGTAACCGACTTCGGTGAATTTGGTGGCTTCGACCTTGATGAAGGGCGCATTCGCGAGTTTGGCTAAACGGCGGGCAATTTCGGTTTTACCGACACCCGTGGGGCCAATCATCAGGATGTTTTTCGGGGTTACTTCCGGGCGCAGCGTGTCATCGAGCTGCTGCCGCCGCCAGCGGTTACGCAAGGCAATGGCGACGGAACGCTTGGCCTTATCCTGACCAATGACGTGTTTGTCGAGTTCCTGGACAATTTCGCGGGGGGTCATCGTGCCGACGCTCATTAGAGTTCCTCAATGGTCAGGTTGTGGTTGCTGTAAATGCAAATGTCGGCGGCAATGTGCAAGCCTTTTTCGACGATTTCGCGGGCGGAAAGCTCGGTGTTTTCCAGCAAAGCGCGGGCGGCGGATTGTGCAAATGCGCCGCCCGAACCAATGGCGATTAAATCATTTTCTTGCTCTACCACGTCGCCGTTGCCGGTAATCAGCAGGGATGCGGTGGCATCGGCAACAATCAGCAGCGCTTCAAGGCGGCGTAACATGCGGTCGGTACGCCAGTCTTTGGCGAGTTCCACCGCAGCACGGGTGAGGTTGCCATTGTGCGCTTGCAGCTTGCTTTCAAAGCGTTCAAACAGGGTGAAGGCATCGGCGGTTCCACCGGCAAAGCCTGCAATGACCTTATCGTTGTACAAACGGCGGACTTTGCGGGCATTGCCTTTCATGACGGTATTGCCCAGCGTGACTTGACCATCGCCGCCGACAACGACTTTGCCGTCGCGACGCACGCTTAGGATGGTGGTTCCTCGGTATTGTTCCAAAATGCGCTCCAGATGCTTTTGTGTAGGCTATAGCGTGTGGGTGTTTGAGGTAAATTTCAAGGGCTAGGGCGAACCCGTATGCGCATAAAAAAATATTGGTTAAGAAATTGTCGTGATACAGGTATTATGCTGGCTGACCTTAGGTATTTTTGCTTTAAACTTCAATGAGTTATTCTTGCAACATTGTTGTTTTGATACCACAGAAATTGTTCGCTCGTTGAGCCTTAAGGAGGTGCATTATGAGTATTCTTGGTTTAGTTATTTTTGCGATCATTGTACTCGCTGCTTGTTATACCTCTCGTTGCTTGCAGCAGGGTGCGCGGCGTGAAAATTTACCTCGCGAAATTGAGAAGCTGTTATAACGTCTTATCGACCACCACCGGATTATTAAACCTGCCCGCTTTATGCGGGCAGTGTTTTTGTGCATTAACGTGTTGCTATGCCAGTGATTGCGCTATGCTCAAGGGTAAGGGCTTTTTACGATCCATTAATGTTTTACGGAATTTTGGTTGAATGCGGCAAGAAAACACGGCGCTTATTCTATTGGTGGATGAGGCACGTGAAAGCGAAAATTTATTCCGTCATGCGCAAGCGGCAGTCGCAGCAGGTGCGCAAAGCCTGCTATTGCTAGCGTGCGACCGCAATGGTCTGACGCCTGCATTGGTGGATGCGGGTTTGCAAGCCTTGTCCGTGCCGGTCTTTGGCGGCGTTTTTCCGCAAATTGTGATTGATTCGCGCCGTTTGGAACAGGGCTACGTGGTGTGTGGTCTGCCGTTTGCCGTTACTGTCGAATACGTCGCTAAACTCTCCGAACCCAGTGCGGATTACCGTTCCGCCCTCGCTGCCTTAACCGCTACGGTTAACCCGCCGCAAACGTTGGTGGTGTTGGTTGATGGGTTGAGCACGCGGATTTCAGCTTTATTGGAAAGCCTCTACGGTGAATTCGGCGATGAATGCACCTATATCGGTGGTGGCGCGGGGTCGCTCAGTTTTCAGCAGCAGCCGTGTTTATTCAGCAATCACGGTTTGGTCGGTGATTGCGCCCAACTGACCGCGTTGGATCTTCCTGTTAGCATTGGCATTGAACACGGCTGGCATAGCTTTGCAGGGCCTTTTTTCGTGACCGGCTCACAGCATAACACCCTATTATCATTGGACTATCAACCCGCGTTTGAGGTTTATCGCCGCGTGGTGGAAGCGGATAGCGGGCGTTCGTTTGCGGATACGCCGTTCTTTGAATTGAGCAAGGCTTACCCGTTCGGGTTGGTGCGTTTGACCAAGGATGTGGTGGTGCGTGACCCGCTATCGCTTAACGGAAATGCGATTACGTGCATTGGTGAAGTGCCTGCGCATCACATGCTGTACATCCTCAAAGGCGATGCGGAACATTTATTGCTGGCTGCTCGTGATTGCACCTTAACGGCGTTACGCGCCCAGCCCGCACCGTGCATGGCGTTGCTGTTTGATTGTGTGAGCCGCGCCTTGTTTCTCGACAGCCGTTTTCAGGAAGAACTCGACACTATTCGCGCCCATTTACCCGCTGATTTGCCGCTGTTGGGCGTCTTGTCGCTGGGTGAAATTGCGGATGCAGGCAATGCGTGTCTGGAGTTTTTTAATAAAACCACGGTATTGGGGATTGTTGCTGACGCATGAGTACAACATTAGAACTGGTATCGGTGCAATACGCCTTGGCGTTACTTGTCGGGCAAAGTCTGGATTTGCGCACGATGTTGCACCAGTTTCTGCCGCCTGCCTTGAAACTGTTGAATTGCCGCAGTGGTTATCTGTGGCTACGGCGTTGTGAGTCATTTGACACGATTGCAGGCATTGAGCCTTGCTACAGTTACCCCAAGCTGAAAATACCCTTGGTGGATAAGTCCGCCACATTAGCAGCAGCGATTCAGGCATTGGCGGATAATGCGTGGTTGTTGGCAGAGCCGTTGGATATTGTTGAAACGGATGGCAGTTATTGCCACGTGTTACCTATTGGGCAAAGCGGTTTGCTGGTTTTGCGGCGAGACCCGCCCTTATTAGCGGCACAATTGCAGGCACTGACGCCGGTATTAATGCGTTTGGAAACCGCGTGTCTGGCGTGTGTGCAACACGCCAATTTGGAGGCAGCGCGTCAGGAAGCCGAACGCGCGAATCAGGCAAAAAACGCATTTCTGGCAATGATCAGCCATGAAATCCGTACCCCCATGAACAGTGTGATGGGGCTAACCGATTTGCTGGGATACAGCGAACTCACACCTGCACAACGTGAATACGTGAAATTGATTCGGGAATCTTCGGGTGCGTTGCTGGGCATTATCAACGAAATTTTGGATTTTTCGCGGATCGAATCCGGGGCAACGCGGTTAAACAATGCGCCATTCAGGGTGCAAGCGCTGTTGGAAACGGCATTAGCACCGTTGGCAGTCGCGGCGCGTGATAAGGCTATCGCTTTTCACTGGCGCATTGCGGCTGATGTGCCGGAAACCTTGCAAGGTGATGCTGGGCGCTTACGGCAAGTGTTGATCAATCTGGTGGGCAATGCGCTCAAATTTACGAACAGTGGCGGTGAGATTGCGATTGAAATCACTGCCGAACCACACGCTCCAACGGGCAGTACGCGGGTAAGGTTTAGTGTGCGTGATACCGGGATTGGGATTGCATCCGAACAGCTTGAGACTATTTTTCAGCCGTTTCAGCAGGTGGATAGTCGGATTTCACGGCGTTACGGTGGCACGGGTTTGGGGCTGACCATTGCCGCGCAATTGGTGGCGATGATGGGTGGGAAATTGCAGGTGGAAAGCCAGCTTGCACAGGGCAGTACCTTTCATTTCACCTTATTGCTGCCAACGGATGTGACACCCGCGCCTGCAACACCCGTTGGCGATGTTTTAAGCATGGCACAACGCCCGCTGACAATTTTGTTGGCAGAAGACAATGAAATCAATGGCATGTTCACGCGCTTGCTGCTCAATAAAATCGGGCATCAGGTGACGGTCGTGGTAAACGGGCGTGAAGCGCTGGAAAGCTGGCAACAGCAACGCCCGGATGTGATCTTGATGGACATGCAAATGCCGGTGATGGATGGCATGGAAGCCACCTTGCTGATTCGCGCTCAAGAACAAATAACCGGCACTCACACGCCGATTATTGCCCTGACAGCGAATGTATTGGCAAGCGACCGCGAGCGTTGTTTGCAAGCCGGTATGGATGATTTTCTCAGTAAGCCATTCGAGTTACCGGCATTGCTTGATGTGCTGGCACGGGCAACCGCCCGTTAAAATATCACTGAATGTTGGTCATTCCCCGTGCACTATGATGGGGCGTATAATGGGTCAGTACGTAGCCATGTGAGAACAACCATGCCACTGATCAATGATGCCATTTGGACGAATAGCCCTTACCTGCAACACCAGCTTGCTCGCCACCTCGAATGGCAAGCCTATGTGGAGTCCAGCCAGCCGTATGCCGATGGTGAGTTGGTGGCAAACATTGTTGCCGAAGTCCTCGCCCAACCCGATTACGATAGCGTATTGCGCACCGTGCGGCTGATCCGCAACCGTGAAATGGTGCGCATCGCTTACCGCGATTTGCTGGGTAAAGCAGAACTTGCCGAAACCTTGCAAACCACGTCCGACCTTGCCGATGGCTTGGTAGACGCGGCCTATCGCTGGTGTTACGCCGAACTTACCGCCAAACACGGCATCCCGCGCAGCCGCAGCGGTGAACCCCAGCAGATGGTGATTATCGGCATGGGTAAACTCGGTGGGCAGGAACTCAACTTTTCCTCCGACATCGACATGATTTTCGCCTTCCCCGAAGCAGGCGCAACCGATGGCAAGCGCGATCTCGACAATCAAACGTTTTTCACCCGTGTCGGGCAGCGCATGATTGGGGTATTGGGGCAAACCACGGCGGAGGGCATTGCCTACCGCGTCGACATGCGCTTACGCCCCTTCGGTGAAGTCGGCGCACTCGCGCTGTCGTTCGATGCGATGGAGCATTACTACGAAACCCACGGGCGCGAATGGGAACGTTACGCCCTGATCAAGGCGCGGGTGATGGCAGGCGACAAACACAATGGCGCGGAATTGATGGCACGCTTGCGCCCGTTTGTGTTTCGCCGCTACCTCGATTACGGCGCGATTGAGCAATTACGCGATATGAAGGCGATGATCAACCGCGAAGCCGAACGCCGTGGTAAATACCTCGATGTGAAACTTGGCACGGGGGGGATTCGCGAAATCGAATTTACTGCGCAAGTATTTCAATTGATGCGCGGCGGGCGGATTCCTGAATTGCGGGGGCGTAGTTTGCTGCCGACGCTGGATGCGTTGCTGGCACAACAACTGCTGACGGCGGAAGAGTTTGGCGTGTTGCAACCGGCGTACCATTTCCTGCGCCGCACGGAAAACCGCCTGCAAATGTGGAATGACGAACAGACGCATTCGCTGCCAACCACGCCGGAACGCCAAGCCTGCCTTGCCAGCTCGATGGGCTTTGCGGATTGGGCGAGTTTTGAGGCGGAACTCAATCGTCATCAGCGGGCGGTAGCGCAGATTTTCCAGCGCGTGTTTGCGCTCGAAACCCAAGAAAGTCAGCCGATGCCGGAACATCCCGCGATTCAGGCACTGTTACACAGCCGTTTGTATAACACGCTGACGGATACGGGGCGCAGCCGGTTAAACCGCTTGCTGCCTGCGTTGTGGGATGCGTGCCATGCGCTGGCTGACCCCGAACAGGCGTTGGAACGGTGTTTGCGAATTGTGCAAAAAATTGCGCCACGTTCCGGCTACATTGCCATGCTCGCCGATCACCCGAATGCGTTGGAGCAGTTCGTGCGCTTGGTCAGCGACAGTTTGTGGATTACCAGCCAGTTGATCGATCACCCGATTTTGCTGGATCAATTGCTGGATTCGCGCCAGTTGTATACGCCGTTGGATCGTGAGCAATTGGGTGCAGCATTGCGCTTGGAATTGGAGCGTATTGATCAGGGCGACACCGAACAGGTGATGGAACGTTTGCGCCAATTCAAGCAAGCGCAAGTGCTGCGGGTGGCAGCGGCGGATATTACCGGCGTATTGCCGCTGATGAAGGTGTCGGATCAGTTGACCTGGATTGCCGAGGCGGTGCTGGAAGAAACCCAGCGGCACGTGTGGGCGACGATGACGGCGCAGACGGGCGTGCCGTGTTACAAGGATGAGACGGGGGAAACGCAAGAAGCCGGTTTCGCCATTATCGCCTACGGAAAACTCGGTGGACTGGAATTGGGTTACGGGTCGGATCTCGACATTATTTTCCTGCACGACAGCCACGGTACGGTGCAGCAAACCAATGGCAAGAAGACGCTGGAAAATGCGGTGTTTTATGCACGATTTGCGCAGAAAATTATTCATACGCTGACGACGTTTACGCCTGCGGGACGTTTGTACGAAACCGATACGCGTTTGCGTCCCAGTGGTGCATCCGGTTTGCTTGTCAGTAGCTTGAATGCCTTCCGCCTTTACCAACAGGAAAAAGCGTGGGTGTGGGAACATCAGGCGTTGTTGCGGGCGCGGGTGATCACAGGCTCTGCCAGCTTACGGGTGCAGTTTGAGCAAGTGCGTCATGAGATCCTCTGTCAGCCGCGTGACAAAGCAGAATTGCGCAAGCAAGTGATCGCGATGCGTCAAAAGATGTGGGAAAGCATGGCGAGTAAAGATGCCAATGTGTTTAACCTGAAAAAAGACCCTGGTGGGGTGACAGATATTGAATTCATTGTGCAGTTTCTGATTCTGGCTCATGCACATGAACACCCTGAATTGGTGCGCTGGAGCGACAATATCCGCCAGCTTGAATCGCTGCAACAGGTGGAAATTTTGCCCGCCGACACGGCGGCGATGCTGGCGGATACTTACCGGACATTGCGTGATCGTATCCACGCATTGTCTTTGCAGGAGCAGGACGCAGTGGTGGATGGGGGGCAATTCGCACGGGAGCGTGACGCAGTACAAGCAGCGTGGGTCGCATTGGTGGAAGCATGAATGATTACCTCGCCAAACCCAAGTGTACGATTGCCTAACAATCTGCCATTAAGGGATTTTAACGGTTTCAAAATCCAGAGCATGATTTAGGATTAAGCCGGAGGTAACGCCATATTCATCGCACATTGGCGTTGTTCTTCACGGAATTGCGCCAACTTTTCCGCTAACATTGGATCGTCATTCGCTAACATTGCCACGGCAAACAACGCCGCGTTTGCCGCACCCGCTTCGCCAATTGCAAACGTGGCAACGGGCACACCTTTGGGCATTTGCACAATCGAATACAGCGAATCAATCCCGTTCAAGGCACGGCTGGTGACGGGCACGCCTAAAATCGGTAAGGTGGTTTTTGCCGCTAACATGCCTGGCAAATGCGCCGCACCGCCAGCGCCCGCAATAATGCATTTCAGACCGCGTTCGCGGGCAGTTTCGGCGTATTCAAACAATAAGTCAGGTGTGCGATGGGCGGAAACGACGCGGTATTCATGCGCAATACCGAATTTTTCCAGTTGTTCAACGGCTTTGGACATCACGTTCCAATCGCTGTTGCTACCCATGACAACCCCTACCACTACCGCCGAATTGGGTTGAGTCATGATGCTCCCCTTATTTCTCTGCAAAATCTGATATTATAACGCGATGTACCTTTTACGCACTAACTAACCGCAAGCGAATGAATACAAACAGTCACCCAAGCAGCGTTCTTGAGACGCACATCACCTCCCTGCCGCTGATTGCACGGGGCAAAGTCCGCGATAT
This sequence comes from Candidatus Thiothrix putei, assembly GCA_029972225.1. Classification (NCBI taxonomy): domain Bacteria; kingdom Pseudomonadati; phylum Pseudomonadota; class Gammaproteobacteria; order Thiotrichales; family Thiotrichaceae; genus Thiothrix; species Candidatus Thiothrix putei. The sequence goes on from CP124756.1 coordinate 4,208,071, forward strand.
TTACGCCGTCGATGACCAGCACATGCTGATCGTTACCACGGATCGTTTATCGGCATTCGATGTGATCATGCCGACCCCGATTCCCCAGAAGGGCGTTATTCTCACGCAAGTAGCGAATTTCTGGTTTGGCTTGCTGCATGACGTGATCCCGAATCACTTGAGCGACAAAACGCTGGATGATCTGCCGCTGACAGCCGAGGAAAAAGCGCCACTGCAAGGGCGCAGCATTATCGTGAAACGCCTCAAGCCGTTGCCGGTGGAGGCGATTGTGCGCGGTTACTTGATCGGTTCGGGCTGGAAGGATTACCAGCAAACCGGCGCGGTGTGCGGTATCGAATTGCCCGCCGGTTTGCAGATGGCAGACCGTTTGCCTGAACCGATTTTCACGCCCTCCAGCAAAGCCGACGTGGGTGATCACGACATCAATATCAGCTTTGCCGAGATGCAAGCGCGGATTGGCGCAGGCCTCGCCGAGCAAGTGCGCAGCGTGAGTTTGGAGTTGTATCGCCAAGCGGCGGAATATGCGCTCAAACGCGGCATTATTATCGCTGACACCAAGTTCGAGTTCGGGTTGGATACGGAGGGTAAGCTGGTGTTGATTGACGAAATCCTCACACCGGATTCCTCGCGTTTCTGGCCTGCTGATCAGTACAAACCCGGCATTAGTCCGCCATCGTTTGACAAACAATTCGTGCGGGATTATTTAGAAACGCTGGATTGGGGGAAAGTCGCGCCGGGACCGGAATTGCCTGCGGAGATTATGGAAAAGACAGCGGCTAAGTACCGTGAAGTGGCTGAGTTACTCACCGCACCTTAACCACTTCCACCCGCACCCCGTCACTCACCAGCAGCCAAGCGCTCAATTTCGGCAAAGCGGCAAGCGTCGGCAACTGCAAATAGCCTTGCACTTGCGCAATGCCCGCTTGGCGCTTGGCTGCCCAGCCCGCTGTACCGTCGCTTTGCTTGCTGTATTTCAGCTCGATCAAATGCTGGTGATCCACCGCAATCGGGTTGCGTTCCAAGAGCATAATATCGGGGTATTTGCGGTTCATTTCCCGCTCGCTTTGGATGAAATACACCGATGATTGGTACAGCAGGGTCAACAGCAACACTTTGACGTGCTTTTCATCCATCCCCATCGCGTCGCGGTTGGAAAGGCATTGCAAGGCTTGCTCCATTTCTGTCACCAGCGGCTGCATATCGTCTTCCAAGGCAAGGGCTTGCACCGCAAACGCCAGTGCTTGGCTGGAAATCGTCATCTGGTTGCGGCGTTCCAATTCCACCTTGAAGTACTGGAAATACAATTCCTGCATCACGTAGTTGGGGATGCTAAACACTTCACCCGCCAGACTTTTTCTTAGCGGTGAAATAAAGCCCATATAGGCGACTAAGCTGATGAAATCATCACGCCCAAAGCCTTTTTCCAGATCAAATTTACGGCGTTGTCGGGCAGTCACTTCCCCATTGCTGATTAACTCATCCAATACGGCGAAATTGGTATCACGATTGCCGATACTGAACATGCTGAGAATTTTGCCGTAATCGGAGGCGATGTTTTCATCTAGCATCGGGTCAGGGTAAGTGCAATCGGCACTACGGAAGTTTTTCAGGAAATACAGCACCATATTGGCGTTGTAAACCGTATCCACGGCTTTGGGGGCAAAGCGGTAGCCGTTATACCAACGGGTGATGTCAGCCAACAACACCTCTGGGTCAAGCTGACACTCTGTAGCCAAGGGTTGCAACAATCCCGCGACTTCGGCTTTGGTAAAGCCCACCGCTTCGTTGAACGCTTCCAGCAGTGACAGGTTTTCACCAATGTTAAACCCGCTGGTCATACTATCGAGCATGATTGGGGTAACACCCGTGACAAACAAGCGGTCAATCGCACCACGCTGGGTGGCGGTTTTCAGCGTTTCATAGAAACTGCGCACGAATCCACCTTTGCCCACCACCGCTTGGAATAGATTAAGGTCATCCGCTAACAGCGTATTGGCGAAATGGTCGTATTCGTCAATCAGAAACAGGAGTTTTTGCCCCGCCGTCACCCGGAAAAAATACTTCATCTGCGCTTGCGGGGAGGGTTCGCCTTCGATAGCCGCCAGCGTACTGTCGGGATAACCATAACGTTTGAGAAACGTTTGCAGGGCTTGCGCGACTTCACGCCCAAAATCTTCGTACAGCCGTGTGAAACCCTGCCCAGTGGCAATACCGCTGAATTCCATGAACAGCACTTGGTAGCTGCTTTTCAGCGGGGTCGGGTGTTTGCCGATATGCAAATGGCTGAACAATGCGTCAAAGTCCGCTTGGTAGGCGCTGTCGTAATAGTATTCCATTGCCGACAACAGCAGGCTTTTGCCGAAACGGCGCGGGCGCAGCAGGATTTGGTACCTGCCTGCCTCTTCCAGTTGGGCGATGTACGCGGTCTTATCGACATACACATAGCCTTCGCTGATCACTTGCTTGAAATTGCTCAGACCGTAGGGGATTTTCATCGGCTTGCTCGCGGTTTACTGCGGTTAATGAGTCGCAGTTTAGCATACACGGTGGCAGTCACTTCAAATGGGGTAATAAGTGCCCACTGCGTTAGTATCATATTTGTTCGTCAGAAATTAATGACACTCCCCTACATTTTTCGTTATGCTGCTATTTTAATAATAAATTTTTATAAGCGAGCCTTGCCATGTCACAAGCCCCAGCCGTGATCGACACCGCTACGGATGCATTCGATATTCTCACCCAAGCCGAGTTTCAGGAATATACCAGTCCGTGCCATAAAATAGTTTTTTTGATCAGGGAAATATGGTTAGATGACTGGTAACAAAAGCAGCCATGAGTAATGTATGACATTAAAAATCACTTTCACTGAGGATGAGATAGCGGAGCTGTTCTACTGGAAGGAGCGCCATCCTCATCCCAGAGTCCGTAAGAAAATGTCCGTGCTGTACCTGAAATCCCAACAGTTGACGCATAAGGAAATCAAACGATTGGAAAGGATTACAGAAGCCACGCTGCTTGCCTACCTAAACGCCTACCTACAACCTAACGGTTTAGAAGCTCTTAAAGAAATACGATTCAATAAACCACAGAGTGATTTGATGGCATATAAAGACAAGATTGAAGCCTATTTTCGTGAATATCCCCCCGCAACCAGCAAGGCGGCAGCCGCTAAGATTGAGGAGCTGACAGGCATCAAACGCAGTGAGGACAGGGTACGTGTCTTTATGAAGAAAATAGGGATGGACATCCATAAAGTGGGGATGATACCCGCCAAAGCTGATGTGGAAGCACAAGAAAAGTTCCTGGAAAATGAACTAAAACCGCGCATTCAGGAGGCTAAGGAGGGCAAACGCGCCCTTTTTTTGTCGATGCCGCCCACTTCGTGTTAGCACCGTTTCTGGGGTTTTTGTGGTCATTTTCCCGCGTATTCATCAAAGCCCCCTGTGGTCGACAACGCTACAACGTATTGGGCGCACTCAATGCGATAACGCTACAACTCATCACGATCACTAACGACTCCTATATCAACGCTAACAGCGTGTGTGAATTATTGGAAAAAATTGCAGCGTTAGCACTCAAAATACCGATCACTTTGGTCTTGGATAATGCCAAGTATCAACGCTGTGAAGCCGTGTTTGCCTGTGCGAAAAGGCTCAATATTGAACTATTATTTTTACCGACCTATTCACCCAACCTCAATCTGATTGAACGGTTGTGGAAGTTCGTCAAGAAAAAATGCTTGTACTCGAAATACTATGATAAGTTTCCCGCTTTCAAGGCGGCCATCACCAACTGTCTCGACAAGCTGGATACCGATCACAAGAAAGAACTGACCCAGTTGATGACAACAAATTTTCAAACCTTTAAAAATGTTCAGGTCTTGACGCTGTAAGGTATATCAGGCAACCCAACTGCGCCAAGAAGCTTTTGGTCATGAGAAAAACGCCCAAAAAACCGGCGATCTCATTGCTCATTTTGCAACCTCTCATGAGCAACACAAGCGTGATATGCCGCTGGATGCGTGGTTGATTAGGGAGTTTGCGCTCTACTCAACGCTTTGGCAGAGCCAAGCAGAATTGGAGCAAACCGCCCGCGATATTATCGCCAGTGTTGAGCGCAATAATGCTGAAAAAATTTCTTTACATGAGCATCTGGACAAGGGCAAGAGCCGCGAAAGCTGGTTGGCGAAACGTATCGAACAGGGTGCAACTGCTGAGGGTGTCACCAATGTCGGGGCGTATGCGGCAGAGATTGATCAAGCAATGGGTCAAGCTAATCAAGACATGCATGACACCATCATGACCCAAAGCGGCAATGTCAACCGATGCCTGAATCTGGATGGGTTTATTGCCGAGCAACACCATGTTGACACGTTCAATTTAGAAGCAGCCGCTCAGGGTAGTGGCTATCGGGCTAGAGTACTTACGCCAGACGGCACAACCTACAGCAAAAACTCGATGGACATCGGTATCTATGATGCCAATGGCAAGCTAGTGAAACGTTATCAAGCTAAGTACGGGCAAGATGCGGATAGTACCGAAGCCTTGTTTGACAAAGGTAATTACCGTGGGCAGCGTAAACTAGTACCCGCTGATCAGGTTGATCAAGTGGATAACGCCACCGATGTGATTGAAGTAGACGGCATCAAGTCTAAACCGCTCACTAAAGCCGAAGCTAAAGACCTGCAAGCTAAAGCACAATTAGAAGCCGAAGCCAAACAATACGATTGGAACGATGCTAATCGCATTACGATTGCCCAAAATATTGGTAAGCAAGCCCTTATCGGTGCCGCTCTAACTACTAGTATGCAGGGGACACGAATTTTGGGGCGGCGTACTTGGAACTGGATAACCAGCAAGAAAAATCCACCCGCGAGTGAAGATATGCGAGAGTTTTTTGAAAGCTCTTTAAAAAGTGCGAGTAATGTTGGGGCACAGGTGGCTGTCTCTGGGGCGCTGGTTGTCGCCGTCAAAAACGGCTGGATCAGCGGATTATTAAAAAACACTCCGGCTGGGAAAATTGTCAACATTGCTTATGTGGGCATGGAAAATGCTAAGATTATCTATAAATATGCTAAAGGTGAGGTCAGTGGGAAAGAAGCGCTTGATTCAATGGGGGGCACTACGGTCAGTGTCATAGGTAGTTTAGCGGGGGCAACGAAGGGCAGCGTTTTAGGCGGAACGATAGGTACGGTATTCGGACCAGTTGGTACAGTTGTTGGTGGTTTAGTCGGGGGTGTCGTCGGCGGTATAGCTGGTAGCAAGATCGGGCAATCTGCATATCAAGCTGGAAAAATCATTGTAAAAACAGCAGTAAGTGAGACCAAGCGTATTTCTAATCCTACGTTGTCAAGCTCTTACGACCAGCGCCTAAGCCGATCTCGGAATAAATGCAGAATTGGGGGGAAGCAACAAAAAATAGCACAACGTTCGACCCAATTAGCGAATCGCTAAATGAGCGACTTGCAAAATCCGACAAACTGAGTTGCTCAATTTTCAGCATTGACCGAACGCCGCATATTCAGCCGATTTTTTACTCAATTTGACCAACGAAACCTGAGCTTTTTCAGTTTTACCGTAACTTTTGCTAAATTTCACCCATACCGATGCGACTGCTCCTGTTTTTCAGTCAGTCTTCCCGTGTTTTTTCAAACCCAGTCGCTTTATAACAAGACACGCATCAGTTGATCAGCACTCAACACCAAAATCCCAAACATCAAGTGGCTGTAAACTTTTTGCGCACCTTGCACCCACACATTCCGACCACCAAATTCATCCTTCAGGCGGGCATTGGTTCGTTCTACGGTGCTGCGAATTTTGTAACGCTCGGCATCAGCAGGTTCAAACGCTTCTTTCTGTCCGCCGCGAGGATTGTGATCAATCAGAGGGACATGCCCCAGATGACGGCTGTATTCGTGCAAATCAGCACTGCAATAGGCTGCATCCATCAGGTCGTAGAGACTGGTGACACGTTGGGCACTGATTTGAGAGAGTGGGATGGCTGCCCCGCTGTCGTGAAACGAGGCGGAAGACAGAATGGCTGCTATCGGGACACCACAATCGGCGGTATCGATATGCAGTTTGTAGCCGTTCCAACTGTGCTTGTAGCCTTGGGCATTCTTCTTCGTCCCCCGGTTACACTGAACCGGTATCTCATCGAGTGCTTGCTGAAGTGACTGTTCCCGTTGGCGCTGAATCCGTGTTTGCCCTTGTTTTTTCTTTGGCTTTTCCTCGGCAACAGGCCGTTCACGTGCCTCAATGGCTGTTGAATCCCGACACAGGTGGCCGATCAGCGCATCGCCCAAATACGTTTTCACCAACGTTTCATGCACACGTTCCGCTAAACGCTGTTCAGCAAATTCAGCGAAGGCACGTGAAAAGGTGGATTCGGAAGGCAGTTTCTTGGTCAGGGGAAACCCGCAGATGCGTCGCAGGGAGCGATCGTTTTGCAGCCGGTCAATGAGTGCTCGCGTATTGACAATATTGAGCACGCTTTTGGCGACAAAAGCATTGGCAAACCAAGATCGCTCCGTCGCTGGCCGTCCAGACCCATCACGAAAAGAGCGCACAAAATCTTCAATGCGCGTCAGCTCCAGTACGTGAATGAGTTTTTCAAGCTTGGGGGTCAATGTGCCAAAGGCATCATTGAAGCAAGGTAGTATTTCAATTTGCAGCAAACGGGTGTGAACAAAAGTGCGGTAAACCTCATGCCGCCTCAGCGGTGTTTCGCCAATAATGCTTCCATTGCTGGTTTCCCCGCATGACCCTCAACGCCAACATATCCGCCGCATTATCACTTTTCCACCATGCCCCCGATTTTTTTAAGCGTTGCTGGATGATGTAACGGTGTGCACTTTCTATTTCGCCCGACCCCACGGGCAATCCGAGGGATTTTGCTGTCGGGTAATCCAGTTGCTCAATGCGGTTGCTCAGGTAACGGTGACAAGCTCGTACTGGGGCGTTACTGTCTTCTACCGTTTCTGCTTCGAGGAAAGGTTTCAGTGTGTCGATGACCGCTTGAGCTTGACCATCCTGTAGGGCTTTTTTCTGTTTGGCAAACCATTTATCCTTGTCCTTGAGGCATGAACAGCTTGCGGATGCTGCTGATAGGTATTCACAAACATGATAAAAATCAATCAGGTAATGTCCTTGTGTGCCAAATTGTTCATCCACTTGACGGTTGATCCAGCTTGCCCCATCACCCACCGCATGGAGGAACGTGCTTTTTCCAAATCCAGCACGGCAGGCGGTGTCGAATAAGATTTTTCCAGCATCTTCTACCGTGCCACCGAATATTGCGCCAAACGTTGGCGTAGCACTGCCTTTGGCGTGGGCAAGACACAGGCGGGCTTCTTTCCAGCTTTCCTTTTTGCCTTTGCGCTTGTCGGGGGCTGTTTCGTCAATCTCGACGATGGGGATCATGCTGCCGTCCATTTCGGCAATGACATAGGCTTTTCCCAACGTGCTTGGATAGTCTTTTATCAACACTTGGGATTCATGGATGCGTTTGGCGTGACCTTCGGTGATGTGTCGGATGCTGCTGGATGCCAGCCGTATCCCGTAATGTTCTTCTAATTTATCAGGCACTTGAGCAAATGAACAGTCCGCCCCAAAGTCCGTCACCGCCCGTTGCAGCGGGAGCGAACAGCCTCGGCAAACAACCTCGGCACTCTGGCTAAAGGGGCGGACACGCTTGCCGGGAATCCGGTAGACCGGTTCGCTTATGTGGATTTTTCCGTAGGTCGTGTGCCAATGACAGTTTTTTTTCCACTCTTTACATACTTCCCAATGCCTTCTTCACAGGCTGGGGCTGTGCATTTTTCTACACGTTTGTTTGCCCATGCAGTGATCGCATCATTTCCCATTTGGCGCAGTTCTTCTATCACCCGCTGTTCGGCGTCTGCTGCTTTGATAATGTCATCACCGGCATTTTCAACCACCTCGATTAGCCCTTCCATCCGAGCTTTTAATGCGGGGTTGCGGTTCAAGGCTTCTAAAAGTTTTTGGTCGCGGGAGCTAACTGTCAACATGGGAAAGTCCTTTTTCTCTGGTTTTAGGGGATGCCATCTTAGTCTACAGGACACCGCACTTTTGTTCACACCCGCATCCGTGCTATGCCGACGGTGCTGCTGTTCCGTGACGGGGAATGCGTGGAACGTTTTACGGGGGCAAAACTGCCGCATAGCATCCAGTACATCCTGACGAAACACGGGATTCATGAACCGAAGGCTATGCAAAGCTGAGTTGCCACAGACTACACTGGCGTTATTTCCCTGGGCAGGGGGCAAATTCGCAATGTGGGCCGCCCCGGCCTACCGCACTGCCATCCGGGCAGAGTTTGGCTTCCATAGTACACATGACCTGATCATCGGCAGTCAGATCAGTCTTGGCATTGGCTTTGATGGTGGCAACATCGGCAGCACTGAGTGAACGGCGGCTGGTTTCGGTATTGGCAATGCCACCGTAGACCACTGCAATGTCACCGGCACTGAGTTGCTGGTCGGCATTCTGATCCAGCACGTTGACCGTGAATGGGCTGCTGGGGGTTAGCCCTAACAGGGTGCGTAGGTTGGTTTGCTGGGTGGCGTTCAGCGTTAGGCTTTGCGGTGTCACCGGCGGCGTGGCGACGCAGGCGCTGAGTGATAAGGCAGCAAACAGTGTGGCAGTGAGCAGTTTCATGGGGTTTTCCTCGCGTGACGGTGGGTTATACCTGTTTGACCTGTTGGTGGCGGAGTGGTTGCAGCAAGGATGTAAACTTCCAATGCCTGCAAGTCTTGCTTGAACAGGTACCAAATCAACTAGCATGATATCCCTTGGAGTGTTGGTCGCTGGTAACGCCTACTTTAAGGGATTTCATGCTGCTGGGGGATCAGGAGAACTTACGACTGTTGAGTGATTGTAGAATAAACGTTATAGCCTGTACCATTCCACCAATGGACACTACCGCGCAGGACATTAACCCATGACCCCAGCCATCAACCTTGCCAAAAAAGCCAACATCGTCTTCAAAGTACACGAATACACCCACGACCCGGATAATGCCGCCTACGGTCTGGAAGCCGCCGAAAAACTCGGCCTGCCCCCCACGCAAGTTTTCAAAACGCTGGTCGTCAGTCTGGATGGCAAGGAACTCGCCGTCGGCATCCTCCCCGTGGCGGCGATGCTCAGCATGAAGCACATCGCCAAAGCCGCCCACGCCAAAAAAGCCGACATGGCAGACAAAGCACTGGTTGCCCGCACCACCGGCTACGTACTCGGTGGGGTCAGCCCGCTGGGGCAAAAAAAGCTGCTAAAAACCTTCATAGACGCATCTGCCCTGCAATTTCCCACCATCTACGTCAGTGCCGGGCGGCGTGGGCTAGAAATCGAACTTGCCCCACAGGATTTGCAACACCTGACCCGTGCGGTGTTCACGCCTTTGATGCAAACAGAGCAGTAATCCTGCCAAAAGCCGCATTCATTACCCACTATCAAGGAAGCCCCATGCCAACCATCAGTAGCCTGCACCTTTACCCAGTCAAATCCCTCCAGGGCATGACCTTGGATGAAGCCACCCTCACCACCCAAGGGCTGGCCTTTGACCGGCAGTGGATGCTGGTAGATGCCGAAGGAAAATTTGTCACTCAGCGGCAAATCCCACGGCTGGCCAGCATCGGCGTGCGCCTGACATCCGATCATTTAGTGCTGGAACACGCCGGGTTGCCAGCGTTGTCGATTGCGCTGGAACCGATTCCAGCCAAGCGCTGCGAGGTGCTGGTGTGGCGCGACACCTGTATCGGCTGCGAAGAAGGCGACGCGGCTTCCCGCTGGTTGACGCAAGCGGTGGGGCAATGGCAAGGCGCAGACTTGCGGCTGGTGCGTTTCGCTCCCGAAGGCGTGCGCCCGGTTGACCCGGTGTATATGGATGGCGACAGCGCGGATACGGCGTTTTCCGACGGCTACCCGTTCCTGATCGTGTCGGAAGCCTCGCTGGACGCGCTGAATGCACAACTGCTGGCGAACGGCGCGGATGCGGTGCCGATGGCACGTTTCCGCCCCAATATCGTCCTCAACGGCATGAGCGCGTTTGAGGAAAATGACTGTAAAACCCTTACCTCCGCCGACTCCAGCTATGCTTTCACCCTCCGCAAACCTTGCCAGCGCTGTAAAACGACGACCGTTGATCAGCGTACCGGGGTGATTGCGAATCCGAAAGAGCCGTTGCGCACCTTAACAGCGATGAACCCTTACCCGCATTTGACCGGGGCGTATTTTGGGCAAAATGCCACGCTGATAGCGGGCAGCGGCAGGCTGATCAAGGTCGGGGATCAGCTCGACACGTAACTTTCCTTATTGCCTGCACCATTCCTGCAAACGTTTGTCATATTCTGTACCTCAATCAACAACAGAGGGACACAGAGTGAAACGTGCGCTAACGCGGATCATACGGGGAACAGCCCTAACGCTAGTGTTGGGGCTGGTGACGGAGGCGAATCCGCTATGAATATCCAACTTTCCCCCAAAATCCTGCTATTCCTGCTGGCAATCGCGCTGCCGGGTGGGGTGTTATTGTTGCTGTTTCCGCTGGTGAATAGCGTGAAAGCTAGAATCCGGTTGACTCGCTAAACATGATGGCAATGAAACTGGTGCTCCTCCCCGGTCTTGATGGCACGGGCTTGTTGTTCCAACCGCTGCTGGAACAGTTGGGTCATGCTTGTAGCGTGCAAATCATTCGCTACCCACCCGACCAATGCCAATCGGTGCAAATCTTGGCGGCAAAAGTGCGCGAACAAGTGGCTTTCGATACGGATACCGTGTTGCTGGCAGAATCGTTTTCCGGCTTGGTTGCGATGGAATTGCTGCGGCAAGGCATCGCACTACACAGCGTTATTTTCTGCGCGTCGTTTGCCAGTGCGCCACGCCCGTGGTTGCTGCAACTTGCCACAGTTTTGCCGTTGGAAACACTGTTCCGCTTGCCGTTACCTGATTTTCTGCTGCGAGGGTTGGGGTTGAATGCGCGGCTGGTTGCACTCATTCGGCAAGTACGGACACAAGTTTCGCCTGCTGTATTTGCCTACCGCTTGCGCTTGATTGCGGCGGCACAGCATCAGCCGCAGGAACAGTGCTGGGAAATGCCTTGTTACTACCTGCGAGCAGCGGATGATTGGGCAGTGCCGGAGCGATGTGCGGAAGACTTACGGCGGCACTTTACCAAGGTGGACATTATCCGTATTGCGCAGTCGGGGCATTTTTTGCTGCAAAGCCAGCCTGATGCTTGTGCTGCCGTTCTAAACCGTTTGATTATCCACTAAAAATCCACTGTATTTCCTCAGCCTCTGCAAAACCACTGCACGTCTGCACCGGATAATCCTCGCCATCTAAACCACTGACGAGGCGTATAGAGCGATGGATTTTTCAGCCGAAAACGGTTGGCGCGAACGCTTAATGCGCTGGCTGGTGCAAATACTGCATGGCTTGTATCGTTGCGCTAACTATCGCCATGCAACAGCTTGGGATGTAACGCTTGAAGATTTGCAGCAGCTACCCGCCGCAAGCACGGGGCGAGCATTGGCGGCATTCTTACAGCAGCACGGTTTCGCGCTAATGCCCAAGTTTGAAAGCCATGATTTGTTTCATGTGTTACTCGGTTACGGCGTGACGGTGGTTGATGAGGTGCGGATGCAATGTTGTCTGGCAGGCAGCGGGCGACGTACTGCACCGACGTTGGTGGTGATTGCGGTCGGTTGGATGTTTTACCCGGAATACGGCAGGGATTTTTGGCGGCATTATCAGCGCGGCAAAGGTATGGTGAATTTTTCGGGTTGGGATTTTAAAGCGCTGTTGCTTGAACCGATGGCGGTTTCGCAGGCTCGAATACACAATCCATGCTCATAACGATGATAGAGAAATCACGATGAAACACCACGCTAAATACTTGCTTCTTACCAGTACTGGATAATTCTTACCACACTAAGAGGAATAAACAACATGAAATACTTCACTGTGACAAATGGGAAAATATTTTTTCTAGTCATGGGGGCTGTGTGCCTGCTAGCGTTTCAATTCATCGGGGGGACTGTAGATGCCGAGGGCGTGCTGCATGAGCCGTTTGCCTTGCTGCCACTAGGCTACCTCTTTTTGCTAATCGGGGTAGTGCTGGGCTTGTTTGGCTTGCTCCGCGCTGCATTCCGGTGGAAAGGCTTGGGTTCATGAGGCGGGCATTGGGATTACAGGTACATTTTAACCTGCGGATGTTGATCGCTGCCATTGCCTTGTTTGCAATCGAGGTGATTATCGCCACTAAACTCAACGACTATCACTTTATCCGTGCTTATTTCGGCGATTTTCTGGTGGTGATGTTGGTGTATTGCGCGGTGAAGGCCTTCTGGAATGTGGAGGCAACACGGCTGGCAATCGGTGTATTTGCCTTCGCCGTGGCGGTGGAATTGGCGCAATTGTTCCGTGTGGCGGATGTACTGCAATTGACCGGCTGGGCGCGGGTGGTGGTGGGGACGAGTTTTAGTTTTCACGATGTGCTGATGTATGCAGCGGGGTGTTTCGTCGTCTGGTGGGTGGATCGCTTGAACCGATAGCGGCTTTGCAGACTCGAATACAAAATCCATGCTTATAACATTGACGGAGGAATCACTATGAAACGCCACGAAAAACACTTACTGCTCTGGCTGTGCCTGCTGGGGCTGAATGCCTGCGCCACACCGCACCCAGAATGTGAGAAGGCAGATGCATTCGGGCATTGCCAGCAGTGGAAAGGGGTTGAGCCGAGTTGCGCCAAACCGGACTTTCTGGGCTTTTGCCCACCGAGTCGGTGATTATGGAAACATTACTGGTTTTACTTTTTGTACTGATTTTGGCAGCAATAGGTTCAAATCATTTCATTGTTAATTTTATTGTATTTCCTCGGCATTGCCGCCATCTGGCTCGACAGCGCAACCACCGGCTATGAACAATCGGAATACGCAAATGAATAATATGGCGCAGCCTACTGCCTCGATATTTGTTATCCCTCCCCATTTCCTGACCATCCGTTACAACGGCGCACACTACCCCGGTTCGCCGAACACCAACGGGCTGGAAGGCGGAGCCAATTGTCAGCAATTTGCCTACGAACTCCTACGCCATAACAGCTTCAGCGTCCCAGATTTACGTTCCCGCGAATTGTGGGAAGACACAACCCATACTTACCGGGTCACGGAATTGACGTGGGGCGATTTGCTGTTGTGGAACAAAACACCCGATCCTTACGGGGCACACGTTGGGGTGTATATCGGCGATGGGCAGGCTATCCACCTTGCCAAAGACAACGGCTACCCGGTGATGGAGCGGCTGGAAAATATTGCGCAACATCCTGCGTATCGTGTATTTATCGGCGCAAAACGCGCCATGCTTCATGGAGGAAATTAAGCCTATGGAGCAAGCCATGAAACACCTCACCCACCTACTGGTTTTCCTCACCCTGACAGCCCTAACCCAGCTCGGCGGTATTATTTTGTGGCTGAGTTTGCCCGTGTTACGCCTGATCCGTCGCCCATCACGCTGGCAGCAAACAGGGCTACGCGGCGCGGCATTCCTGCTGATTTACGCCCTGTCGGTCTTCAGCTTCGTACCCACGCTGGCGCAATGGAATGGCAGAGTGCCACTGCCGTGCTTTGCCAGCGATGCCGCCCCGCTGCAAGCTGCCAATGTTGGTTATTGCCTGCTGATGCGCAATTACGTCACACCCGCCACCCAAACCCGCTTACTCACGGTAGCACGGCAATTTCGGAAGGTTCACCCCGATAGCACGGTGCGTTATTTGGATGCTAACTTTCCGTTTTTGAACGGTTTTCCCTTGCTGCCGCATTTGAGCCACAACGATGGACGTAAAGTGGATCTGGCGTTTTTTTACCAGCGCAAAGACACCCACGAACCGTTAAATACCTCACCCTCATGGCTGGGGTACTGGTGTTACGAACAGCCACAACACCCGAAAGAAGCGGCGTGTTTAGGCAAATCCAGCTATTTACGTTGGGATTTCGACTGGTTGCAATCACGCTATGCGGCGTATGAAATGGATGCAGTGCGTACCCGTACCCTGTTGCAATTGCTGGCGGCGGATGCGCAAAAAGTGTTGTTAGAACCGCATTTACAAGCGCGGCTAGGCGTTCAGGCTGCCAACGTCAAATTTCAAGGTTGCCGTGCAGCGCGGCACGATGACCATGTTCATGCACAATGGTCATCAGCAAAGTAGCAACGCGCCATGTGGATGGCACATGATGTAGGCATTGCCGCCGTATCCTCGCCCACGCCGACCAGCATGTACCGCTCGCTGGCAACGCAATTACCGTTTCTGGCGCGGGAGGTGTATTTTATTCATCACTTCGCGCTGACCGGGATGTGACTTAGAAGCGTAGAAACTTTAGCGATCAGCGCACCAGAGACAACGCCTTGAATGCCGGATGCCCAACTACCAGCAAATGCTTGCCCCAAATCTTTGCTTTCACCGTAACGGTGTAACGATTCGGTGGCTCAAACACATAATCACCTTTATCAGACAATTGTTCAGGGGGCAGTATGCACGGGTAAATTTTCCCTTTCTGCTCACCTAACACTTCCGCTCCCTTATTTAGGCAGCTATTGGGCTGGATAGTACGCTCAAGAAAAATCCTGCCTTGCAACGGCTCATCTGTTTCAGGATGCACCAAATCCATAACATCAAGATAGCTGTGCAGAACGTGCTTGTAACCGCCCCTGTTCTGGTACAGCTCATAAGTGACGGCAGCCTGATAATGAGTCTGAACCCTCAATGACACCAGTGGAAGCGACTGGATATACCAGCCCACAGCAAAAAACACCGAACCGGTAGTAAACTCCCGGTAGAGCAACCCAACGGATAGGCAGAAAACGATGCTACACCTCCCCACTCTCACTACCGCACGCTTGCAGTTACGCCCCTTTGTGCTCGCGGATGCCGAACAAATACACGCCCTTGCCAGCGATTACGCAATCGCCCGCTTCACCTCCAACATCCCGCACCCGTATGAAGAAGGCTATGCGGAACGCTGGATTGCAACCCATGCCCACCAGTTTTACACCAACCAACACGTCACCCTCGCCATAACTGATCCCGCCAACGACACTATCCTTGGCACGGTTAGCCTCGGCACACACCGCACCAACAAACGCGCTGAACTCGGTTACTGGGTCGGCGTGCCTTACTGGGGCAAGGGTTATTGCACGGAAGCAGCGCAAGCCCTCATCCGCTACGGCTTTGAGGTGCTGGATTTACACAAAATCGTCGCACGGCATTTCGTCAGCAATCCCGCTTCTGGGCGAGTCATGCAAAAAATGGGGATGCAGCACGAAGCGATCTTGCGCGAAGAAATTCTCAAGGATGGCGTGTATCACGATATGGCGGTGTATGGGCTGATTAACCCCGCGCATTCCCAGCAACATGTTCCTTAAAAAAACCACCGATCATAAATGCAACTTGAATAATTCCACCTATAATAAAAGCTCAACAATACAAGGACAGTTAACAATGCCAACAATACAACGCACCTTTGCGACCCTGCTCGTTGCAGCTAGCCTGCTGACCGCCTGCACCAGCACCCCGACCCAGCCCGACACAAAACCCGCCAGCAAAACCATCATCACCAGCACCGCCAAGCCCACTACTTGCGCCATCCTCAACGGCTACACCGCGCAAGACGAACTCATGCTGGAGCCACCCGTGTATTACGCTGTCATCTCCAAAGACTTGGCGAGCGCGGAATGCCTGCTGAAAATGGGCAAAGACCCCAACAAACCGGATGGTATCGGCACAACCCCGTTACTCGCCGCCATCGACCAAGGCAATACCAACATGGTCAGCCTGCTGCTCAAACACGGCGCAGATGCCAACCATCTCAAAGATTGGCAACGCCCGCTGGATGTTGCCCGTAAAAAAGGCAACCCCACCATCATCAAGCTGCTGGAACAGGCAGGTGCAACCTCAGAAAACGACCGCACCCAACGCGCCTACAACGAAGCGGCAACCTTTGAACGCGCCAGCAATCAAGCCCTATTCGACGCAGAACAAGAATACCAGCGTGAACAACAACTACGTGGTCAATGAAAAAAGGGCAGCTCAATAATAAATTCCGCCCCCTGTGCAGCATCCCCCAGCCGGATCCTACCGCCATACGCTTTAAGGATAGAAGCCACGATTTCCAGCCCCAAACCCGTTCCCCCCTTGGTACGCTTAGTGGTGAAAAAGGGGGTAAATATTTTGTCACGATTAGCCGGGGAAATGCCCTCGCCATTGTCATGTAGCCGCAAACATAACGTGTCACCTGTACCACCGGTATACACATCCATGCGACTCGCACCGTGCTGCAAGCTGTTATCGAACAGGTTGATAACGATGGTTTCTAAGGCATCGGGGGCAATCGCCAGTGGGGTATTCAACAAGGTATGGTGGATCTGTACCAACAACCCCCGCTCTCGATAACGGTTGCTCAATGCCTTGAACAGAGCAGGCAGGGTACTGGTTTCTTTGCGAGTCTCCAATGCATCCGCACGCGCCAATTCCAACAGACGGTTGACCAGTTGTTTAAGACGCTGCGTATCGGCCAACAGGTTTTGGATGAATTTTTCACGGCGTTCTGGCGGCATAGTTTCCATGTGATCGTGCAGCAACTCCAAAGCGCCTTGCATCGCCGTCAGGGGGGTTTTGAATTCGTGTGACACATGGGTGGCAAAGCGGCGAATATAATCGGAACGTTCCGCTAAGGCGTGCGACATTCCCGCAAAACTTTCTGACAATTGCGCCACCTCCTTAGTGACCGGGTTTTGGATGGGTTCCACTTCACGTTGCTCACCTTGACGTACCCGTTCCGTTTGCTTCAACAGTTCACGGATGGGGCGCGAAATGGTGGAAGACACCAATAAAATCAGTAAAACCGCCAATACCAACAAGCTAAGGGTCGCTAAAAAAACTATCCCCTTATTGGCATACAGGTGTTTGATAATGTTAGTTGGGGTACGCGAGAGCAGCAGAACCCCCTGCAACCTCTCATTTTCAATAATCGGAAAGGCGGTAAACACCCGAATTTGGCTACCCCGACTGATAGAATACAACGGTGGCGGTGGTTCGTCAGAAATGCGTTGGCGAATCAGGCTCGCGTATTTGCCTTGTAAGGCTTGTTTCACCTCTGCAACATGCGCCAGTGACAACCCCACCTCTTCGCGCCCGGCAATGACCGTGCCATTGGCATCCAAAAGACGAATACCAGAGAGTGTCACTTGCTGCGTATCACGCAAAATCTGATTCATTTTTTCGCCAATTTTACGCGCCAGAGGGTCAACAGCCTGAGTGCTGGGACGAGCTTCGGGGCGAGGCGGTGCAATAGGCGCAATCAAGTCAACACTCGGCGTTACGGGCGTATAGAAAGTATCATTGCTAGGCTGTTCTTCGGTATAAGGCGGGTCTGGCAGTGTCAGTGAATGAGAAAATTGAATGTAACCGTAATGGTTTTCATGCTGCTGTTCACGCACTAATTGCCGAAAGGTAGCAGCTAATGCGGCAGATTGTGAAATCAGTTCCAGCTCAGTTTGTTGTACCAATTCATTTTCGTAAATACGGAAAAAATATAATCCACCCAGTGGCAATGCTAACACCGCTAACATCACCAAGAGCAAAATACTCCGTAACCTGAATAAGGTTTTGCGTGGCAGAGGCAAACGAGCATTTATTGGCATGTGGCAAGTTTATAACCCACTCCGTGTACGGTTTCAATCACATTATCACACCCAACATCGGCAAATTTCTGACGTATGTGACGGATATGGCTGTCGATGGTACGATCACTCACATACACATTGCCATCGTAGGCATTGCCCATGATGCTATCGCGACTAAATACACGGGTTGGCTGACGGGCAAACAGTTGCAACATAGCAAACTCAGTGGCGGTTAGGCTTAAGGATGCTCCACCCCAACTGGCAGTATGCTGCTCTGGTTGAATACTGAGTTTACCGTAACGGATGCTGCTGCCATGCTCTGGTTCAGTCACGGATTTGCTGTGCTGTTGTGTACGCTTCAGGATGACATTAATCCGCGCCACTAATTCGCGCGGGCTAAAAGGCTTGGTAACGTAATCATCCCCACCAATCTCTAACCCTAGAATCCGATCAATCTCATCATCACGGGAGGAAAGGAATAAAATTGGCACATCCGAAAACTTGCGGATCTCGCGACACACTTCCAAGCCATCCAGCTCCGGCATATTAATGTCGAGCACCAGCAAATCACTGGGATACTGGCGGAAAGTATCCAAGGCTTGACGCCCGTCTTCGGCTTGAGTGACTTGCATCCCCGCTTTTTCCAGCGCAAAGCTAATCACGTCGCGGATGTGGGGATCGTCGTCGGCAATGAGGATATGTTTATTCATACAGCTAGTGTAGCAAAAAATAGAAAACCCCAAACGGCGGGTGTCGTACCGCCGATCGGGATCCAGGAGTCTCAGGGTTGCTAAAACCCCGCCGGGAAAACTGGTCGTAAGCAAAGATTATTGTTGTCATCGCCAGTACCCGTTCGGTGAGTAGTGTCAGGAATGTATGCTACGGGGAGAATGTGCAGGCTTTATCCTGATAATGTGGAGATACATCGGAAATAATTTGCAAATTGTGTGCAGAAGTACTTCTGCTGGTGAATCCTCAGCGCTGCCATCATAGAAAAATCATGGATTTCTGCAATTCACGCTTGAAATTCCCCTTACTCCATGCTCCAAGATGCATTACAATCGCCCCCTTATCCGCAGTTCCTGCGTTTCTTCTTTGAGATTTGGACAAATGACTGACTTAACACTTTACCGGAATATCGGCATTTTCGCCCACGTTGACGCGGGCAAAACCACCACCACCGAACGTATCCTCAAGCTCACTGGCAAAATCCATAAACTGGGTGAAGTGCATGACGGTGCAGCGACCACTGACTTCATGGTTCAAGAGCAAGAACGCGGGATTACCATCCAGTCTGCTGCGACCACGTGTTTCTGGAAAGGTCATCGCTTCAACGTTATCGACACCCCAGGGCACGTTGACTTCACCATCGAAGTTTATCGCTCACTGAAAGTTCTCGATGGCGGCATCGGCGTATTCTGTGGTTCCGGTGGTGTTGAACCTCAATCAGAAACCAACTGGCGCTATGCGAACGACTCCAAAGTTGCGCGTATTATTTACATCAACAAACTCGACCGTATCGGCGCTGACTACTACCGCGTTGTCAAACAGGTAGAAAATGTCTTGGGCGCACGCCCAATGCCAATGACGCTGCCTATCGGTATCGAAGACAACTTCATCGGCGTGGTTGACCTGCTGACCCGTAAAGCATGGGTATGGGATAACTCTGGCGATCCAATGAACTACACCATTCAAGACGTTCCTGCCGATATGGAAGGTTTGGTAGAAGAATGGCGTGAAAAGTTGATCGAAATGGCGGTCGAACAAGATGACGACATGATGGAAATGTACCTCGGTGGCGAAGAGCCAGCGTTGGAAGACATCAAACGTTGCATCCGCAAAGGCACAATCAACTTGGACTTTTTCCCAACTTTTGCTGGTTCTTCCTTCAAAAACAAGGGTGTGCAATTGGTGCTGGACGGCGTAGTTGATTACCTGCCAAACCCAATGGAAGTTAAGCCACAGCCTGAAACTGACTTGGAAGGCAATCCGACTGGCGAATTCGCTATCGTGGATGCTAACCGCCCATTACGTGCCTTGGCGTTCAAAATCATGGACGACAAATACGGCGCGTTGACCTTTACCCGTATCTATTCCGGTACAATGAAGACGGGTGATACCATCCTCAACACCTTCACCGGCAAAACCGAACGGGTAGGCCGCATGGTGGAAATGCACGCTGACGACGCAAACGCGATTGATTTCGCACAAGCGGGCGACATCATTGCATTGGTTGGTCTGAAAAACGTGCAGACTGGTCATACCCTGTGTGATCCGAAAGCACCTGCTACGCTTGAACCAATGGTATTCCCAGAGCCGGTTATCTCTTTGGCAATTTCACCAAAGAACAAAGCAGGCGCGGAAAAAATGGGTGTGGCTCTCAATAAGATGGTCAAAGAAGACCCTTCTTTCCGCGTTGAAACCGACCAAGAAACCGGTGAAACCATCCTCAAAGGCATGGGCGAGCTGCACTTGGACATCAAAGTCGACATCTTGCTGCGTACTCACGGTGTGGAAGTTAACATCGGTAAACCACAGGTTGCTTACCGCGAATCCATCACGCAACGCATCGAAGACAGCTACACGCATAAGAAGCAGTCCGGTGGTTCTGGTCAATACGGTAAAATCGACTACACCATCGAACCCAACGAAGTGGGTGCAGGTTACGCGTTTGAATCCGTGGTTGTCGGTGGTTCTGTACCACGCGAGTTCTGGCCTGCAATCGACAAAGGCTTCAAGGAAAGCATGGTAAAAGGCCCATTGGCTGGCTACCCTGTGGTTGACGTGAAAGTAACCTTGCGCGAAGGTGGTTTCCACGCGGTTGACTCCTCCGCCATCGCGTTTGAAATTGCGGCGAAAGGCGGCTACCGCCAAACCATGCCGAAAGCTGGCCCGCAAATCCTTGAGCCGATCATGAAAGTTGACGTATTCGCACCAGACTCTCACGTCGGTGACGTGATCGGTGACTTGAACCGTCGCCGTGCGATGATCAAATCTCAAGATACCGCGCCTATCGGTGCGCGTATCAAGGCTGACGTACCGTTGTCTGAGATGTTTGGTTACATCGGTGACCTGCGCACCATGACTTCCGGTCGCGGTCAGTTCTCAATGGAATTCTCACACTACGCGGCTTGCCCGAAATCGGTTTCCGATCAGGTTATCAAAGAAGCGCAAGAACGTAAGAAAGCGTTGGAAGCTGAAAAGTAAGAAGTCCTAAAGGACGAAGAAAAAGCCCCGCTGGGTAACTGGCGGGGCTTTTTTTGTTATAGCAGAAAAACCCATTAACACTATAAAAATAAATTATGAATAATTTTAATCTATTAAATTCGGGTTTCGTAATAAAAACTATGATTTTTGTAAGGGATTTGTAAGTCAGCCTGAGCATAATACATACAAGAAGAATAACAATTAAGCAAGAGAGGCTGTTGAGGGCAGCCTTAAGAGTGGCAAGTCGAGGGCTGATCTCATGTGTCCAGAAAGCATCGTATGGGCTGATTTACGTTTTAACCGCAATGCACCCAGTAACCGTCGCCTGATCCCCAGTGGCTGGCGGGTTGAAAAGGTGGAAACCCCTGATTATGTTAGCAATGTGACGGCGCGTGAGTCGCCGGGGTTGCTGGTGTTTGAATTCGACCGCCCAGACATTCCTTCCCTATCCAGCCTGAGCAGTATCCGGCGGCGGTTTGCGGCTATCCCGGTGCTGATGCTTACCGAATACCATTCGGAGGCGCTGGCAATCTGGGCATTGCGCAACCATGTGTCAAATTATCTGGTGGTTCCCATCTCCCAGCATGAACTGGTGGGGAGTGTGGAAGAGGCCATGACCGCCTCTAATACACAAGGGGGGAACCCGATCCCGAATGAATTGCGGTTTCGCTCGATTGCTTGCCACAAAACGGCGGCGGCAGTGAGTTATGTGAAATCGCATTATCACGAAGCGGTGCGGGAAGAGACACTGGCAGAGGTTTGCAACATGGGTGTCAGTGCTTTCAGCCGGATTTTCAGAAAGGAGCAAGGGAAGACCTTCCGGGATTATCTACTGGATTACCGGATTGGCAAGGCGTGTGAATTGCTGCGCACGCCGGGGGTGAATGTGACGGATGTGGCGTTTACGGTAGGGTTTAATGATGGGTCGCATTTTTCGCGGACGTTTAAGCGGCTGGTGGGGCAGACACCTTCGGGGTTTCAGCAAGGAAATTGACAGATAAGCTAATCTGAGAATATTAACCATCTTTTTATTAGTATGGAGTAGATGATATGAATGCCGACCCATTTTCTGAAACTGTGTTTTCTTATGTCGTGACCAAGCTCCTGCAAGAGCATATGGACAACTTGGGTGATAGTGAACCATCCGATTTTTACCGTAAAGTGATGGACTTGGTGGAACCTCCAATGCTTTTGAGCATGATGCGTTACACGCATGGCAATCAGCAAAGGGCAGCCGACTGTCTTGGGATAAATAAGACTACGCTGCGTACCAAGTTGAAACGTCATGGCTTGATGCAGCCAACAGTGTAAATGGGAAGTGCCTTGGACACCAGGGCAATCGCTTGAAAGTTCAGGGCAATCGCTTGAAAGTTTGGTTGCAAAACATGCATAAATAAGGTTTTCCCGAAAGGACAAAACCGATGCCGAACTTGCCGTCCAGCGCTATCAGCCGCCTACTGGAACAGTTGTCAGTTTTAGAAGACCCACGCCAGCAAGCCAAAGTTCTCTACCCCCTACCTGAAATCCTATTGCTGGGTTTGGCAGGCAGCTTAGCAGGGGCAGACGATGTGGTGGAAATGGTGCGCTGGGCAAAGCTAAACGCGGATTTCCTGCGCCGCTATTATCCCTATGCACGGGGCTTTCCCAGCCATGACACGGTGAGTGACGTGTTCAACGCGCTGAATGCTAAGCTGTTTTCGGAACTGTTTATCCGTTGGACAAACAGCCTGTCCGCAGGGGAGGCTGACCTATTGAACATTGACGGCAAAACCTCACGGCGCAGTGGTGGCAACGGGCAGAACCCTCTGCACCTGGTGTCAGCGTGGGCAAACCAGCAAAATCTAGTGCTGGGGCAGGAAGCCACCGACCAGAAATCCAATGAAATCACTGCCATCCCCGCCTTGCTACGCAAGCTCGACATTGAAGGCTGCTTGATCACCATTGATGCGATGGGGACACAAAAGGCCATCGCCAAGCAAATCGTGGAAGCAGGCGGTGATTACCTACTGGCAGTCAAAGACAATCAGAAAACGTTAGCAGAAGACATCGCCCTGTTTTTCGAAAAGCCGCCTGCCGGTTATGTGCTGGATGAAGACACCCAGGTGGAAAAAGACCACGGGCGGCTCGAAACCCGCCGTTGCCGCATTTGCACCGATGTTGCTTGGTTGGAACAACGGCAGGAATGGGCAGGACTTGCCAGCATCATCTGTATCGAGTCCTGGGTCGAAAAAGCAGGAAAATCCACCTATTCCATCCGCCACTACATCTGTTCACTGGCGATGATCGCCAAGGCCGCACAATATGCCGTCCGCTCCCACTGGGCAATCGAAAACAAGTTGCATTGGGTGCTGGATGTCCTGATGCGGGAAGATTTGGCGAGAAACCGTAGCAACCATGGCGCACATAATCTCGCCATCCTGCGCCACATGGGTACTAACCTGCTGCGCAATGACAAAACCAACAAACATAGCCTCAAAGTCCGTCGTAAACAGGCAGGGTGGTCAACTGACTATCTGGCACAACTGCTGGAGCAAGTCATGTAAGTAAGGCGATTATTCAAGCGATTGCCCTGCTTGAAAGTTTGGTTGCAAAACATGCATAAATAAGGTTTTTCCCGAAAGGACAAAACCGATGCCGAACTTGCCGTCCAGCGCTATCAGCCGCCTACTGGAACAGTTGTCAGTTTTAGAAGACCCACGCCAGCAAGCCAAAGTTCTCTACCCCCTACCTGAAATCCTATTGCTGGGTTTGGCAGGCAGCTTAGCAGGGGCAGACGATGTGGTGGAAATGGTGCGCTGGGCAAAGCTAAACGCGGATTTCCTGCGCCGCTATTATCCCTATGCACGGGGCTTTCCCAGCCATGACACGGTGAGTGACGTGTTCAACGCGCTGAATGCTAAGCTGTTTTCGGAACTGTTTATCCGTTGGACAAACAGCCTGTCCGCAGGGGAGGCTGACCTATTGAACATTGACGGCAAAACCTCACGGCGCAGTGGTGGCAACGGGCAGAACCCTCTGCACCTGGTGTCAGCGTGGGCAAACCAGCAAAATCTAGTGCTGGGGCAGGAAGCCACCGACCAGAAATCCAATGAAATCACTGCCATCCCCGCCTTGCTACGCAAGCTCGACATTGAAGGCTGCTTGATCACCATTGATGCGATGGGGACACAAAAGGCCATCGCCAAGCAAATCGTGGAAGCAGGCGGTGATTACCTACTGGCAGTCAAAGACAATCAGAAAACGTTAGCAGAAGACATCGCCCTGTTTTTCGAAAAGCCGCCTGCCGGTTATGTGCTGGATGAAGACACCCAGGTGGAAAAAGACCACGGGCGGCTCGAAACCCGCCGTTGCCGCATTTGCACCGATGTTGCTTGGTTGGAACAACGGCAGGAATGGGCAGGACTTGCCAGCATCATCTGTATCGAGTCCTGGGTCGAAAAAGCAGGAAAATCCACCTATTCCATCCGCCACTACATCTGTTCACTGGCGATGATCGCCAAGGCCGCACAATATGCCGTCCGCTCCCACTGGGCAATCGAAAACAAGTTGCATTGGGTGCTGGATGTCCTGATGCGGGAAGATTTGGCGAGAAACCGTAGCAACCATGGCGCACATAATCTCGCCATCCTGCGCCACATGGGTACTAACCTGCTGCGCAATGACAAAACCAACAAACATAGCCTCAAAGTCCGTCGTAAACAGGCAGGGTGGTCAACTGACTATCTGGCACAACTGCTGGAGCAAGTCATGTAAGTAAGGCGATTATTCAAGCGATTGCCCTGCGCGCCTGGTGGATTTGAGTGACGTGAACCAAGCAATGTGACACAATAAAAAACAATGTGACACAAAGAGGAATGTTTGCATGGAAATGTCGATCCGCGAAATGCGCCAACAACTGACCCAACTCCAAGGCGTCTTGGAAAAAACGCCTGAAATCATCATTACGCGGCATGGCAAACCGTTAGCGCGGTTAGTACCCATGACAAAACCACGCCAACGCCCCGATCACGCCAAACTACGGGCACTGCAACCACGGCTGCGCATCGCCAGTGAAACCCTGATCCGTGCTGACCGGGATGAGCGATGAAAACCTATCTGGACACCAGCGCACTGGCAAAATGGTATTTGAATGAGCAGGAATCAGAACGCTTCGCCGCGTGGATGATTGAACAGGACGATACCCATATCAGCACCCTGACAGTGACAGAATTACGTTGCTTGTTGGCACGGCGTGAACGTACCAAAGAACTCGGTGAAGCATCAGCACAGCAAATTTTTGCCACGTTTGAGCGGGATATTGAGCAAGGTTTCCTCATTTTACACGAGGTTGGCAACGACGACTTGATTGCCGCCCGCCAATTGATTGATCGAGTTGGTAATATTCCCCTGCGCACCTTAGATGCCATGCACCTCGCCATTGCCGAATGCAACGACATGGAAAGCATGGCGAGTGCCGATAAAGTGATGCTGGATGCAGCGGATTACTTGGGTATGCTCACCGTTTCGTTTGTACCTGTACGCCTTTAACCTGTAAAGCAAACAAGAGACCTCATGGCCATTAAAAAATCCGCGCTCTATTCCTCCCTGTGGGCTTCGTGCGATGAATTGCGCGGTGGCATGGACGCCAGCCAATACAAGGATTACGTGCTGTTCATGCTGTTCATCAAATACATCTCGGATAAATACGCGGATTCGGATGATTTTGCCCCACCCGTGACCATTCCAGCGGGGGCAAGTTTTGCGGACATGATCCAGCTCAAGGGCAAAAGCGATATTGGCGACAAGATCAATAAGCAGATTATCCAGCCCTTGGTGGCTAGCAATGCCCGTCTTGCCCGCAGTGACTTTCCCGACTTTGATGACCCCAACAAGCTGGGCGAAGGGGCGGCGAAAGTGGAACGCCTCACTAACCTGATCAGCATTTTCCAAAAGCCCGAACTCGATTTTTCCAAAAACCGCGCCGATCACGATGACATTCTTGGCGATGCGTATGAATACAATCCGCCGTTTTCTGACAAAACGTGGAGTACCGGGCTGAACCCCAGCAACGACCCTTACCAACGCTTTGCCTGGGGCGAACCACCCGCCAAACAAGGCGATTACGCTTACCTGTTGCACATCATCCGCTCGATGAAACCCAACGGCAAAGCCGCGTGCATCCTCCCGCATGGCGTGCTGTTCCGGGGCAATGCCGAAAGCGTTATCCGCCAGCAACTGGTGCGTTCCGGCTATTTGAAAGGCATTATCGGGCTACCCGCCAACCTGTTTTATGGCACGGGCATCCCCGCCTGCATTCTGGTACTCGACAAGGCAAACGCCACCGCCCGCAAAGGCATTTTCATGATCGACGCGGCGAAAGGCTTCATCAAGGACGGCGATAAAAACCGCCTGCGCGAACAAGACATCCACCGCATCGTTGACACCTTTACCAAGCAAACCGACACGCCCTGTTATGCCCGCATGGTGGCGTTTGACGAAATCAGCGACCCGAAAAACGCTTACAACCTCAACCTGCCGCGCTACATCGACAGCACCGAGCCGGAAGATACCCAAGACATCACTGCCCACCTGTGCGGCGGCATTCCTGATCCAGACATCCACGCCATGACTGCCTATTGGCACGTGCTGCCGACCCTGCGGGCGGCCTTGTTCACCTCCACGGGGCAAGCAGGTTATGCCCAACTGACCTTGCCGATTGCACAAGTCAAACCCTTCATCTTGAACCATGCCGAATTCACCGCCTTCAAAACCACGGTGACACGCAGTTTTGACGCATGGCGGACAGACAACACCCCGCACTTGCAAGCCTTTGGCAAAGACGCACACCCCAAAGCCCTGATCGACACCCTCGCCGAAGCGTTGTTGAATGCGTTTAAAGCCGCGCCCTTGCTGGATGCTTACGACGTGTACCAACACCTGATGGATTACTGGGCGGAAACCATGCAGGACGATGCCTACCTGATTGCTGCCGATGGCTGGGTAGCCACCCCGCAACGCATTATCGACACCGACAAAAAAGGCAAAACCAAAGACAAAGGCTGGGCGTGTGACCTCATCCCCAAAGCGTACATCGTGGCGCGTTACTTTGCCGCGCAACAAGCCGCACTGGAAGCCTTGCAAACCCAACTGGAAAGCGTCACCGCGAACTTAAGCGAGTTGGAAGAAGAACACAGCGGCGAAGATGCCGCGTTTTCCGGCTTCGAGAAAATCAACGCCGCCGCCATCAAAGACCGCCTCAAAGAATTAAAAGCCGAACAAGGCGACTGGAAAGTGGCGGAAGAAGCCGTGCTGAACCAATGGCTAAAATTGAGCGGACAAGAAGCCACCCTGAAAAAATCCATCAAGGAAGCCGATGCCGCACTGGATAAACTCGCCTATGAGAAATACCCCGAACTGAGCGTGACGGAAATCCAGACCTTGGTGATTGATGACAAATGGATGGCAGCCCTGACCATCACCGTGCAAGGCGAACTCGATCGCGTCTCGCAAACCCTCACCACCCGCATCCGCGAACTCGCCGAACGCTACGCCACGCCGTTACCGCAACTGGTGGAAGAGGTCGCCCCCCTCTCTGCCCGTGTTGACGAACACCTCAAGCGCATGGGATTTCAACTATGAAAGACACAAACATGAAAAATTTTTCCGCACAACTGTTGCAGGCAGCAAAAGCTAACCCCGCGATACTCCTTGAAATGGTCAACGGGTCGGCAGTCATTGCCTCCCTCAGGCAGCGGGGTATCAAACCACTCAAAGACTTTGATTACACCGATGAAACTATCCGTGCCGACAACATGGATCAACTCTCTGCTGAAGAATACGACACACATGATCGCATTTATGCCCTGATTAACACGCCGTCGTCTTCCACAGATAAATTGGAACATGCATTGGCAACCCTGTACGCACTGCGCGACAAATATCCAGACGTGCCGTCCCTCTACAATTTCACTGCCGTTACCCTGGCGCGTTTGGGCCGAAAAGAAGAAACCCATGCCGCCCTGCTGGAAACACACCAGCGTTTTCCCGATTACCTTTTTGGCAAAATCAGTCTGGCTGAACATTACCTGCGCCAAGGACAACCCGAAAAAGTCCCGGACATACTGAACCATCAGTTCGATCTGACACAGCACTTTCCTCCCGACGTTGACCTGTTCCACATCTCGGAAGCCATTGGATTTTACAGCATTGTGGGGATGTATCACGCTGCCACCGGGGATGCAGCGCAAGCGCTGGTCTGTTATTCCATCGTCCGCAACCTGAACCCCGACCATGCTGGCGCACAGGCACTGGCAAGATACATTTTAGTGACTGACCTTGACCCAGCCATCAAACATCAGAACCATCTTGCGGATTTCGTGGGAAACGATGAAACCCCATCACCCGGCCTACTGGTTGACGATGCCGAAGAAGCTACTAACCTCACAGCAGCCATGCAGGCATACCTGCCCATCGTTATGACCCCGACCAAAAACCTTGTGCATTACCACAACCCCAACATGAAAAAGATTAAGCCCAATGAAAAACTGAAAGTGACCGAGGTCAGCTATGTGGGCGATGAAGGCGGGATCGCTTGCCACATACAACGTGCCAAGGTTGAAGAACTCCTAGTGGTTTCGCTGACCCATCTCATGCCGGACAAGAAGCACCCGCTATACAAAGCCATTAGGCACTACCAATTACGCAGGATCAAATCCCTGGCAAACCAGCAGACACACCGTACCGGCGGCAGGGGCGAATAATGGCACAACGGTTGGGGAATGCGGTGGATGACGTAGGGGCGAATAATTATTTGCCCCTACAGAAGTGGCGGAACATCACGACGGGTGAGAAACCATGAATACGGCAATACAACCGGGCTACAAACAAACCGAAGTCGGCGTAATCCCCGAAGATTGGCATACCGTTCCGCTTGGTCAAGTTGTGACATTTCAACGTGGGTATGATTTACCGCATCGGCTTAGAAAAAATGGAGATGTTCCACTAGTTAGTTCTGCTGGTGTAACTGACCGACATTGCACTGCAATGGCTCAACCACCGGGTGTCGTAACTGGTCGATACGGCACAATTGGTGAGATATTTTTTATTAACGAACCATTTTGGCCATTAAACACAACACTTTACGTTCGAGATTTTCATGGTAATGACGAGCGATTCATTTACTACCTATTGAAACCGTTTGATTTCGCCTCTTTTAGTGGAAAAAGTGGTGTGCCCGGCGTTAATCGCAATGATTTACACGCTGAAATGGTATCTCTTCCTATAAATATAACTGAACAAACCGCCATCGCCTCCGCCCTCTCCGACATGGATGCCCTGCTGGACGGTCTTGACCGCCTCATCACCAAAAAGCGCAACCTCAAACAAGCCGCCATGCAGCAGCTTCTCACGGGCAAAACTCGATTAGCGGGATTTGAGGGGGAGTGGGAGGTGAGGCGGTTGGGGGACTTGCTGACTATCTGTCATGGGAAAAGCCAGAAAGATGTTGAAACTATTGATGGTGCTTACCCAATACTAGCCACTGGTGGGCAAATAGGTACAGCTTCTCGCGCTCTTTATGATCAGCCATCGGTACTAATTGGACGTAAAGGCACAATTAATCAGCCTCAATATATGGATACGCCATTTTGGACGGTAGACACTCTTTTCTATTCGATTTTGAAGAATAATAGACATTATCTATAAATAATTTTTATCGAAAAGTTTTTAAAACTTTCAATAGATTGGATTTCGCATGGAGTTTCTCAGGTTGTGTAGTCCGCAAGCAATTTCCATAATCTGATCATCAAAGTCATCTTTTAAATTACGAGCCACTTGCAAAATTACATTTTCAGCGTGAACCTTCCTTCATCTGAAGGAAAAAAGAAGTGTGGGCTGCCGTTTTCGGCGATAATAGAAGCGTCAAAACAACCATTAAGCCCACGCTATGAATTCTACCGAACGCGCCCTGATTGCACAACGCTGGAGTTTGCTGCAAATTGAAATACTACCTTGCTTCAATGATGCCTTTGGCACATTGACCCCCAAGCTTGAAAAACTCATTCACGTACTGGAGCTGACGCGCATTGAAGATTTTGTGCGCTCTTTTCGTGATGGGTCTGGACGGCCAGCGACGGAGCGATCTTGGTTTGCCAATGCTTTTGTCGCCAAAAGCGTGCTCAATATTGTCAATACGCGAGCACTCATTGACCGGCTGCAAAACGATCGCTCCCTGCGACGCATCTGCGGGTTTCCCCTGACCAAGAAACTGCCTTCCGAATCCACCTTTTCACGTGCCTTCGCTGAATTTGCTGAACAGCGTTTAGCGGAACGTGTGCATGAAACGTTGGTGAAAACGTATTTGGGCGATGCGCTGATCGGCCACCTGTGTCGGGATTCAACAGCCATTGAGGCACGTGAACGGCCTGTTGCCGAGGAAAAGCCAAAGAAAAAACAAGGGCAAACACGGATTCAGCGCCAACGGGAACAGTCACTTCAGCAAGCACTCGATGAGATACCGGTTCAGTGTAACCGGGGGACGAAGAAGAATGCCCAAGGCTACAAGCACAGTTGGAACGGCTACAAACTGCATATCGATACCGCCGATTGTGGTGTCCCGATAGCAGCCATTCTGTCTTCCGCCTCCTTTCACGACAGCGGGGCAGCCATCCCACTCTCTCAAATCAGTGCCCAACGTGTCACCAGTCTCTACGACCTGATGGATGCAGCCTATTGCAGTGCTGATTTGCACGAATACAGCCGTCATCTGGGGCATGTCCCTCTGATTGATCACAATCCTCGCGGCGGACAGAAAGAAGCGTTTGAACCTGCTGATGCCGAGCGTTACAAAATTCGCAGCACCGTAGAACGAACCAATGCCCGCCTGAAGGATGAATTTGGTGGTCGGAATGTGTGGGTGCAAGGCGCACAAAAAGTTTACAGCCACCTGATGTTTGGGATTTTGGTGTTGAGTGCTGATCAACTGATGCGTGTCTTGTTATAAGGCGACTGGTTTTGAAAAAACACGGGAAGACTGACTGAAAAACAGGAGCAGTCGCATTGGTATGGGTGAAATTTAGCAAAAGTTACGGTAAAACTGAAAAAGCTCAGGTTTCGTTGGTCAAATTGAGTAAAAAATCGGCTGAATATGCGGCGTTCGGTCAATGCTGAAAATTGAGCAACTCAGTTTGTCGGATTTTGCAAGTCGCTCTTACGGTACACATCTTTCAGGCATCGGCAGCGTTTAATACCACTGATGATATGTTCAACGACTACCCTGCGGGCAGAAATTTGACGGTTTTCTTCTTTTTCTTGTGGGGTCAGACATTTATTCCGTGGCTTCTTTTTTGGCTCAATGACGGTGACACCTTTTCCCATGTCAGCCCCCTTGAAGCCTAAATCACGTAAAATCACAGAACCCTCCGGTAATTGGGTCTGCTCCTCATCGGCAATTTTCTTGTCATGCTTCTTGCCTGAGTGAGTATCCCCTAAGTATTTGATATGTCTGTCAGCACAGCCAACGATGACATTGTTTTTAACCGTATGGGCTTTTTTTTACCACTATAGTATTCACGCTGAACATCATTATCCACAGGGCGCTGGATTCTCCGCTCTGTTCCGTCAATAATCAATTCCTGTTGCCCTTCTTCTGCTAGCCGTTCCATTAATTCTGAGGATAGTCGAATGGGCTTATGTCCCATGTTATCCAATGCACTTTGTAATACGGGACACAAGCGGTGTATCCAGTGGTTTGCCACACTTTGGGGAAGATCAAATGAATACGCCAGCACTTCTTGTAAAGGATAGGTCTTCAGGTAAAACAGAATGAAAAACAGTTTGTCTTCTATTAATGCCAGTTTCCCATCAGAACGACCCCGCGTCTCATCAACACGTTTGCCCCGGGCGTGTAGGTCAGTTTGGTAAGCTGCACTGAACCGTTCGAGCAAACCCAAAAACTCCTTAACGTTGAGACTGGTCATGGCAACAAATGCCTTTTCATTGGATTTCAATGCGTTAAAGCTGTACTCCGCCATGCCGTTAGTCCCTACTCTAGGCTATTATTACTGTCAGGAATTTACACTCTGGCTGTGTATCTTGCCATTGATAATTATTATCTATATATTTCAGTTTTTTATAGATAATGTCTAATAATAATGCAAAGTTTCTTTACTACCGATTCTGTTTAATTGATTGGATGCAGTTCAATGAAGCATCTGGCGTTCCAAGTCTCAACGCTAGAACGATTGAAAGCATAACCATTAAAACACCATTACCTGAAGAACAAGAAGCGATTGCGGCGGTGCTTTCGGATATGGATGCGGAGATTGCGGCGTTGGAGCAGCGGCGCACGAAGACGCGGGACATTAAGCAGGGGATGATGCAGGAGTTGCTGACGGGGAGGACGCGGCTGGTATGAGTACCTATCAACCCCCTTTCAGCCTCAACCACGCCATGCTATCCAAAGTCGCAGACATCGCCGAATTGCTAGGGCAATGGAAACAAGCCAGCCGCGCAGGGCTTGTCCCACAACTGCGCCGTGGCAACCGCATCCGCACCATCCAAGCCTCGCTAGCCATCGAACAAAACACCCTCATCCTGAGCCACTGGCAGCCGATGCTGGCGTATTTGCCCGTTGAAACCGTCATCAAAAGTCGCCAAGAAACCTATTACCGCGTCTTGGGTGAAGCGGATGCCGCCGCCGATTGCAGTGGTTTCATCCTGTTTATGCTGGATGCCCTCGCGGAAGCCCTCAACCAAGCCATTGAAAGCCAACGGCACACCACCACTTCGGTAGAAAATGCGGTAAAAACTTCGGTAAAAACGCCCGAAGCCCTGCTACTATTGCTACGCCAGCACCCCACGTTAACCCTCAGCGAAGCAGCAAACCACCTCGGTCTTTCGGTACGTGCCATTGAAATGGCGAGTGCCAAACTGGTCAAAGCGGGAAAACTGCAACATATCGGCTCGAAAAAAGGCGGTCATTGGGAGGTCACACCATGAGTTCAATCCGCACTGAACGCACGACCCAAAACCGCGTCGCCAAACGCTTCACTGACCCATCACACCCTGAATGGCTCGGTTATCGCCACCTCGGCAACTGGCAATATCGCGCCAATAACCGTCCGATTGAACCGGTGTTATTGCAGGAAAACCTGAAACAACGCGGCTATTCAGATGCCCACATCAACGCCGCTCTCCACAAGCTGGAAATCGCCGCCGACACCACCGGCATTACCCTTTACCAAGCCAACCTCGCCACCTACCAACTGCTGCGCTACGGTGTCGCGGTGCAAATCGCCATCGGGCAACCCCATGAAACTGTTCACCTGATCGACTGGGACAACCCCAGTAACAACGATTTCGCCCTCGCCGAAGAAGTCACCCTCAAAGGCGGTGCGGAACGTCGCCCCGACATCGTGCTCTACCTCAACGGTATCGCGGTTGCAATCATTGAACTCAAGCGCACCTCGGTGGACATCGCCGAAGCCGTCAACCAACTCGTCACCAACCAACAAGCACAATTCAACCAAGGCTTTTTCAGCACCGTGCAACTGGTGTTGGCAGGCAACGACGTACAAGGTTTGCGTTATGGCACGGTCGGCACACCCGAAACCTTTTTCGTGCAATGGTTTCAATCCACGCCCCTAGGGGCGAATTTGGAAGAAGTTACGTCTCTCCCAAATTCAGTGTATCCCCCTGAAAGGGGAGGTTTCAACCAAAAGATTTCTGATGAAACCGGCGGGCAAGCCGATGGCAATCTCAACACAGGCGACTTACTCGATATTCCACTCGCACAACTGTGCCACCCGACGCGCTTGCTCGACATTATCCAGCATTTCGTAATCTTTGACGGCGGGCAAAAGAAAGTGCCGCGCCCGCACCAGTTTTTCGGCATTAAAGCGGCGCAAGAGCGCATCCGCCAACGCATCGGCGGCTACATCTGGCACACCCAAGGCAGTGGCAAAAGCATCCTCATGGTATTACTCGCCAAATGGTTGCTGGAATATGACCCCGCCGCCCGTATCCTCATCATCACCGACCGCGACGAGTTGGATAAACAGATTGTCAATGTGATGCGCAATGCAGGCGTGATCGGGACAAATGCCCCGTCGCCACGCATTACCTCACGCGCCGAATTCGTGGAAAAACTCACCGCCAGTACCCCGCGCTTACTATGTGCGCTGATCCACAAATTCGAGCCAGACCTCAAGGGCGAACCGCCACGGGTGCATGGGCGTTTTTACGTATTCGTGGATGAATGCCACCGCACCCAAGGTGGCGACATGAACAAACAGATGAAAGAGCGTTGGCTAAAAGACGCCATTTTCATCGGTTTTACCGGTACGCCATTATTGCGGCGTGAAAAGAAAACCACCGATGCGGTGTTCGGCGCACCGATTCATTGCTACAAGTTCCACCAAGGGGTTGCCGACAAGGTAGTGCTAGACCTCAAATACGAAGCGCGGAAAGTGCCGCAACGCCTCACTTCACAGAAAAAAATCGACGCATGGTTTGACCAAAACACCCAAAACCTCAATAACTTCCAGAAAGCGGTACTGCGTAAACGCTGGGCAAACATGGAAGCCTTAATGAGTGCAGGCGAACGCAAACAACGCATTATTGCCAGCATTATCGAAGATTTCGGTCTAAAGCCCCGCTTGAACAATGATCGTGGCACGGCGTTGTTAGTTGCCGCGTCGATTTACGATGCTTGCCATTATTTCCGCTTGTTCCAAAACACCAACTTCGGCTCGTATTGCGGCATTATCACCTCTTACGCACCGTTGGAGAGTGCGATTTCCAAAGAGTCGCTGAAAAGCGACGAACGTTACAAATACGACACCTACAAGCAGTATGTGCTGAAAGATTTCCCCACCACCGAGAAATACGAAACCGAACTCAAACGCCGTTTTATCGAAGAGCCTGCCAATTGCAAGCTGCTGATTGTGGTGAGCAAATTGCTCACGGGCTTTGATGCGCCATCCTGCACTTATATCTATCTGGACAATGAGCTGCGCGACCACAACCTGTTCCAAGCTATTTGCCGCACCAACCGGCTGGACGGTGACGATAAGCCGTTCGGTTATGTGGTTGATTTCAAAGAGCTGTTTGGCGATGTGCAACAAGCGATAGCGGTTTACAGTTCCGACGAATTAGAGCCGGATGAAAACGGCACGGATGGCAATAATGTCCAGCTTGATGGTTGGCTGAAAGCAGGCAAAACCGCGCTGGATACGGCATGGCAAGCCTTGCATTACCTGTGCGACCCCGTATTGCCCCCGCGTGAAACCGAGCAATACATCCGCTACTTCTGCGGCAATGCCAACGACCCGAATGCTTTGCTGGAAACCGAAGCCTTGCGCATTCCGTTCTACAAAGCTGTGGCAACCTTTGTGCGGGCGTTCGCTGCCATTTCCCAAGATTTGGCAGAAGCGGGTTAATAACAGTTAGTATAAAAGTTGTACCTAATTATCCAAATATCATCAAAATGGGTAACTTTGTCGTTACTCAACAGTCGTGACATTCCCCCAAAACCAAGCATGATGTTAGGCAGCAGCCTTACTGAACTGCTGTTTTAACACCTTGATTATGGGTATTTTCCCGCTGTTAGCGGTTCATGTTTGCCTATCATCGTCCTCATCGCCGTTGACGGCCGCGTTAATTCGCCACCAGAAGGCTTTGGGGGGAGAGCGCAGTAATTGCCGTGCCAGTAGTGGTGCTAAAATCTGTCGCACGGTGTTCTCGGAAGGCAATTCACGGGAACGGGTGCGCAAATACAAGACCTGCTGCTTCCAAAGCCCCTCATGGTACTTGAGGGAAAACAGTTGTAGCAAACCGGTGGCGATGCAGGCACACAACACAAAGGTTTCCATTGCCTGCCAGCAGGCCACCACCGTGGGGAGGTGCTGTGCTTGGGGGGCTTTGAGATGCCGATTGGCGGTAGGTCGCCGGGAATGGCGCGGCAGGTAACGGCTCCAGAAGTGGAAGCGGAATGCGCCCATGGTATTTTTCAGGGCATCAAACAAGGTTTCAATCCGGGTGCGTCGGCAGTACAGGGTGAGGATGGTTTCCGCGTCCAGCACCAAATCCGAACACATCAGCAGGATGGGGCCACGGGAAGTGACTGCCCAGACAAATTGCAGCGGCTGCCCTAACGGTTTCCACCACAGGGTATGGGACATCAGGCGTACCGACTCCTCCTTGCCATAAATGCACAGGGTCACTTCACGGAAAAAATCAGCATGGTCAAAGGCTTCCCACAACACCAGCTTCATCCCGTACTGGCGTTGCCGCCCACGCCTTCCCGGCGGTTTGGGTGGCGCAGGGAAGTAGGCCACGTAGTTCTTTTTAGCGCGGGTGATGACCTGCACCAGTGGTTGTTGTAACGCCACCGACCAAACCGAGCGTGCCAGCCGGAACACCGAAGCCGTGGCAAAGAACGCATCCAGCACCAGCCACACCGGGCGGTCATTCACCTGCGCAAACGACAACGCCATCTGCACCACCCGTGTCCCCAGTTTGAGTGTCGGGTCGTTAGCATCCTCTTCCCCCAAATGCCGAAACCCCTGATGGATTTGCAAACTCAGCGGCAGGCAGAAACAGGCGGACAGGCTCCCCACCAACAACCCCACGGCTCCCCAACACTGCCCCCGGAAATAGTCCGGTTTGCTTTGGGTTTCCGAGGTTTCCCGCAAGGAAACGACCCCCGGCATCCGCCCACCATCCTTAACCACATGGGTATGGTCGCCCAGCACCACCAAACGCCCCGCCACCTCAACCAGCGGCGCATGGGACAACACCCACCGCTGCCAGCTCGCCCGTAACCGCTCAGGATGGTAAGACCCGGCACGAAAAAAATGGAGCAACCGATGGTAGCCCCGTTCATCCGATAACCAGTAACGGCACATCGACGTGACCCCGCTCATCTCGGTCGCCGCTAAAAAGCTCAGGATGATGGCGCAAAACAATAGCCATGCTCGCTGGCGCGAAAATTCACTTTTAAAGTGGTGAAGGCTCTGGTATAGATCAACTAGCATGATGTCCCTTGGATAATAGGTCGCTGGTAACGCCTACTCTAAGGGATTTCGTGCTGCTTGGGGGAATGGGGAGAACTTATGACTGTTGAGAAACAGTTGAGGGGTTGTATACTTTGCCCGTGAATAGCTGTTGAATAATGAGAAGCCCTCAAGCAAAGTACGGCTGTTATTGGCAACCGGTCGTCCTTTCCATGATCCAGATAGACTTCAGCGAATCCGATCAAACCGCCTTGAATGAGGGGCGTTACCGCCATGCCCACCCTCGCGTCCGCCAACGGATGGAAGTGTTGTGGCTAAAAAGCCAGGGAATGGCGCATGGGGACATTGAACGGCTGGCACAGGTGAGTTCAACGACGGTCACCCGTTATTTGAAACGTTACCAACAAGGTGGGATCGCTGCCTTGGAACAACTGGATTTCCGTCGCCCAACCCGCCGGTTGGAACCTTTCCGTGAGCCCCTGAAGAAACATTTTGAGAAGCATCCACCGACCCGGATCAGTCAGGCGATCGCTGATATACAGCGCTTAACCGGCCTTGAACTCAAGCGGGAAGCCGTGCGGCTATTCCTGCATGACTTGGGTTTGTCCGTCAGGAAGGTGGGGATGATACCGGCGAAAGCCGACCCTGCTGCCCAGGAGACTTTTAAAAAAAGAGCTGGAGCCGCGTCTTGAGGAGGCCAAGGCCGGAAAACGCGCCGTTTTCTTTGTCGACGCCGCCCATTTTGTCCTGGCCCCGTTTCTGGGGTTCCTGTGGTGTTTCACCCGGCTGTTCATCCGCGCCCCTGCCGGACGCCAGCGCTACAATGTCCTCGGTGCGTTGAATGCAGTCACCCATGAACTGGTCACCGTGACCAATGACAGTTACATCAACTCCCAAAGTGTTTGTCAGTTGCTTCGGCAAATCAAGGCATTGGCCCTGGATGTCCCGGTGACCTTGGTGATGGACAATGCCCGTTACCAGCGCTGTAGCCTGGTACAAACATTCGCCCAAACACTCGGGATCGAACTGTTGTTCCTACCCGCTTATTCCCCCAACCTGAACCTGATTGAGCGCCTCTGGAAGTTTGTGAAGAAGGAATGCCTGTATTCACGTTACCATGAAAACTTTACCGCGTTTGCGCAGGCCATTGATGCCTGTTTGGCACAAACCCACACTACGCATAAAAAAGCCTTGGACTCCTTGCTGACTCTCAACTTTCAGACCTTTGAGGAATCTGCAATTATGGGCGGTTGAAGTATAACCCAAGGTTGGGAATGCAGATGCGGCAACCGTCAAGGCTGAACTGGTCGTTGGTGAGGGTGAAACTGTCGCGGCTTTTGCCTTTCTTTTTGAATTGCGGGTACTTGGCTCGCCCCGCAAAGAAGTTCTTGAAAGCTGCACCGAGTTGGATAATCGCCATTTGCGGGGCGTTTTTGGTGACTTCCAGCATCCAGGGGAATTGTTCGCGTTTGATGGCGTTCAATTGGCGGCGCAAGCCCATTTGGTTGGGTTTTGGCTGGGTGTTATCGTCTTTCCATGCGGCGTATTGGGTTTGCCATTCTGCCAACGCCCAGTTGTAGGCGAACCGTGCTGTACCAGCGGCTTTCGCCAAGTACGTCGCTTGCTTATGGTTGGGGTCAAGGCGGATTTTGTGGCTGATGATCATGGCAAACAGAATGCAGCACGGTGTGATAGTTGTCTAGTCATCCGTGCTTTTGCTGCTATACCTTACAGCGTCAAGACCTGAACATTTTTAAAGGTTTGAAAATTTGTTGTCATCAACTGGGTCAGTTCTTTCTTGTGATCGGTATCCAGCTTGTCGAGACAGTTGGTGATGGCCGCCTTGAAAGCGGGAAACTTATCATAGTATTTCGAGTACAAGCATTTTTTCTTGACGAACTTCCACAACCGTTCAATCAGATTGAGGTTGGGTGAATAGGTCGGTAAAAATAATAGTTCAATATTGAGCCTTTTCGCACAGGCAAACACGGCTTCACAGCGTTGATACTTGGCATTATCCAAGACCAAAGTGATCGGTATTTTGAGTGCTAACGCTGCAATTTTTTCCAATAATTCACACACGCTGTTAGCGTTGATATAGGAGTCGTTAGTGATCGTGATGAGTTGTAGCGTTATCGCATTGAGTGCGCCCAATACGTTGTAGCGTTGTCGACCACAGGGGGCTTTGATGAATACGCGGGAAAATGACCACAAAAACCCCAGAAACGGTGCTAACACGAAGTGGGCGGCATCGACAAAAAAAGGGCGCGTTTGCCCTCCTTAGCCTCCTGAATGCGCGGTTTTAGTTCATTTTCCAGGAACTTTTCTTGTGCTTCCACATCAGCTTTGGCGGGTATCATCCCCACTTTATGGATGTCCATCCCTATTTTCTTCATAAAGACACGTACCCTGTCCTCACTGCGTTTGATGCCTGTCAGCTCCTCAATCTTAGCGGCTGCCGCCTTGCTGGTTGCGGGGGGATATTCACGAAAATAGGCTTCAATCTTGTCTTTATATGCCATCAAATCACTCTGTGGTTTATTGAATCGTATTTCTTTAAGAGCTTCTAAACCGTTAGGTTGTAGGTAGGCGTTTAGGTAGGCAAGCAGCGTGGCTTCTGTAATCCTTTCCAATCGTTTGATTTCCTTATGCGTCAACTGTTGGGATTTCAGGTACAGCACGGACATTTTCTTACGGACTCTGGGATGAGGATGGCGCTCCTTCCAGTAGAACAGCTCCGCTATCTCATCCTCAGTGAAAGTGATTTTTAATGTCATACATTACTCATGGCTGCTTTTGTTACCAGTCATCTAACCATATTTCCCTGATCAAAAAAACTATTTTATGGCACGGACTGGTATATCTTTTACGGATAAACGGCACTACGCTTTTATAAACCTAACCAAAATGATAAAGTTTGAATAGATTTAGATAGATTTTATGGAAACTGTTTCAAACCCTCAATGGTCTGGCTATCGACTTTTGGTCACTCTTGAGTATGGAATGGGTCGACACGGATAAATTCGGTCTCTGATTCCGTTGCGCCATCAAACA
The DNA here is from genome assembly GCA_029972225.1 of Candidatus Thiothrix putei. Classification (NCBI taxonomy): domain Bacteria; kingdom Pseudomonadati; phylum Pseudomonadota; class Gammaproteobacteria; order Thiotrichales; family Thiotrichaceae; genus Thiothrix; species Candidatus Thiothrix putei. The sequence continues at coordinate 4,248,023 of CP124756.1, forward strand.
AGGGCATGTCAACCTTACCATTAAGTAATAACGAGCAATCGAAAACCATGAGCATTCCACCTTCGCTAACGTAGAATGAATGCATTGTTAAGCTAGATCACCTTGGTGACGCTGCTATAATGCGTACAACCCTAAAACAACGAGGAAGGTCTACATGCCCACTATTTTGATTACCGGTGCGAATCGCGGTATCGGCTTGGAATTGGTTCGCCAGTATGCGGCGGATGGCTGGAATGTCTTGGCTTGCTGCCGTTCACCCGAAAATGCTCACGATCTGAATAAATTAGCCCAGCATTCCAACGGTCATATCACCCTGCACCTGCTGGATGTTACCCAAGCGGCTCAACGTGCCGCACTTGCTGCTCAACTCAAGGGGCAAGCCATCGACATCTTATTCAATAGCGCGGGCGTATCAGGCAGTTGGAGCAGCCAAGGTTTCGGGCAGTGCCAGGAAAAGGAATGGCTAGACGTGCTGCATATCAACGTCGTTACCCCGATGCTGATGATGCAAGACTTTGCGGCGAACGTTGCCCTTAGCGAGCGTAAAATCATTGCCAATATGAGCAGTAAAATGGGCAGTATTGCGGATAACACCTCCGGTGGTAGTTACTTGTACCGCTCCAGCAAAGCCGCATTGAATATGGTCAACAAGAGCGCCGCGCATGATTTGGCACGCAAGGGAATTGCTGTGGTGGCCTTACACCCCGGTTGGGTAAGAACAGACATGGGCGGCCCCAACGGTGAATTGTCCGTCGAAGAATCGGTTGCTGCCTTGAAACGCAATCTTGCCAACGTCACCTTTGCCGACTCAGGGCGTTTGATCGACATCGACGGCAGCACTATCCCGTGGTAGCCGAAACACCGAATCCGGCATCGCCAGCAGCGGACAAACGCCATCGCTTGCTGGTGATTTTTGAGCGTTTATTGCCATTGGTCGACAGTGTTGCCGACAAAGTGCGTTTTGCTGCTTTATTGGGAATGGGGCTGGATGTGTGGATTTTTATCTGGTTATTTTTTCTCAAAGGCACATCGCTAACCAGTGCACTCATCGTGGCTGGCGTGGTGTTACTGCCGCTATTGATCTTATTGCGTTTCTGGTGGGCATTGGAAGAACTGAAAGACTTGCCCACTATCGCCGGGCAAATGCTGGATGATGCCCAAGGTGAAATCACTGAAACCGTACAGGGTATCCGTGCAGGACAGGTACAGAAATTGGGTTTCCTCAGCTCTGCGAAAAGTTTGTGGAGCATCGGCTCACTCGCTGGTGAAGCGCGTGAACTGATTGGCTCCTACTTGAGCATCGGGACATTGGTAAATCCCTTCTCTCTGATACTCGGCGTGCTATCGCTGTTATTTGTTTTATTGTTAGGTGTGGTGGGTTTTGTGTTACTCATACTGGCATTTTTCTGATAGTCGGTAGTTTTTTGGCGACTGTTAGTTATTGACTACAAAAAAACTAATTACGAAATCTTTTTTATATATTTTTATAAATAAAAACATGCTGCTAACATCATTAGCATGAAAGATCACGATTACCTTGCCTTAGATGGTCACTCGATGCATGTTTTCCTGACCGTACTGGAACAGGGTTCGATTGCGAGTGCCGCCAATAAATTGGGAATTACGAAAACCGTCATTGGTCAGTGCCTTACCAAGTTGCGGTCAGTATTTCAAGATCCGTTATTCGTGCGTACCGGTGGGCAAGAAATTGTTGCCACGGCACGCGCCGAAAACTTGGGAGAACGAATGCGGGTGGTGCTGTCAGAAATGCAGCAGTTGACCGCTACGCCCGTTTTCAAACCTCAGCAGGCAGTGCTGCATTTCACGGTGGGAACCAACCATTTTCTGCGTGACATCGTGTTACCCGACTTGTATCGGCAAGTGGCAACAGAGGTTAGCGAGTTTTCCTTGCAGACCATCACCGCCGAAGCCCCGTCGCTGGCGTTATTACGCACGGGCAAAGCGGATGTGTTGTTGTCCCCCGTCGCACCAGAGGGGGTTGATATTCTCTACAAACGTTTATTCATCGACCAATCCCGCTGTTTTTTTGATAGCAATGCACGCGAAGCGCCACGCACCTTAGCCGACTTTCGTCAAGCCCGCTACATCGGCTTGCATCTGCCGGAAGGACAACAACGTAACGGGTCAATCGCAGCACCCATCTTGCGGGAATTGGAACAACAAGTTGCCGTGCGTGTTCCCAATGTGTGGGATATGGCGAGTTTTATGCGGGGCAGTGATTTACTGGCTATCGCGCCGAGCATGTTGCGTATCGAGGCATTAGCAGAATTTTCGGTCATAATACCGCCTTTCAATCTCCCTCCCGTGCCGCTTTTCATGTTATGGCACACACGCCATCAAAGCGACTCCGCGCAACAATGGCTACGCACCCAATTAGAAACAGCCGTCACCCATATCATGCAACGTGCCAAAGGTTTTAAAACCTAGTCGTCTTAAAGGCGGTGTTACCGTTACAATACGAGCCGTTAAGCATGACTCCCACAGTAAACAGGATCCCCCGATGACCACCAGCATTGCACGCATTGGCATTTTGACCATTTCTGATCGCGCCAGCCGTGGTGAATACGAAGATAAAGGTGGCCCTGCTATCCAAGCATGGTTTAGCCGGGTACTCACCAGCCCTTGGGAGGCCGTTGCACGGGTGATCCCCGATGAACAACCCGACATTGAAGCCGCCTTATGTGAACTCAGTGACCAAGAAGGTTGCAGCCTCATCGTGACCACCGGCGGCACAGGGCCTGCCTTACGTGATGTAACTCCGGAAGCCACTGAAGCCGTGTGTAGCAAAATGATGCCCGGTTTTGGTGAGCTGATGCGTTCTGCCTCCTTGCAGTTTGTACCGACCGCCATTCTATCGCGTCAAACAGCCGGTATTCGCGGGCGTAGCCTGATCGTCAACCTACCGGGCAAACCCTCTGCGATTGATGATTGCCTGCAAGCCGTGTTTCCTGCCATCCCGTACTGCTTAGATTTGATCGAAGCAGCCTACCTGACATCCGCCCCTGAACACTGCAAAGCCTTTCGCCCGGCGCACGCTAAGCCACGGTAAAACTCAAAGGGGTGGGGCAATCCACGCATTTCCACCGTTTATCCCACCACTTACCAATCCACGCAGTATTTTCAGTAGAATCAGACAAGTCTTCACCCAAAACCGTGGAATTGTATGCGCGTAGGTTTGCTTGCTCTGCTTTTAGCACTGGGTTTATCCGTCATTTCAGCTCAAGCTGACATTTACCGCTGGGTGGATGCTGCCGGTAATACGGTGTATGGCGATACCCCACCGAAACAAAGTGCCGCTAAACCGGTGGATTTGCCCTTGCTAACCATAGCCGATAGCCCAACGCCCGCACCAACCGCCAAGCCTGAAACCCCCGTTGAAGAAACAGAGGAAGCCTATTCTGACTTCAAGATCACCTCTCCCGGCGCTGATGAAGCCATTCGTGCCAATGAAGGCAATATCAACGTGACGGTCTCACTGAAACCACAGTTAAAACCTGGTGATGGCGTGTCACTCTACCTGGACTCCAAGCAAGTAGCTTCCGGCGCAACACTTTCCTTTGCACTGACCGAAGTGGATCGCGGTGAACACAGTGTGTTTGCAGTCTTAAATGATGCCGAAGGTAATATTATCCAAAACACTGAGCCAGTTAAATTCAGCCTACTGCGGCATTCAGCGTTACTGCCCCTGTAACGCTTTATTGCAACGCTGGTTGCATTGATGCGTCGTAACGCATTTTGCTGTATTCTTCGCGCTTGTTTTACCCTACTGACAGACCCTGAAGCTTCATGACACTACTCCCCGGATCAACCATCGGAATGCTCGGTGGCGGGCAACTCGGACGCATGTTCACCGTCGCCGCTCGTACTCTCGGCTACCGCGTGATTATCCTCGAACCGGATTTTCACAGCCCCGCTGCGCAATTGTCGGACGATCACATTATTGCCGCTTACGATGATGAAGCCGCATTGGCAGCATTTGGTAAACGCAGCGATGTGATCACCACTGAATTTGAGAATATTCCCGCACAAACACTGGAATTCCTCGCGCACTATGCACCAGTACGCCCCTCCGCCCATGCTGTGAAAATGGCGCAGGATCGGATCGTGGAAAAAGAATTTGTGCAGGCGTGTGGCTTGCAGCCTGTGCCATTTGTGGCGATTCGCACCGCAGCGGATATTGCCGCCGCAACCGACAGCATCCAATTCCCCGCTATTCTCAAAACCGCCCGCATGGGTTACGACGGCAAGGGTCAAGTAACTGTGCATTCGGTTGCCGAAGCGCAAGCCGCGTTTGCCCAATTGCAGCGTGTGGCATGTGTGCTGGAACAGCGGGTGGAATTGGAACGCGAAATTTCGGTCATTCTCGCCCGCAGTGTTGACGGCGATGTGCGTTGTTTCCCCGTTGCCGAGAACGAACACCGCAATGGTATTTTGCACCAAAGCATTGTACCAGCGCGGATTGATGTAGCAGTCGCCGACGATGCTCAAGCCGCCGCCACACGCATGGCGGACAAGCTGGATTTCGTTGGCGTGATGGCGGTGGAATTCTTCGTCACCCGCCAAGGCGAGTTGCTGATTAATGAAATGGCACCACGCACGCACAACAGCGGGCATTACACACTGGATGCTTGCATCACATCACAGTTTGAACAGCAAGTACGCATGGTCTGCGAATTGCCATTCGGCGCAACCGACCTGCTGTCACCCGTGGTAATGGTCAATATGCTCGGCGATTTGTGGCACGGTACTCAGCCTAATTGGTTGGCATTGCTGCAAAGTGCGAATACCAAGCTACACTTGTACGGCAAACACGAAGCCCGCCCTGCTCGCAAAATGGGGCATTACTGCACACTTGCTAAGCAATTGGATGATGCATTAATAGAAGCAGGCCATATTTTTCAACAATTGCAATAAGGAACGCACCACATGGACATTAATACTCTGGTACTTAAGGTACACGCAATTATCGCACTGTTGTCAGTTGTGATTTATTTGATTCGGGGCGTATGGATGCTCACCAATAACCCAGCAGTGACAAGCAAAGCGGCATTGGCGAGTGCCTCACTGTCGATGTTAATTTTATTGGGCACAGGTTTGTGGCTGGCATTTGTCAGCACTACACATGGCGTGGATAATTTTGTCATTATCAAAGCGGTGGGCTTGATTGCTTACGTTGTGCTGGGTGTGATTGCGTTGAAACCCGGTTTGAGTAAAGTGGCCGCTATTGTGTTGTGGTTAGCAGGTCTGGCGGCCTTTGCTTATACCTTCCTGTATGCGAAAAACCTTGCACCGGCTATCCTCTAATGGCAGATATTCCTTACACCAAAAGCTTGCGTGACGATATTCGTTTTGACGCTGAGTTATGCGGGCAGCCGTTCACGTTTCTGTCGACCTGGGGGATTTTTTCCCCGCGTGAAATTGATGACGGCACGGATTTGCTGCTGAAATACCTGAAAATCAACCCGACCGATGATTGTTTCGATCTTGGTTGCGGTTACGGCCCAGTCGGTTTGGTGATGGCGAAACTCGCTCCCCAAGGTCAAACCCTGATGGTCGATAAAGATTTCATGGCAGTGGAGTACGCCAATCGCAATGCGGGTGTGAATAAGCTCGCCAATGCGCGGGCTATGTTGAGTAACGGTTTCCAGCACATCGACAAAGATGCCCGCTTTGATGTGATTGCTTCCAATATTCCTGCCAAAGTCGGCAAAGAAATGATGAGCATTTTGCTGCATGATATGAAACATCACCTAAAACCGGGCGGAAGGGTGTATTTGGTCACGATCAACGGCTTGCGTGAATACATGAAACGTAATTTGAAAGAAGTCTTCGGGAATTTCGATAAGCTCAAGCAAGGGCAGGCGTATACGGTGTCGTATGCGGAGAAGCACAAATAGCGTAGAGGATACCAGCGCAAAAAAACGCCCGCCGATAATGAAACCGGCAGGCGCGACCACTGCCGTAGAGACGCAAAATCTTGCGTTTCTATACTTTGCCCGTGAATAGCTGTTGAATAATGAGAAGCCCTCAAGCAAAGTACGGCTGTTATTGGCAACCGGTCGTCCTTTCCATGATCCAGATAGACTTCAGCGAATCCGATCAAACCGCCTTGAATGAGGGGCGTTACCGCCATGCCCACCCTCGCGTCCGCCAACGGATGGAAGTGTTGTGGCTAAAAAGCCAGGGAATGGCGCATGGGGACATTGAACGGCTGGCACAGGTGAGTTCAACGACGGTCACCCGTTATTTGAAACGTTACCAACAAGGTGGGATCGCTGCCTTGGAACAACTGGATTTCCGTCGCCCAACCCGCCGGTTGGAACCTTTCCGTGAGCCCCTGAAGAAACATTTTGAGAAGCATCCACCGACCCGGATCAGTCAGGCGATCGCTGATATACAGCGCTTAACCGGCCTTGAACTCAAGCGGGAAGCCGTGCGGCTATTCCTGCATGACTTGGGTTTGTCCGTCAGGAAGGTGGGGATGATACCGGCGAAAGCCGACCCTGCTGCCCAGGAGACTTTTAAAAAAAGAGCTGGAGCCGCGTCTTGAGGAGGCCAAGGCCGGAAAACGCGCCGTTTTCTTTGTCGACGCCGCCCATTTTGTCCTGGCCCCGTTTCTGGGGTTCCTGTGGTGTTTCACCCGGCTGTTCATCCGCGCCCCTGCCGGACGCCAGCGCTACAATGTCCTCGGTGCGTTGAATGCAGTCACCCATGAACTGGTCACCGTGACCAATGACAGTTACATCAACTCCCAAAGTGTTTGTCAGTTGCTTCGGCAAATCAAGGCATTGGCCCTGGATGTCCCGGTGACCTTGGTGATGGACAATGCCCGTTACCAGCGCTGTAGCCTGGTACAAACATTCGCCCAAACACTCGGGATCGAACTGTTGTTCCTACCCGCTTATTCCCCCAACCTGAACCTGATTGAGCGCCTCTGGAAGTTTGTGAAGAAGGAATGCCTGTATTCACGTTACCATGAAAACTTTACCGCGTTTGCGCAGGCCATTGATGCCTGTTTGGCACAAACCCACACTACGCATAAAAAAGCCTTGGACTCCTTGCTGACTCTCAACTTTCAGACCTTTGAGGAATCTGCAATTATGGGCGGTTGAAGTATAATTATCCGCAATGGCATACACAAATGCGCTTGGTTCACGGTCAAAACCGTCTGGTTCAGCGCCTTGTTTGTCGGTATAGGGCCAGTATTTTTCATCTGGCACACCACATAGTACTTTTTTGCAGGTAATCTCATTGATTCATTACCTCAGAATACGACCAGCCAACCTTCTTCCCGTGCCTGTATTTTGGTATAGCTGACACCGTGTACTTTGATACCAGTGTTATCCAACAGGGTAATAAGCCCGCCGGAATTGCCCAGTTTCACCCCTGCCCCCAGTTGCACGCTGATTGTCCCGTGGGCAGGCAGTCTGCCCGACAATGGGCATTTGCGCTTTTGCTGGTCGGCAATCTGCCAGCCGCTCAGGTCAATGGCTTGCGGTGAGGGGTTGAGCAGCAACACGGTTTCCACTTCCGGGTCTGGTCCGGCGGGGTTCACCATCGCTGCAATGATGCGCACCTGCTTGTCTGTGATTTGGTCGTCATCCTCCTCAATCGTATGACCGGTTTGGTCATCCGTATGCCAAGACTGTGACTGGAATGCCAGAAAGACGCCCACCCATTGCCGGGTGGAAGGGAAGTGGAACAGCAAGCCGCCGTCCTGCCACACCCCATCATCCTTGCGGTAAGCGGCGTCGTTGCCTTGGTTCATGTGGATGTCATGGACGCCATTGCCGGGCTTGAAACCGAAAATTTTGTCCTTCAGATCCTGTTCTGGTCCCCAGCGTTCACCAAAGGCGAACACCTGAGCATCCTGCTCACTGATGGCTCGTGCCACCAAGTGTTCGATCCGGTCGTTCAGGTCATTGCTGGGGCCTGGCAGGTTGTGGGGCAGCGTGCGCATCCCGTCTTTGTCGAACAGGTTGCCGCGCACAAAATCCAGTGCTACACCGCCTGCTTGGGAGGGAACCAGAGTGAAGCCTTCTGCCAACCCCGCCAGCCGATTCAGGATCGGGTGTTCAAAGGGGTCAGCAACGAGGTAGAGCAATTCTGGCTTGTCGCCTTTGGATTTGACGTTGACCGCCAGACGGTAGTCCACGCCTGCGCTGCGCACCTTAACCTGATAGTGGGGAGTGTCCTCACCATCCTCACGTTTTCCGGCGGTGGCTTTGCCCACCAACACCCCATATTGTTTCAAAGACATTGTGTTGTACCTCGTCTGGCTCGTTGATATGTCATGCAAACGGATCATGGCTTGCCATAACCCACTCATCCCGTTGAAGTTCAGGCGCACAGTGGATTCGGGGGCCTGTACCGTACCCACAACCTTGTCTGGATGCAGCCCGTGGGTACGATAAAACCCGACGATGAAACTTTGCTCTTCCACTGGGCATTTCCCACCTGCCGGATGAAAACGAATAGGGTTAGACTACAGGAGAGCGGGTGGGGGTATTAGGAGTTTGTTGCACGGGGTTGGTAGTTTTTTGCAGGTATTTTACGCCCTGCTTCTGTATTTGCATGACGCTGGCGTTTTGCTAGTAGGTAGGTTACAGCGGAAAATGGAGCAAGGTGCAAGAGCTTCTCAACTGTCGTGACATTCCCCCAAAACCAAGCATGATGTTAGGCAGCAGCCTTACTGAACTGCTGTTTTAACACCTTGATTATGGGTATTTTCCCGCTGTTAGCGGTTCATGTTTGCCTATCATCGTCCTCATCGCCGTTGACGGCCGCGTTAATTCGCCACCAGAAGGCTTTGGGGGGAGAGCGCAGTAATTGCCGTGCCAGTAGTGGTGCTAAAATCTGTCGCACGGTGTTCTCGGAAGGCAATTCACGGGAACGGGTGCGCAAATACAAGACCTGCTGCTTCCAAAGCCCCTCATGGTACTTGAGGGAAAACAGTTGTAGCAAACCGGTGGCGATGCAGGCACACAACACAAAGGTTTCCATTGCCTGCCAGCAGGCCACCACCGTGGGGAGGTGCTGTGCTTGGGGGGCTTTGAGATGCCGATTGGCGGTAGGTCGCCGGGAATGGCGCGGCAGGTAACGGCTCCAGAAGTGGAAGCGGAATGCGCCCATGGTATTTTTCAGGGCATCAAACAAGGTTTCAATCCGGGTGCGTCGGCAGTACAGGGTGAGGATGGTTTCCGCGTCCAGCACCAAATCCGAACACATCAGCAGGATGGGGCCACGGGAAGTGACTGCCCAGACAAATTGCAGCGGCTGCCCTAACGGTTTCCACCACAGGGTATGGGACATCAGGCGTACCGACTCCTCCTTGCCATAAATGCACAGGGTCACTTCACGGAAAAAATCAGCATGGTCAAAGGCTTCCCACAACACCAGCTTCATCCCGTACTGGCGTTGCCGCCCACGCCTTCCCGGCGGTTTGGGTGGCGCAGGGAAGTAGGCCACATAGTTCTTTTTACTCAACAGTCATAAGTTCTCCCCATTCCCCCAAGCAGCACGAAATCCCTTAGAGTAGGCGTTACCAGCGACCTATTATCCAAGGGACATCATGCTAGTTGATCTATACCAGAGCCTTCACCACTTTAAAAGTGAATTTTCGCGCCAGCGAGCATGGCTATTGTTTTGCGCCATCATCCTGAGCTTTTTAGCGGCGACCGAGATGAGCGGGGTCACGTCGATGTGCCGTTACTGGTTATCGGATGAACGGGGCTACCATCGGTTGCTCCATTTTTTTCGTGCCGGGTCTTACCATCCTGAGCGGTTACGGGCGAGCTGGCAGCGGTGGGTGTTGTCCCATGCGCCGCTGGTTGAGGTGGCGGGGCGTTTGGTGGTGCTGGGCGACCATACCCATGTGGTTAAGGATGGTGGGCGGATGCCGGGGGTCGTTTCCTTGCGGGAAACCTCGGAAACCCAAAGCAAACCGGACTATTTCCGGGGGCAGTGTTGGGGAGCCGTGGGGTTGTTGGTGGGGAGCCTGTCCGCCTGTTTCTGCCTGCCGCTGAGTTTGCAAATCCATCAGGGGTTTCGGCATTTGGGGGAAGAGGATGCTAACGACCCGACACTCAAACTGGGGACACGGGTGGTGCAGATGGCGTTGTCGTTTGCGCAGGTGAATGACCGCCCGGTGTGGCTGGTGCTGGATGCGTTCTTTGCCACGGCTTCGGTGTTCCGGCTGGCACGCTCGGTTTGGTCGGTGGCGTTACAACAACCACTGGTGCAGGTCATCACCCGCGCTAAAAAGAACTATGTGGCCTACTTCCCTGCGCCACCCAAACCGCCGGGAAGGCGTGGGCGGCAACGCCAGTACGGGATGAAGCTGGTGTTGTGGGAAGCCTTTGACCATGCTGATTTTTTCCGTGAAGTGACCCTGTGCATTTATGGCAAGGAGGAGTCGGTACGCCTGATTGATGTGTTCGGATTTGGTGCTGGACGCGGAAACCATCCTCACCCTGTACTGCCGACGCACCCGGATTGAAACCTTGTTTGATGCCCTGAAAAATACCATGGGCGCATTCCGCTTCCACTTCTGGAGCCGTTACCTGCCGCGCCATTCCCGGCGACCTACCGCCAATCGGCATCTCAAAGCCCCCCAAGCACAGCACCTCCCCACGGTGGTGGCCTGCTGGCAGGCAATGGAAACCTTTGTGTTGTGTGCCTGCATCGCCACCGGTTTGCTACAACTGTTTTCCCTCAAGTACCATGAGGGGCTGTGGAAGCAGCAGGTCTTGTATTTGCGCACCCGTTCCCGTGAATTGCCTTCCGAGAACACCGTGCGACAGATTTTAGCACCACTACTGGCACGGCAATTACTGCGCTCTCCCCCCAAAGCCTTCTGGTGGCGAATTAACGCGGCCGTCAACGGCGATGAGGACGATGATAGGCAAACATGAACCGCTAACAGCGGGAAAATACCCATAATCAAGGTGTTAAAACAGCAGTTCAGTAAGGCTGCTGCCTAACATCATGCTTGGTTTTGGGGGAATGTCACGACTGTTGAGATTTATTAATGGATTGAGTGAAATCTATTGATTTATTAATAAATAGATTTTTTTTATTATTATCGATAAGTAAATTGAGCTTGATTATTTGCTAAATTGATCTATCATTAATTGTGGTAGTAGATAACTATCTTGTTTTGTTAATTTAATTGATCAAAGCGAAAAGGAGTAATTTATGTTCAAGTCATCTTTAGTTGCTGTGTTGTTTGTTGTTGCTGCATCACCTGCTTTTGCCTCTGATACTATGCCAGAGATTCTGTCCTCTGTTCCATCTGCTTCAGTAGCAGTGCTTTCTCAAGCTGAAGCTGCCAATACTCGTGGTGAGTTTTATTGGTATAACTTGGTTAGCGGAGTCTCTACACAGACGCAAACTAATAGTGTGATCCGTCTGCCAGAACATCTGAATCAAGATGTATGGAAAACTATCGTGGATTCTATGGAGGTCAAGCCATCAGGCAAGATTATCTATAGCGCCTACTAATTTTATCTATAGATGAACTTTGCAAGAAATACTAGTTGAGTATTTTTAAGTCACTATTAAGTTTGATGACGTCGATGTCTTCTAGGAGATAGCGACTTAGTCAGCTTGAGAGTGTTTTGTTGGTTTGTGTGTTGTGTAGTCTGTAGATACCTTGTTGAATAGGTTTAGAAGTTTTAATGCAGGGCAATCGCTTGAAAGTTTGGTGGTGAATTCAAGATCAAACCAACAAACGCGTCCTCCCGACGGCCAAATCATCGGCATCGCTGACAGGTATCGCAGGCGCAAACCAACTGGTTAAACCCAGTTGCCCGTATTGCCCCAAACGGGCAGCCGGTATTTGCTCTTTATGCAATACCAGCCCTACCTCCCAATTCAACTCATCCCCCAGATAATTCCTGACAATTGCACCCAGCAACTGCAAATTGGGTTTCCCCGGCAATAACCCCTCATACTCTGCCAGATTCATCGGCCCCAAACGGATGCGAAATTTGTATTGCCGCTGCCAACTGTATTGCCCCAACACCGTATCAACCCCCAACTGGGTTCCCAACGGCCTGCCCAAGCAAGACTGGCTTTCTGCCGGAATCGCCAACCATTCCCCGGCAAACTCCTCAATCTGTGACGGTACGTGAAAAAATGCCTTGAGTAAGGCCAGCAAACCACTGGCATGACGCCCTTGCCCCCCCAGATAAGCCGCAAAATAGCGTTTGCTGTCATCCGGCATGGCATGGGTGTGAACAAAAGTGCGGTAAACCTCATGCCGCCTCAGCGGTGTTTCGCCAATAATGCTTCCATTGCTGGTTTCCCCGCATGACCCTCAACGCCAACATATCCGCCGCATTATCACTTTTCCACCATGCCCCCGATTTTTTTAAGCGTTGCTGGATGATGTAACGGTGTGCACTTTCTATTTCGCCCGACCCCACGGGCAATCCGAGGGATTTTGCTGTCGGGTAATCCAGTTGCTCAATGCGGTTGCTCAGGTAACGGTGACAAGCTCGTACTGGGGCGTTACTGTCTTCTACCGTTTCTGCTTCGAGGAAAGGTTTCAGTGTGTCGATGACCGCTTGAGCTTGACCATCCTGTAGGGCTTTTTTCTGTTTGGCAAACCATTTATCCTTGTCCTTGAGGCATGAACAGCTTGCGGATGCTGCTGATAGGTATTCACAAACATGATAAAAATCAATCAGGTAATGTCCTTGTGTGCCAAATTGTTCATCCACTTGACGGTTGATCCAGCTTGCCCCATCACCCACTGCATGGAGGAACGTGCTTTTTCCAAATCCAGCACGGCAGGCGGTGTCGAATAAGATTTTTCCAGCATCTTCTACCGTGCCACCGAATATTGCGCCAAACGTTGGCGTAGCACTGCCTTTGGCGTGGGCAAGACACAGGCGGGCTTCTTTCCAGCTTTCCTTTTTGCCTTTGCGCTTGTCGGGGGCTGTTTCGTCAATCTCGACGATGGGGATCATGCTGCCGTCCATTTCGGCAATGACATAGGCTTTTCCCAACGTGCTTGGATAGTCTTTTATCAACACTTGGGATTCATGGATGCGTTTGGCGTGACCTTCGGTGATGTGTCGGATGCTGCTGGATGCCAGCCGTATCCCGTAATGTTCTTCTAATTTATCAGGCACTTGAGCAAATGAACAGTCCGCCCCAAAGTCCGTCACCGCCCGTTGCAGCGGGAGCGAACAGCCTCGGCAAACAACCTCGGCACTCTGGCTAAAGGGGCGGACACGCTTGCCGGGAATCCGGTAGACCGGTTCGCTTATGTGGATTTTTCCGTAGGTCGTGTGCCAATGACAGTTTTTTTTCCACTCTTTACATACTTCCCAATGCCTTCTTCACAGGCTGGGGCTGTGCATTTTTCTACACGTTTGTTTGCCCATGCAGTGATCGCATCATTTCCCATTTGGCGCAGTTCTTCTATCACCCGCTGTTCGGCGTCTGCTGCTTTGATAATGTCATCACCGGCATTTTCAACCACCTCGATTAGCCCTTCCATCCGAGCTTTTAATGCGGGGTTGCGGTTCAAGGCTTCTAAAAGTTTTTGGTCGCGGGAGCTAACTGTCAACATGGGAAAGTCCTTTTTCTCTGGTTTTAGGGGATGCCATCTTAGTCTACAGGACACCGCACTTTTGTTCACACCCGCATGGCATCGCGGTGTTGCAATTCCGGGATACCTATCCCCAGTAACGCCCCCGTATACCTGTCAAAATCATCGTTCTCCACCCGGTCGCGCTGCACCGTGGGTTCTTTATTCGCCCATGCGCGGTACAACAGGCTCAAGAGACGGTGATGAAACAGATTCATGAACGCCAGGGTCGCTTCATCCCGAACCTCATTGCGACGCCGTTCCCGCACATACTCTGTCAAATGCTGCGGTAATGGCCCCTGTGGCCCAAACAGCCCAAAAAATAGCACTTGCAAATGCCAATAACCATCAGCCTGTGGCTGGCAAGAATGCAAGGCAGATGGCGCAAACAAGTTGGACGGTTCCTGCCCTAGGCGAATGCCATCCTCTGCCGGGTTCACACTTTGCCCCAGACGTGGCTTATCCCGAAAATGACACTCCACCGCCCGCAATGCCGCGAAAAAATCGTAGCGATTCGCCTGCCTGCCCAGATCGGTCAGAATATCTACAAAATCGGGGTCGTTCCTGTCCGTATCGGCCATCGCATCACCTCTCCTCGCTCCACGGTATTCAGGCTCATTTGGGTAAAGCTGTTAATAGAAACGTACTTCGCGAAGAACTTTTCGAGTACGGAACCCAATAAAAAAGCCCCCAAGCCATCAAAAGCACTTTCCTGGCATTGCAACGCAATCTCCACGCCCCGCCCAAACGCAATCGGGCCACTTCCCGGTATCCGCCGCACCACCGGGCGGCTGTTAATCTTCAGAATGCCGTCATCTACCTGCTTCCTCACACTAGCCTCACTCATATTGGCGTATAACCGCAGCAATGAACGCAAGGCTGCGGCTCCTTGCTTGTCATCCGTATCCAGCAATGACAAATAATTCAAGGAAAGATGATTAATGAGCCGCCAAGCGTGCTCCCCATCCGGGTGAGCAGGCAAAGGCGTGCTAGGCCCAGCCAGACTCTCAACCTGTTTGACCGGCGCACTGGCGTCGAGCGTAAACCGAACTTGCCCTTTATGTTGGAAGGTATACAACGGTGCATCCCGATTGGTACACAAGACACTGACCCCCAATTGTTTAAGATCGGGGGCATACGGTGCTGCGGTACTATCCACCAACGACAAATACACTTCGCTACCCTGATAATGCCTACCAGCCTGCTTCGTTAAGGGGGGTAAATGCGGCACACGCCGCCAGGTGTAATACGCATTACCGGCCTTGTGTTCCCCACGGCAATCGTAGAAAGACCGAAAACGCTGCTGCTCTTGCAAGTTGCTGTCAAATCCAACCACATCGGTAATCGCATACACCTCATAATCTTGTGCATGAGTGCGATCCACAATCACATGCTGCTCGCGGGATACCGCCGCCACATGCACCCGGTCAGCACGCCGTGGAAACAGGTTAATAGCAGGCACACAATTCAAGACGACATTACTCGTATTCAGCCATCCTTTTAACCCATCGTTTTTATCCTGAAACAAACAAACGATTTCCAACGCCTCCTCATTGCCTAAACGTTGTACGGCTGCCTGTAACCCACTCAAACGGATAAACAGAAAGCGTTCTGGAAAAGCAAAATACTCTTGCAGCAAGCGATACCCTTGGAACGACACATCCGTGTACGGCAACAAGGCTTCTTCTTGAGCAAACCCCAAGGGTTGTACATTATCAGCAGGCAAAACCTGTCGCCATGCGGGTGATTGCCCAGCAGGCACAACTGGCTGCAACACCAAAGCTTGGGTATGTGCTGCCAATAACTCATACACCCGCCCTGTTGTTTCACGCCCGCCATCTAGGTAAAACACCAAATCATCCAGCGGCATTTCACGCCAAGGAATCCCGTTAGCCACTTGCAAACGTAAGCGAATCCCCGCCTTGGCAGGCGGTTGGCGGGGCAGGGGGTAATAACCTGCTTCAGCCGCCGTCAAATACTCCACTTGAATCACTTGTACCGGCCATAACGTCACATCCCGTGAGGTACGGAACTCACAACGGGACTGCCCTTCCAAACCCACATCCGTGAACAAGCGCATTCCTTTTGGTAAAGGAAAACCGGCTGCTGTTACCCCCCCATCCAAGTCAGGGGTCATGCGCAAGATTGTCATGGAAGGTGTTGGTGACAGGTAATGCGGGTAGACCATGTTCAGCAGATACTGGGTAAACCCTGGGAATTCCGCATCCATCTGCAATTGAATCCGCGCTGTCAGAAAGGCAAACCCTTCCAGCAAGCGCTCAACATAAGGGTCAGCGCATTCAAACCGCCCCAGATCCAAGCGCTGCGCCACCCCCGGAAATTGATCTGCGAACTCTTTACCCATTCCACGCAGATAATTCAGTTCTTTTTCATAATAATCACGCATTTTGGGATGCATAAACACTACTCCAGAATTTTCATGTCCCCGTTTTCCAAATCTAGGTGTGTGGTCAGTTGCAACCGCAGCGGGCTAGGTTCCGCCCATAACCACCCCGTAATCTCGAATACGAGGGCATTGTGATCCTGCATGGATTCGTTAGTCAGCAGTTTGACCTGCAAGGATTGGCGCAAAATGCGTGGCTCAAACACCGAGATGGCTTTTTCCAGCATTTTTTCCAGCTTACCTGCCTGCAAACTGGAAGCCGTTTTACCGGTTAAATCCGGCAAACCGTAGTTCAGTACAGAAGCCGCTATTTCAGGGTACTGTGTTTCCAAATCATCAATACACAGATTGCGGGTATTCAATAACCAGCCGACATCGCGGCGCACGCAATCACGAATCCCCTGCAATGACCCCAAGGCTTTTTGCAGAAAAGCTAAGTGCGTGCGGTTATCTTGAAGGGCTTTTAGCCATTGTTGACGTTGCGCAGGATCACCGTTATCCGACTGATTAAGCAACTGTTTTTCCAAGCGGGTGACTTCCCGTTGGCAATTTTCCATGGAATGATTCACATGGGCGTCATCTGCCAGCCTGTCCAACAGCGAAGGCAGATACGTCTCAGTCGGCATGAACCTTACCTTCCGGCAAGAACTCAATGAACCTGACATCCAGCAACGGGTAATCGTCGGTGTCGGTGGTCAACACCCGCTGTCCGTAACCGATAAAGCTACCGGGGGCAGGCTCTTCCCACTCAGTACGCCGCGCCAAGGCCAAGGTATCCGCTTGGTTTGCCGACCCCGGATAACGGGTAGGAATCAACACGGGCGAATCCCCCCCGGCACGCCACTGAATATGCGCAGGCAACCACACCAAATCACGCAAATCGACGGGCTTTTCCAAGGTCAAGGTCTGAATGTGTGCGAAAGCCACCCACCGATAGCCACCTTCCATAATGACTTCCAAAGTCGGCCCCAAACGGGAATCGGCATCCGCCAGCCATTCAAACGCGATACCATCGACCTTACCTGCTGATGCGGGTGCTTGTGCAAACGCTTGTTCCCGCACCGCCAGTGCCTCAGTCGAATGACCAGCCGCACTCAGCGTCAAAGCCTGTAACAGCAACGCCTGCCATGCATCGGGTTTCCCCATAAAAACCGGCACACGCTGCCCTTGGAACACTTGTTCGCGCAACATTTCGCACGCAATTGCCGAACGGTACAAATGCACCATCGCTAACGCGCTATCATCCAGCCCCCGAATCACGTCCAACTGCTTCAAGGCACGTTCCCATTGCCCCATCACCGCCAATAACTGGAACAGCAAAATCCGGTACTTGCTGAGAGACGGCTGATCGCGGATCAGATCCTGCAAACAGGCCAACGCCTCCGCCAGCTTGCCTGCCCGCAGGTAATTTTCGTGTTTCATCCTTTGGCATTCGTTCCCACATTCCACGCACGACTCAGCGCCGCACCGGGTTTACCCGTCTTATCAATGGGGGTGTAGTCCCACTTGATTTTGCCGTAAGCAAATGTAACTTTTTCGGCTGGACGCACATCATCTACTGATCCAGTGGCTGTAATCGAGCTAACGATGGCATCCTCCAAGGTATACTTCATGAAAACGTGTTTATCCTCCGTCGCCAAGCAACACTCTATTTCCACCTTGGGAATGTGCTTACCATTGGCACAGTACGTGTGTAAATCGGGTGTCGCCGCATCAACGGTTTTAACAATACCAAAGGGCTGGAAATCTGCCTTACCCCCCGTCAGTCCACCCACGTTTTTCCCCGACACTGGTTGAGACACGCCACAAGTATAACTATCTATTTCAATCCATTTGGCGTGTTTATCGTCGGTACTTTCGCCATCAATACCGTCAATTTTGCAGAACATATCAACTGCCATTGTAAACCTCCTTCAGCAAGCTGTTTTTTATGAAGACTGTGACATTTTGTATAAAAATCGCCTCTACATTAACGCGCAAACCCACCCCTATTGCTTCTCGGATGGCAGTTTGGACACCAAACGCAAAGACACGGTTAAACCTTCCAACTGGTAATGCGGGCGCAGGTAGAACTTAGAGGTGTAATACCCCGGATTGCCCTCCACTGACTCCACCACTACTTGGGCCGCAGACAAAGGCTTTCGCGCTTTATCCTCCTCACTTGCATTGTGCGGACTGGGTTCCACGTAATTGAGAATCCAGCGGTTTAACCACTTTTCCATGTCCTCACGTTCCTTGAAGGAACCCAGCTTGTCCCGCACAATGCATTTCAAATAATGCGCAAACCGGCAAGTGGCAAACAGGTAAGGCAAGCGTGCCGCCAAGTTGGCGTTAGCGGTGGCATCAGGGTCATCATACTCCGCCGGTTTTTGCAGGGATTGCGCCCCAATAAATGCGGCATAATCCGAATTCTTTTTATGCAGCAACGGCATGAAACCATTCTTCGCCAACTCGGCTTCACGCCGGTCATCAATGGCAATTTCCGTCGGGCATTTCATATCGACCCCACCATCCGTGGTTGGGAAGGTGTGTGCCGGTAACTCTTCCACCGCACCGCCTGATTCCACCCCACGAATCCGTGAACACCAGCCATAAGCTTTAAAAGAGCGGTTAATATTACGTGCCATGGCATAAGCAGCATTGACCCACAGGTAACGGTGATGGTCAGCCCCTTGCACATCCTCCTCAAACGCAAAATGCTCCACCGGATTGGTTTTAGCCCCATACGGCAAACGCCCCAGAAAACGCGGCATCGCCAAACCGATATACCGGGAATCCTCAGACTCACGCAACGAACGCCACGCCGCATATTCCGGGGTCTGGAAAATTTTGGTTAAATCACGCGGATCACTCAACTCTTGCCAGCTATCCATGTTCATCAAGGTTGGGGAAGGGGCGGTAATAAACGGCGCATGGGACGCTGCCGAGATTTGTGCCATTTGCCCCAGCAATTCGACATCCGGCGCACTGTTATCAAAGTAATAATCACCGACCAAGCACCCGTATGGCTCCCCGCCAAACATGCTGTATTCCTCGGTATAAATTTTCTTGAAGACCGGGCTTTGATCCCATGCCACACCCTTGTATTTCTTCAGGTTCTTCCCTAAATCCTGTTTAGAAATATTCAACACCCGGATTTTGAGCATTTCATCGGTTTCGGTGTTGTTAACAAGGTAATGTAAGCCCCGCCAACTGCTTTCCAATGCCTGAAAATCCGGGTGGTGCAAAATCAGGTTTACTTGTTCAGACAGGTTTTTATCAAGCGTGGCAATCATCGACTCAATGGTACGAATCGCATCATCCGAAATCAGCGTGGCATTGGCGAGCGCCTGCTCTGCCAAAGTTTTGACAGCCTGTTCCACCGCACTTTTGGAATCCTTGGATTTGGGCTTGAACTCTTTTTCCAGCAAGGCTGCAAACGCATCGGACTCCATCACCGTACCCGTCTGTGACTGGCTGGCTGTTTCCCGCATGAGGTCTGACATAAGCTACTCCTCCGCTTTATGGGTTATGGAATCGTCGGGTATTGCTTCAGTGCTGGCAGGCTTGGGGGCTGCAATCAATGCCTGTAATAACGCTGGGTTAGCCAAAGCTTCGGCAACCAACTGTTCGGCTCCTGATTTACCATCCATATACGTTAGCAAGTTAGCAAGCTGGGTTCTTGCCTCCAATAACTCGCGTAATGGCTCAACTTGGCGAGCAACGGCAGCAGGGGAAAAATCATCCATGCTTTCAAAAGTCAGGTCGACGCTCAGGTTATCCTTGCCAGACAAGGTATTCGGTACGGGGAAAGCCACTCGCGGCTTCATGGCTTTCATGCGTTCATCAAAGTTATCGACATCAATTTCCAGAAACTTACGGTCATGGATGGCAGGAAGGGCTTCTGCGGGTTTGCCGGACAAATCCGCCAATACCCCCATCACAAACGGCAGTTGCACTTTCCTTTCAGCCCCGTAAAGCTCCACATCGTATTCAATCTGTACCCTAGGTGCCCGGTTTCTGGCAATAAACTTTTGGCTGCTTTGTTTAGCCATATACAACTCCTTAGCAATGATGGTTCATTAATATTGTTTTGGTTATTGAATTAAGGTTAAAACACAAGGCTCTCGCGTTTTATTGAGTGAGCGACTTGCAAAATCCGACAAACTGAGTTGCTCAATTTTCAGCATTGACCGAACGCCGCATATTCAGCCGATTTTTTACTCAATTTGACCAACGAAACCTGAGCTTTTTCAGTTTTACCGTAACTTTTGCTAAATTTCACCCATACCGATGCGACTGCTCCTGTTTTTCAGTCAGTCTTCCCGTGTTTTTTCAAACCCAGTCGCTTTATAACAAGACACGCATCAGTTGATCAGCACTCAACACCAAAATCCCAAACATCAAGTGGCTGTAAACTTTTTGCGCACCTTGCACCCACACATTCCGACCACCAAATTCATCCTTCAGGCGGGCATTGGTTCGTTCTACGGTGCTGCGAATTTTGTAACGCTCGGCATCAGCAGGTTCAAACGCTTCTTTCTGTCCGCCGCGAGGATTGTGATCAATCAGAGGGACATGCCCCAGATGACGGCTGTATTCGTGCAAATCAGCACTGCAATAGGCCGCATCCATCAGGTCGTAGAGACTGGTGACACGTTGGGCACTGATTTGAGAGAGTGGGATGGCTGCCCCGCTGTCGTGAAAGGAGGCGGAAGACAGAATGGCTGCTATCGGGACACCACAATCGGCGGTATCGATATGCAGTTTGTAGCCGTTCCAACTGTGCTTGTAGCCTTGGGCATTCTTCTTCGTCCCCCGGTTACACTGAACCGGTATCTCATCGAGTGCTTGCTGAAGTGACTGTTCCCGTTGGCGCTGAATCCGTGTTTGCCCTTGTTTTTTCTTTGGCTTTTCCTCGGCAACAGGCCGTTCACGTGCCTCAATGGCTGTTGAATCCCGACACAGGTGGCCGATCAGCGCATCGCCCAAATACGTTTTCACCAACGTTTCATGCACACGTTCCGCTAAACGCTGTTCAGCAAATTCAGCGAAGGCACGTGAAAAGGTGGATTCGGAAGGCAGTTTCTTGGTCAGGGGAAACCCGCAGATGCGTCGCAGGGAGCGATCGTTTTGCAGCCGGTCAATGAGTGCTCGCGTATTGACAATATTGAGCACGCTTTTGGCGACAAAAGCATTGGCAAACCAAGATCGCTCCGTCGCTGGCCGTCCAGACCCATCACGAAAAGAGCGCACAAAATCTTCAATGCGCGTCAGCTCCAGTACGTGAATGAGCTTTTCAAGCTTGGGGGTCAATGTGCCAAAGGCATCATTGAAGCAAGGCAGTATTTCAATTTGCAGCAAACTCCAGCGTTGTGCAATCAGGGCGCGTTCGGTAGAATTCATAGCGTGGGCTTAATGGTTGTTTTGACGCTTCTATTATCGCCGAAAACGGCAGCCCACACTTCTTTTTTCCTTCAGATGAAGGAAGGTTCACGCTGAAAATGTAATTTTGCAAGTGGCTCTGAGTAATATGAAGTATAGACAGCAATGCCATAAATTGCTGTCTATACTCATACAAAAATGTCAAAAATAGTTTGCTATCATTGCGTAGCAGCTAGTATTAACCCTAATGTTTTAATTTAAACAGCAAGAATATTATTATATGGTTATATTTGATTTTAAAAATCTGACGCAACCGTTAGATAACGCAGCCCCTTGCGGACAGGATGTTGAATACACCGCGCTTTTCAGGGAAATGGAAAAAGCCAAGCAAGGCGAACCCGAACGACAAGCAGGCACGACGATTATCCCAGCCGAGGAACCCGACTGGAAAACCTTAAAAAAACAGTCACTTGAACTTTCGAACTCAACCCGTGACTTACGGGTAGCGGTGAGTCTGAGCGCAGCATTGCTACACACCGACGGTTTTATGGGATTTTCTCAAGGGCTGGCCTTGATCGCCAAACTATTAGAACAGCATTGGGAATGTTTATACCCCGAACTGGATAATGATGATCCTAATCCTGCCATGATGCGAGCTAATACCCTATTAGAATTGGCAGCATTACCTTTTTTATCCAGTTTACGTAAACAAACCCTGATCCACTCAAAAGTATTAGGGAAGTTTAGCCTGCAAAATCTCCAAGAGGCCAGTGATTATAAAAATGCTAGCGAGAGCGAAGAAAAACAAAAATACCAATTGGTTGAGGCCATGTTTAAAGAAGCTGTCACCGGTGATACCTTAACGACAACACTGCAAACCTTGCAGGACTGCCTGCAACGCCTAGGCACTATCAACCAACAATTTGATACACACGTTGGTTATGCGAATGCCCCCAATTTAGCGCCATTGCGTGATACCTTAAACCAAGCGGTTAAATTCATTGCACCACGAATTCCCCCACCACCTAGCGATGACAATGGTGGCATCGAGCCAGTGGAGAACCCCGGCGGTAGCTTGAATGGCAGTGGTGATACACTTCCTCCTCCAAACCACAGGGATGCGACCATGCCTATTCAGAGTCGTGAGGAAGTACTCCACGTACTTGAACAAATTTGCGACTACTACTCGAAATACGAACCCAGCAGCCCTGTGCCGATTTTGCTCAAACGGGTTAGCCGTCTTGTTGATAAAGACTTCCTCGCCATGATGGAAGATTTATACCCTGATAGCCTCAACTCGCTGGAACAAATTCTGGGTATTAAACATTAACCGGATATTGTCATCGGCCTAATAGAAACATTGCAAGCCCAGTGCTCCCCCACTAAAATCGGCTGCAACCTTGTTGCAAAAGAGACTCGCATGAGAATCCACCATGACTGACGCGGTAGACGCACGCATCCCCATCACCCTCCTCACCGGCTTCCTCGGCAGTGGCAAAACCACGGTGCTCAACAACCTGCTGAAACCGTCGTTTTGGGAACGCTTATTGCGCGTACCGCCACTCACCGCCGTGATCATGAACGAATTTGGCAGCATCGGGCTGGATCATCAACTCGTCGATAACACCCAAGGCACGATGGCGCTGCTCTCCGGCGGATGCGTGTGCTGCGAAATCCAAGGTTCACTCGTCCCCACCCTGAAAAACCTGTGGATGGGGCGACGCGACGGCAAAATTCCCCCCTACGAACGCATTATTATCGAAACCACCGGCATCGCCGACCCCACACCGATCCTCGAAACCCTGCTGCGTTCCGACTGGGTAGCCAAACGCCATTATCTGGATGGGGTCGTCACCACAGTGGATGCGATATTCGGCAACGGACAGCTCGACCAACACTTTGAAGCCGTGCGCCAAGTCGCAGGCGCAGACCGTTTGCTGCTGACCAAAACCGACCTTGCCGACGCTGCCACGATTCAAACGCTGGAAAGCCGCCTTGCCAGCCTCAATCCATCCGCGCCGATCGTGCATGTTCAGCACGGCAATGTTTCCCCTGACAATGTGTTCAAACTCCGCGCTTACCACCAATCCGAACCTGTCAAAGCCAAGCGGTGGCTTGCGGCGGAAAATTTCCGCGTCGTCAGTGCCAGTTTGCCACTCAAACAACCCAGCATTCTCAACCCCAGTGCCCCCACGCACGGCGGCACGGACGGACGCATCCGCAGCTTTTCCCTGCAATTCGACCAACCCTTGCCCTGGGCAGGGGTTTCCGAAGCACTCGACACGCTGGTGGAATTTTGCAGCGCCCGCCTGTTACGCATGAAAGCCATCGTCAACGTGCAAGAATACCCCGGTCGCCCCATCGTGCTACACGCCGTGCAACACCTGTTTTACCCATCGGTGGAACTCCCCGCATGGCCTGACGCTGATCAGCGCAGCCGCTTTGTGTTCATCACCGCCGATCTCGACGAAGCTTTCGTCAGCAACTTGCTGACCTCGTTTACCCAAACCGTGAATCAACCCCCCCATTCTGGAGAATAAAATGAAATACCCTAACATCCTTTTCAGCCTGTGCTTAGCGCTGTCCAGCAGCACTCTCTATGCTGATGATCACGAACATGAACACGAAGAACACGGTGCTCACGAACACGGTGCTGCCACCCTTGCCATCGCCGCCGGAGCAGAAGGGCTGGAAATCATGCTCGAATCCCCCGCTGCCAATATCATCGGCTTTGAACACGCCGCCACCACCGATGAAGACAAGCAAAAACTCACCGATGCCGTGAAAAAGCTCGAAGCCGGGGCAGAATTATTCAGCATGAATACCGAAGCAGGTTGCACGCTAAAAAGCGCCGAAGTCATCTCCGCCCTGTTGGGTAACGCAGAAGATGCAGCCAAGAGCAAGGATGACCATGATCACAAGGAAGGCGAAACCCACAACGATATGGATGTTACCTGGTCATTCGCCTGCACCCAACCCGCCGAACTGAAAGAAGTCACGGTGAAACTCTTCACCGCCTTCCCCGACGGTTTCCAACACATCAAGGCGGAATGGGTAACAGAGAAGGGCGCATCCGCGCTGGAGTTGGACAAGGATGACACCATCAAACTAACCCCATGAACGTGATCGAACTGCAAAACCTGCACTACCGCTGGCAAGGTCAAAGCCGTGACACGCTGGCAATTGCCAAGTTGCACGTTGCCCAAGGTGAACACCTGTTTATTCGCGGCGCAAGCGGCAGCGGCAAAACCACGTTTCTCAACCTGCTGGCAGGCATTTTGCGCCCTGCCAGTGGCAGCTTGACCATTCTGGGGCAAGCCTTGCACAGCATGGATAATGCCGCCCGCGACCGTTTCCGTGCGGATCACATGGGTGTGATCTTCCAGCAGTTCAACCTGTTGCCGTATCTGTCGGTGCGGGAAAATGTGCAGTTGCCCTGCCATTTTTCCAAACGGCGCAAACAACAGGCAGGGGATATGCAAGCCACCACCAACCGCTTGCTGGAACATCTGGGCTTAGATCGCAACTTGTGGGAACGCCCCGTCACTGACCTGAGCGTGGGGCAACAACAGCGCGTCGCCGTCGCCCGCGCCCTGATCGGCAGCCCCGAACTGATCATTGCGGATGAACCCACGTCGGCGCTGGATACCGATACCCGTGACGGTTTCCTTCATTTGCTGTTCAAGGAAGCTGCGGTGCAAGGCAGCACCATTGTGTTTGTGAGCCACGATCCGCACATTGCCAGCCATTTTCCGCGCCTGGTGGATTTGAGTGACGTGAACCAAGCAATGTGACACAATAAAAAACAATGTGACACAAAGAGGAATACCCGCATGGAAATGTCGATCCGCGAAATGCGCCAACAACTGACCCAACTCCAAGGCGTCTTGGAAAAAACGCCTGAAATCATCATTACGCGGCATGGCAAACCGTTAGCGCGGTTAGTACCCATGACAAAACCACGCCAACGCCCCGATCACGCCAAACTACGGGCATTACAACCACGGCTGCGCATCGCCAGTGAAACCCTGATCCGTGCTGATCGGGATGAGCGATGAAAACCTATCTGGACACCAGCGCACTGGCAAAATGGTATTTGAATGAGCAGGAATCAGAACGCTTCGCCGCGTGGATGATTGAACAGGACGATACCCATATCAGCACCCTGACAGTGACAGAATTACGTTGCTTGTTGGCACGGCGTGAACGTACCAAAGAACTCGGTGAAGCATCAGCACAGCAAATTTTTGCCACCTTTATGTTTTATCAAAAGTAAGGAAAACAACACCGATACCACGTGGGCGATGAACCTTGCCAAACAAGCTAAGGCGGTGGAAAGCAAGACCACCAGTGGCAGCTATGCGGGTGACGGTGCGCCGCAAACGTGGGATGTGAGCCAAGGCATCCACCGCTAATCTGGAGAACACGATTATGAGTAAACGATTCGCCCGTTGGAGTATTTCCAACGCACTTATATTGATGAGCCTTTCAACGGCTTCAGCTTTGTTGATCCTGATGAATATTTCAGGCTGCGCTATGCAACCTTATGAAGGATCAGCAATGATGTCAAATCCCACCCTTGGGTTGATGCAAAAGGTCATCTGTTGCCTGCCTTTATTGCCGATTTGGAGAAGATTGCAGGCGTGAAAATAATTTACGATGCAAGCAAGGTTTACGATAAAGAGGCAAGTTTCAATAGTTTTACGCTTGAATTTGCCACACCAATCGCACCTGCCCAAGCAAATACCATCTTTTCCGCATGGCATAGCAAAGGCTTAGTCGAGTATGCTGAGAATAACGGTAGAGTTTTTCCCACGTAGAGATGAAGCACCAAATGATTAACCGCCCCCTCGCCCTGCTCATGGGGCTGGTGCTGCTGCCTGTTGTGCTGCTGGGAAGCTATTCGTTTGCGCCTTACCGCGTTGCAGGCACACCCAGCAGCGGGGCAAGCGGCACGAATGCTGTCTACGTCGTCAGCCACGGCTGGCACACGGGGCTGATTGTCCCCGCCGCGCCGTTGCGCCAAGCCTTGCCTGCCTTGCAAACGCGCTTTGGTGATGCCGCTTATTACGAAATCGGTTGGGGCGACAAGGGCTTTTACCAAGCCACCGAAGTGACAGCGGGGCTGACTTTGCAAGCGATGTTTTGGTCATCCGGCGCAGTCATGCACGTTGTTGGCATTCCTGCTGACCCTGCGAGCTATTTCCAGCACAGCGACATCAAGCCCTTGTGCCTGAACCCGCAACAACTGGCAGGGCTGGCAACCTTCATCAGCAACAGCTTCGCACGTCATGCCAGCGGCGAATTGACCGCGCTCAAAGCAGGCATTTACGGCGACAGCCAGTTTTATGCCGCCAGCGGACGCTACCACCTGCTGAACACCTGCAACAGTTGGACAGCGAAGGGTTTGAGCAGCGCGGGGCTGGGGATTGCGCCTGCTTTCAAGCTGACGGCGGGGAGTGTGATGGGCAGCGTTGAGGCAGGCTATTGCCAGTGAAGACATTCCTGCATGGCTACCCCTTGCGGGTATTGCCCTGTATTTTTCACGACGAACTTTTCACCACTTACCGCTGTCCGATTCCCAGCATAAACAGAATAAGGCAACACCATGAAAACCTACAGATGGCTGCTGGCAGCACTATTATTTTTCACCCCGCTGCTACAAGCAGGCACACCAGACCACCTGATGTGGATTGGCAAAGATCAAGACGCACTCATCCTCGGCGAAGTGCTGGAACTGACTTCCGCCGATACCTGCACGGTTAAGGTTATGGCAGTCTTCCCGCAAACTAAGGAATGGCTCCTGCATGAGGGGCAAACCCTTACCCTGAAAGGGTTTGACACCACTGACATACGCCTTGACGGTAGCATCAACAGCAACAAATACCTGATGTCGCTCCAGCGGGAAGATGACCATTACCGCCCGCATTGGGGGCTGTATGCCCTCTCCCCCGGCAGCAGCAGTTTTGCCAATGCGCGGCTGATTGACCCATACAGTCCCCTCCAGTACATGATCAGCACGGGCGGCAGATACCCGTTACCCAGCTACGTTTTCCCTGAACCGCCGGAAGCCGTGGAAAATCCCCAAATCCCGACCGACCTGCTCAAGCAAATCCCCACCCGTGAACTGATCGAAATTTGGCTGGAATACCCACATCTGCACCTTGTCCATAGCAGCAAGACCTTGCAAGCGGGCATGGACAAACTGCGCACTACCTTCAACGGTTTGCCCGAACTCTTGCAACGGGATGATGTGGCAGACGTTCTGTTCGACGTTTTTCGAGAAAAAAACCTCGATAATCTAACGATCAAACCGGATAGCGACGCGGACAAACAACTTGCCAATCAGCACGCCGCACTTGCCTTGCTGCTGGCACAACCGGAAATACAGGAACGCTTGCCGTTCTATCAGCGTTGGTATCTGCGTTGGCAGGTGGCGGAGCGGCTGGAGGCAATGGCGGAAACATGGCTGGGCGGTGAACCAGCATTTGTTTGTTACCGTGCGCTGGCGGATGCGTTGGATCAATGATCTGGCGATTAACTTTCCTCCTGTTACCACTATCCGATTCCCAACAAACACAGAATAAGGCAACACCATGAAAAAATTACAGACGTGGCTATACGATGCCTTATTATTGGCGACCATTTTACTGTTTATCGCAATCCCTGCCTTCTTCATCTATATGCTGTTTTTTGATCCAAGTGAACACGGTATTCCCGCCAAAACCGCCATAGCCAATCAGCAAACGCTGGAGGCACGGCAAACCACTACGCTACCAGCATCGCAGGAACACAAATGAAAACACTGGCGGCTCGATTATTTTTTTCGTCGTCTTGAACCGAGATTTTCTTGATTTAAGGATTCGCAGGATGAAGAATGCCGCCTTCTTCATCCTGCGAATCCTTGAATCCTACGAATCTCAGTTCAGACTAAGAATAATCAATGATCTGGCGCTGAACTTTTTGGCAATTTCTAAGGAGATTTTATGAACACCCTATTACTTTTCCTGACTGTCCTCACTGTGGAAGTACTGGCTTACGTGCTGGTCTACCCCAAAATAGTAAAAAACAGTGTCAAACGGCTGGTCATGGCTGACATTATCATGAGCAGTTCTTTGCTCGCAGCGGTGGCGGCGTATTGCTGGGGCACAGGGGTGAAGTTTGATTTCTGGCTATTCAGCCTCAACTGGTTCTGGGCAACGCTGCTGTGCGCAGCACTGGTGGAAAGTGTGCTGTTCCGGGTGTGAACAAAAGTGCGGTGTCCTGTAGACTAAGATGGCATCCCCTAAAACCAGAGAAAAAGGACTTTCCCATGTTGACAGTTAGCTCCCGCGACCAAAAACTTTTAGAAGCCTTGAACCGCAACCCCGCATTAAAAGCTCGGATGGAAGGGCTAATCGAGGTGGTTGAAAATGCCGGTGATGACATTATCAAAGCAGCAGACGCCGAACAGCGGGTGATAGAAGAACTGCGCCAAATGGGAAATGATGCGATCACTGCATGGGCAAACAAACGTGTAGAAAAATGCACAGCCCCAGCCTGTGAAGAAGGCATTGGGAAGTATGTAAAGAGTGGAAAAAAAACTGTCATTGGCACACGACCTACGGAAAAATCCACATAAGCGAACCGGTCTACCGGATTCCCGGC